>CAZUNT010000017.1:9726-44616 GCA_964622215.1 uncultured Caldilineaceae bacterium
GGGAGAGAAGTCCCTCATCCCTCATCCCTCATCCCTCATCCCTCTGAAATGGTTCTGGTTTCCGGTTATGCCGGTATCGGCAAAACGGCCCTGGTGCAGGAGGTGTATAAGCCGCTGACCGGCCGGCGGGGCTATTTTATCAGCGGTAAGTTCGACCAGTTGCAGCGGGATATTCCCTATGTAGCCTTCATTCAAGCCTTCCGGTTGCTGATCCGGTACCTCCTGACCGGTACGGAAGCGGAGCTTGCCGCCTGGCGGGAGCAACTACTGGCGGCCCTGGGGCCGAACGGCCGGGTTATCGCGGCCGTTTTGCCCGAAGTGGAGCTGATCACCGGCCCTCAGCCGGAAGTGCTCGACCTGCCGCCGGCCGAGGCCCAGAATCGTTTCAACCTGGTTTGGCTCAACTTTATCAATGTCTTTACCCGGCCGGAGCACCCCCTGGTCATTTTCCTGGACGATTTACAATGGGTCGACGGCGCGTCGTTAAAACTGCTGGAACTCCTGACGACGGCGGCAGACAGCCACGACCTCTTGTTGATTGGGGCTTACCGGGACAACGAAGTGAATCCCACCCACCCGCTGATGTTGGCCCTGGCTAAAATCGACCAGGCCGGGACCGCCCTTAGTCATATCTCCCTGGGACCTCTAACCCTGTCCCATATTGAGCAGTTGATCGTCGATACCTTCCACTGCGGTGCGGGGGAAGCCCGGCCGTTGGCCGAATTGGTCCTGGCCAAAACGGGCGGCAACCCTTTCTTCATCAACGAGTTCCTGAAATCGCTGGAGGCGGAAAATTTGGTGACTTTTGACTTTCAGCAGGACCGCTGGCAGTGGGACCTGGTCCAGATCATGCAGCGTAACATCACCGCTAACGTGGTTGATTTGCTGGCCGGAAAGGTGCAAAAGTTACCGGAAGCAACGCAGCAGGTGTTGAAATTGGCCGCCTGTATCGGCAGCCAGTTTGACCTGCCGACCCTGGCCCTCGTCAACAACCAACCCGTGCCCGAAACGGCGGCTCGCCTCTGGCCGGCGCTGACCGAAGAGCTGGTCTTACCGCTGAACGAGACCTACAAGTTGGCGGACTTGGCGGAGGCGGATGGTGTAGAGAAACTGGCGGTGGAATACAAGTTTGCTCATGACCGGGTCCAACAAGCTGTCTATACCCTCATCCCTGATGCAGATAAGCAGGTCGCGCATTGGCAGGCGGGACAGCTATTGCTTCGCCATACCCCCGTCGAGCAGCGGGCTGCGAGGATATTTGATATTGCCAACCATTTAAACCAAGGCCGTGTCCTAAGTCAGAGCCAGGCCGAACGGGATGAGTTAGCTCAGTTAAACCTGCTGGCAGGCCAAAAGGCGCAGGCGTCTGCGGCCTATCAAGCGGCCTTCAATTACTTACAGGCTGGCCTTAACGGGTTGGGGGAGGATAGTTGGTCGCGGCAGTATGATTTGAGTTTAAAATTATACGAGACAGCCGCCGAAGCGGCTTATCTCAGCGGCCAGTTTGAGGAAATGGAACGCTTAACCGAGGTTGTTCTGCAAAAGGCCAGGACGCTGCTGGACAGGGTAAAAGTGTATGAGGTGTGTATCCAGGCCTATACAGCCCAGAACAAACTGCTTGAAGCCATAAAAATCGCGCTCTATGTGCTAAAGTTGTTGGAGGTGTCTTTTCCTGAGCAACCAGGGTCGCAGGATGTTATGGTAGCTATACAGGAGGCACGATCAGCTCTGACAGGGAGAAATCCTGAGAACTTGATTGACCTGCCTCCCATGGCCGATCTGGGCAAGTTGGCGGCGATGCGTATCCTAAATGGCATATCTACAAGTGTCTTCCTCGCATCTCCTGCACTGTTTCCATTGATAGCATCCAAACAGGTTTATTTATCGGTTAATTATGGCAATACGGCTGAGTCTATTCCCGGATATATCAGTTATGGACTTATGCTCTGTGCCGTTTTGGAAGACTTTGAGACTGGGTATCAATTCGGCCAATTAGCTTTAGGTTTATTAAAACGGCTGAACGCTAAAAGATTCGAAGCCGCTACTTCTATGATAGGTGGTTTCTATATTAGACATTGGAAAGAGAATCTCAAAGAATTACTACCCGATCTTCAGGAGGGCTATCAATTGGGTTTGGAAACCGGCGATCTTGGTTCTGGCGCCAATTGTCTAGTAGGTCATGCTCTTGTTGCATATTTAACTGGCAAAGAGTTAATAGGACTTGAACAAGAAATGACAAATAGCGCTCAGACAATTATCCAACTCAAGCAAGGGCCATTTCTTAACTGGCATAACATCTATTGGCAGACCGTTTTGAACTGGCTGGGACGCAGTGACGATCCATGTCGGTTACAGGGTGAGGTGTATGACGAAGAGGAAATGCTGCCGTTTCATCTTGAAGTCAACGATCAAACCGCAATTTTTAATGTCTATTTCAACCGAACTATTCTTTGTTACCGGTTTCAGGCCTTCCCCCAAGCCCTGGAATATCTAGGCAAGTTGGAAACCGTACTGCCTCAGCAAGGGGGATCGGCATTTTTTCCTATCGCTTTCTTGTACGACTCGCTGATCCGGTTAGCCCTATGGCCCGAGTCCGGCGAGGCAGAACAGGAGCATGTCCTCCAAAAGGTGACGGCCAACCAGGAAAAGATGAAACTATGGGCCGAACATGCCCCCATGAACTATCTGCACAAATATTACCTGGTCGAAGCCGAGCAGTCCAGGGTTCTGGGCCAGGACCAGGAAGCGCGTGAGTTTTACGACCAGGCCATCGAACTGGCCCACGAAAACGACTATCTCAACGAAGAAGCCCTGGCTTACGAATTAGCAGGCCGCTTCTACCTGGAACGGGGCCAAACCCGACTGGCCGGCTACTACCTGCGTGACGCTCATTATGCCTACCAGCGCTGGGGGGCGCAGGCCAAGGTTAAGGATTTGGAGGTGCGTTACTCGCAGTTTTTAATCCCGGCCCGGTCTACCCGGGATCTGCCTACCCGGACCACCCCCACCACCGACTCGGGTGAAACGGCTTCCAGTCTCCTCGATCTGACCAGTGTGCTCAAAGCCTCGCAGGCCATTTCGGGCGAAATTGTGCTGGACAAATTGCTGGGCACCTTGATGAAGTTGGTCGTCGAAAACGCCGGGGCGCAGCGCGGCTGTCTCCTGCTGGAGCAAGATGAGGACTGGGTGATCGAGGCGGAAGCCGGCATCGTTGAGGGTGAAATGAGGGCGCGACCCTCCACCTCCGTAGGGCAAGTTGCTAACTTGCCCCATACCATCGTTAACTATGTCGTCCGAACCAAGGAAGCGGTGGTCTTAAATGACGCCGCTCACGAAGGCTTCTTTACCCAGGATCCCTATATTACCCAAACCCAACCTAAATCCATCTTGTGTACGCCTCTGATCAATCAAGGCAAACTCAACGGTATCCTTTACCTGGAAAACAATTTGGTCACCGGCGCCTTTAGCCCGGAGCAGCAGGAAGTATTAAGCCTCTTGTCTGGCCAGGCGGCCATCTCCATCGAAAATGCCCGCCTCTACACCCGCCAAGTCGAGTTAACCCGTTCCGCTACTCGTTTTGTGCCGCGGGAGTTCCTGCAACTCCTGGGTAAAGACAGTATCCGCCTGGTCAATTTGGGCGATCAGACCCAGCGTGAGGTGACGATTATGGTATCCGATATCCGTTCCTTTACCGCTTTGTCGGAAACCATGACCCCGCAGGAGAATTTTGATTTCGTCAATGCCTACCTGGAACGGGTCAGCCCGATCATTCGCCAGCATCACGGCTTCATCGCCAAATATATGGGCGACGGCATGATGGCCGTTTTTCCCCGGCAGGCCGAGGATGCCCTCAGCGCGGCGATTGCTCAACTCGGCGAAGTGACTCGTTACAATGTCGAGCGGCAGCAGCAGGGCTTGGTTCCGCTTCGGATTGGCATTGGCATCCACGTGGGACCGGTGATGCTGGGCACGGTGGGCGAGGCGCAGCGAATGCAATTTGACCTGATGTCGGATGCGGTCAACGTCAGCGCCCGGCTGGAGGGGTTGAGTAAGCTCTATGGCGTGGCCCTGATTATCAGCACCGAAGTTTTAAGGCGGCTGGAAGATCCCACCCAATATAAACTCAGGTTTTTGGGTAAAACACCCCTTAAGGGGAGACAGGAAAGCATGTCTATCTTTGAAATCCTTGACGGCGACCCGGCTGAGGTCATCGCCCTCAAAATGTTGACCAAAACCAGCTTTGAAACGGCCCTGAGTTTGTACTATGACTGGAAGTTTGACGAGGCTAAAACCATGTTCCACCAGGCGCTGCGGGTTTACCCCGAAGACCAGGCCGCCCAGTTCTACCTGAAGCAGATGGAACAGTTTATGGACTATCGGTCTATAATAGGGGGAACGAATATCGACGAGTTGATAAATCAATAAACAATTGACAATTGATAAAATTGAGAGGATAAGCGATGTAAAAATAGCTTTAGCGCCTCACCCTCAGCAGGTGCCCCAACTCGGCCAGGAGCATGCCCATCACAATCAGCGTGCCGCCGCTGAGAATCCGTAGAGTCATGACCTCGCCGGCCCACCAACCGGCCAGAGCGGCGAAAACCGGCTCCAGAGCGGCGATAAGGGCCACGCGAGTGGGTGAGGCCGTGCGCGTTACCCAGGTTTGAACACTGGTACCCAGGCCAATGATCAAGAAACCGGTGGTTATCACTCCGATCCACAGGGCTGAGGAGGTTACCGGAACCGTCAGGGGTTCGAGCAGCAGCCAGCAAACTCCGGCCAGCAGCGCGGCCACGGCTACGTGCAGTGAGGAGTAGGCTACCACATTAAAATGGGGGGAGTAACGGGCCAGGACGATGATATAAAGCGCCCAACCCACCCCACTCACCGCCACCCAAAAATCGCCTGGGGCAACGGTTAAGTTGCCCAAACTGCCTTCAAAGGAGATGAGATAGAGACCCACAAAAGCCAAAACGACACCGGCAATCGCCGTGCTGTTAGGGGGGCGGCGCAATAAAAAGGCAGACAAAATCGGAACGTAAACCAGGTTGGTGCCGGTCAAAAAGCCAGCTTTACTGGCGGTAGTGGATTGCTGCCCGTAAGCCTGCGCGGCGTAGGAGCCAAAGAGGACCAGGCCCGTCAGCAGCGATGGCCAGAGGTACGAGCGATTGGCTTTTTGCCAGTCGCGGCCAACCAACACCGCCAGGGTAACCGCACCCATCGTCATCCGGATGGTGTTGTAGGCAAAAGGCCCGATGACTTGCAAAGCATCCCGGCTGAAAATAAAAGTAATGCCCCAGACCATCACCACCAATACAAAAATAATTTCGCTGAAGAAGGCTTGATTCTTGCGCCAAAAAAGAGTTTGTATAGGTAGCGCTTTGGGATATTCCATAGTTGGACTGGTCCTCTCCTGAGAAATGAGAAATTACCTAAAAAGAAAACCCCCGGCACAACGAATGGCTGATCTATCACTGCTGCCGGGGGCTTCGTGGCCTATTCTATTTTTCAGGCTTAAAGCTTAAAATTCAAAACTCGGAATTTGTTCCTGGGCCAGCAGGGCGCGAGCCTGGACGGCATCGTGGGTGATCTGGGCTACCAGTTCGTCAATGCCGTTAAATTTCTTTTCCGGACGGAGGCGCTCTATAAATTCCAGGATGAGCCGCTGGCCGTAGAGATTGCCATCAAAGTCAAAAATATAGGTTTCGACCGTACGGTCGCTTTCACCAAAACTGGGGCGGATGCCGACATTGGTTATGCTGGGCAGCCGCTTGTTGCTGCCGGGGAATTGGACAAAGGTAGCGTAGACGCCGTTGGCGGGGAGTAATCGCTCGGCGGGTACGGCAAAATTGGCCGTAGGAAAGCCGATGGAATGGCCTCGTCGCGCCCCCTGGATAATTTCGCTGCTGAACGAGGGATAACGCCCTAGAAAATCGGTGGCCTGACGGACTTCTCCCTCTAGCAGGAATTGGCGGATTTTAGTGCTGCTGATGATCGCGCCGTTGATTAAGATGGGCGTAAATTCCCTGACCGTATAATCAAGTTCCCGGCCCAAGGCGATCAGCTTTTCCAGGTTGCCCTCCCGATTTTTCCCCAGGGCGAAATCGCGCCCGGCCCATAATTCGACCATCTGGAGCCGCTCGGTCAGCAATTTCATAAAATCGTGGGCCGACATGCGCGACAATTCTATGGTGAAGGGGATCAGAACGAGGCTGTCAATCCCTAGCTTCGCAAATAAGGCCAAACGCTCCTCGGGTGTAGTCAAATAGTCGTTATGGTTGAACTGAGGCGTGAGCACGGCTTTGGGGCGGGGGTGGAAGGCAATGACGGCAGCTTGGGCCTGGCGCTCTCGGGCCGACTGGGTGAGCTGCTTAATCAGCGCCTGGTGCGCTCGATGCACTCCATCAAAGGTGCCGATGGTCAGTACCGTAGGGTTGCTTATCTTGGCCGTTGTCAATTCTTGAATAATTTGCATCGTTTACCCGGTTTTGAATACTTTCTTCGGCTGCCAAAGTTTAGCATCGGGTTCGGCCAATGTCAAAACCGCCAGGAAATCTCCTTGTGACGTGTAGGCTCTTGCCAGTTTTAAGGGCGACTCATCTTTAAGGGGTATCGCACTGGCAGCCATATCTATTTGAACCTGCTGTCCTTGTTTCACCCGTATTGCTTCTTCCTCTGCCAAAACCACTTTAGGCAGAAACGTCACCGCCCGGTCTAGAGGGTGCAGATGTTTATGCCAGCCCGATTTGCTGTGGGCGGCTTCACCTTCAAGCTGCTCCAGAGGAACAGCGTCGCTTAGTTGCCAGGGGCCGCTGGCCGTGCGGATCAACTCGGCCAGGTGCGCCCCTACGCCTGCCGCCTCACCCAAGTCACGCGCCAAAGAACGAATGTAAGTGCCGGGCGAACAGGTAATATCCAGGGTCAGATCAGGCGGTTGCCAGTTTACCCAGGTCAGGGCATGGATAGTGACACGTCGTGGTTCTAGTTCAACCGTCTCGCCGGCCCTGGCTCTCTTGTAAAGGGGCTGTCCACCTTTTTTTAAGGCCGAAAAAAGCGGGGGGATTTGCTCGATTTCGCCTAGAAAGGCCGGTAGAATTTCGCGTAGGTGACTCTCGCTTAAACCGGAGGGATCATTCCGGTTAAGCGCCCGGCCCTCTGCGTCAAGTGTGTCCGTCGTAACCCCAAAACGAATGGTCGCTTGATATTGCTTGCAACCGGTCATCAGGTATTCAATCAGGCGTGTGGCCTGGCCCAGGCCAACCAGCAAAACGCCGGTCGCCAGCGGGTCTAGCGTACCCGCATGGCCAACCCGGTTCTGCCCGGCCAACCGGCGCACCCTGGCAACCACATCATGGGAGGTAATCCCTTTGGATTTATTGATATTTAAGAAGCCGGAGATGGGGGAGTTGTTCAAAGAGACTTTTTCCACGCCATTAGAGGTTTATTGTAATGCGTAATGCGTAATTTTTACGCATTACGCATCATTTCTCCTCGCTCGATTCCGGCTCGGAACCTTCTTCGCCGCTTTCCTTTTTGATTCTATCGAGGAGAGCATCAACCCGCAGTCCTTGCTCCAGCGAAGTGTCCAGCTTAAAAGAGAGGTCGGGAATATAGCGCAGAGAGAGCGACTCCCGCAATAAGCTGCGAAAATAGCGGGCCGCGCTGGTCAAACCGGCGAGCGTGCTTTTAGCCTCGGCGTCATCCCCCAGCACCGAGACATATACGCGAGCCTGGCGTAAATCCGGGCTGACCTCAACCCCGGTAACGGTCACAAACCCCAGGCGCGGGTCTTTGGCCTCACGCTGGATGATCCGGCTAATTTCTTCGTGCAGCAATTCCCCTACCTGCCGCTGGCGTCGACTGGCCATCAGCTAGTTGACTCGCTCCTTTACGTAAGCTTCGATAATATCACCCACCAAAAAATCGTCGAACCCATCAATGCCGATACCACACTCAAAGCCGGCGGCAACTTCGCGCGCATCTTCGGTGAAGCGTTTCAGCGACGAAATTTTGCTGTCGGCCAAAGTCTTCTGCTGGCGGAGAACCCGAGCCAGCGCATTGCGGGTAATGTGACCATCGAGGACATAAGAACCGGCAATATTCCCCTTCTTGGGTATTTTGAACACAGCACGGGCTTCAGCCCGGCCAATAACTTTGTCAGCATAAACCGGCTCCAGCAGCCCTTTGAGTGCCTTGTCAATGTCATCGATCAATTTGTAGATGATGTCATACTGGCGAATATCAACACCCTCGCTCTCAGCCAGTCGGGCCGCGGCCGGATCTATCCCTACCGTAAAGCCAATCACAATTGCCCCGGAAGCGATGGCCAGGAAGACATCGGATTCGGTGATATTCCCGGTACCTTCCATGAGCAATTTGATTTTTAACTTATCGTCGCCTAAATCTTTAAGCGAGTTGACAATCGGCTCCAGCGAACCCTGTACATCGGCTTTGAGGATAATATTGAGGGTATGGTCACCATTTTCTTGGGTTTTGCTGAAAAACTCTTCCAGGGAAATGGGTCGGGCAGCAGTCATTTGCGGGCCTTTGACCATCTTGGCCTTACGCTCTTCAACCAGAGCGCGGGCCACCTTCTCATTGGCCACAGCCTCAAAAAATTCGCCCGCCTCAGGCACTTCGGCCAGGCCCAGGATCGAGACGGGAACGGACGGGCCGGCAGATTTGATACGTTTGCCCTTGTCGTTGAACATGGCCCGGATACGCGAGTAATGTGTACCGATGACAATAAGATCACTCACGTTCAAGGTGCCGTTTTGCACCAACAGGGTAGCCGAAACGCCGCTCCTTTTATCGACCTGGCTCTCGATGACCGCCCCTTGCGCCGGGCGATTGGGATTGGCTTGCAGATTAGCCACATCCATCACTAACAGAATATTTTCCAGCAACTCGCCAATACCGGTATTTTCTTTGGCCGAGAGGGGGACACAAATCACATCACCGCCCCAATCTTCGACCACCAGGCCAATATCGGCCAGCCCTTGTTTAACCCGGTCGGGGTTGGCGTTGACTTTGTCAATTTTATTCAGCGCGATCACAATGGGCACCCCGGCGGCGCGGGCATGTTCCACGGCCTCACGAGTTTGGGGCATCACCCCATCGTCTGCTGCTACCACCAACACAGCCAAATCCGTAACCTGAGCGCCGCGAGCGCGCATGGCGGTAAAGGCAGCGTGGCCGGGCGTGTCTAAAAAGGTGATAGGCCGGTCGCCCAGGTATACCTGATAAGCGCCGATGTGTTGGGTAATACCACCGACTTCGCCTTTAACCACATGGGTTTTACGAATCGCATCCAGGAGGGTTGTTTTGCCATGATCCACGTGGCCCAGCACCGTCACTACGGGCGGGCGGGGTTTCAGACTCTTCGGGTCTTCACTGGCAATAAGTTGTTTGTGTAAAGGAACTTTTTCTTCTTTTTTAACGGGTTCAGGTTCGGCGACTGTAGGGGCGACGATCTCAAAACCCATGCCCTCGCCAATGATCGATACAGTATCAAAGTCAATTTGTTGGTTGATATTTGCCATCATCCCATTGTTCATCAGTTCTTTGATGATTTCAATAGGGCTAACTAACATAAGCTTGGCCAGATCTCTGACCGTAATGACCGGTGGCACCTCGATGCTTTTTTTACTATTACCTGTTACCGCTTCTCTTGGTTTTGGAGTAACAATTGCTGCCATAATAACCACCTCTCATCGAAAATTTAATTTCAGCAAACCGCACTATGGCATGGTTGCTGCCCTCGTTTTACCGGGCAACATGCCTAAACCGCCCAGGCAGGGCAATAGGCACAATTGACACACACCGGTAAACGGTTGTGAAAAATTATAGAGTTAAAACAATTTTTGAGGTGATAAAGCAGTCAAAAAGCCAGGGGGCAGGGGCTTTAGAGGGAGCAAAGAGGGAGATACAATAAATTAGCTTCTCATAAAGCCTCGCTCCACACGTGTTTCAAGGACGTGTTCACAGCTTATATTCCTTTATCAACCTCAAACCGTTGTAACGGTTCTTTTGTGGGTGAGTCATCCTTCCCTTAGGATACACTCTGGCCGTCCATGAACTTAAACTTTCGCCAGTTCAGTTTGTAGCTGAGTTTGTAACGCTGCGATTTGTTCCGCATTAAACGTTATTTTAAGAGCCTGGGCCAAACGTTGCTTCTGCAATCCTTTTTCCCAACAACTTGCCTGCCGGCAAAGATAAGCGCCTCGACCGTTGGCTTTGCCGGTTGGATCGATAATGAGCTGTCCTTCCGGCGTACGCACCACCCGGATGAGTTCGCGCTTATCTTTGGTTTCGCGGCAAACAATACAAGTACGTTGTGGCCTATGTTTCGGTCGAACCATCACCTCGATCACTCATCTTCTTCATAATCCAGCCAGCCGCCGCCACGTCGGCTTGGTTTGCGGCGTCGTTCGGTGACTACCTGGCCCAGCCGCTCATCGTAAACCAACCGCTTTTTCTTACCGCCCTTCTTCTTGCCGCGTTCCTTGTCTTCCTCTTCTTCCTCTGTCCACTCTTCTACGGCTACTCCCTCGGACACGACAACGGGTTCCTCTGGTTGCGCCAGAAGCGACTCGGCAGCGGCGATAAGTTCTTGCGCCTCTTCGGTTTCGACTTCAGGCTGGGTTTCAACTTCAGGCTCAGCCTCGACCATCTCTACCACTTCGGCTGCGGCGACAATTTCCGGCTCCGGTTCCACTTCTGGTTCAAGCGTTACTTCTTCACCCGGTTCGACCGCCTCGGCCGGTTCTGCTTCTTCAACGCCCTCAGATACCGGCAGTTGACCGGTTAAAATAGCTTCAGCTTCGGCCAAAATATCTCTAGTTTTGGCGGCTTGCTTGGCGGCTTCAACCTCAGCGGCCATTTTAGCTTTTTGCTCTCGCTTGGCGGTCATTTCGGCCAGGTTGACTGCCTCGATGGCCTGGCTCAACACGTTTAATTCAGGATCACTATACTCGACGGGATTCTTGGCGCTCAAAATATGGGCCGCCAGATTAAAAATTTCGGCCTTACTAGCTAGACGCTCCCGCAGGACTTTATCTTCCCTCAATTTATCAAGAGTTTCTGTGATAGCCTCGCTAGCGCTTTTAATGTCGATGCGCCAGCCGGTTAGCTTGGCCGCCAGGCGGGCATTTTGCCCCTCTTTGCCAATCGCCAGCGACAATTGTTTATCCGGCACTACCACCATAGCGGTTTTGCCTTTTTCGTCGCTGAGCATTACGTTCATAACCTTGGCGGGACTCAAGGAATTGGCGATGAAGTAGGATAGGTCGGGATTCCACTGCACCACGTCGATCTTTTCGCCGTTCAGTTCGTTGACGATGCTCTGAATCCGGGTTCCCCGCATCCCAACACAGGAGCCAACCGGGTCGACGCCTTCTTGTAGAGCCGCCACAGCTACCTTGGAGCGATAACCGGCTTCGCGGGCAATGGATTTGATTTCCACCGTGCCGTTGTAGATTTCCGGCACTTCAACTTCCAACAAGCGGCGTAACATATTACGGTGAGTCCGCGAGACAATGATTTCAGGGCCGCGACTGGCTTTCTTCACTGAGGCGACATAGGCCCGCAAACGCTGGCCTTCGCTGTAACGCTCGGTTGGAATTTGTTCATTCCGGGGCAAGTAGGCCTCAACTTTACCCAACGAAAGCGTCACTTGATGTGAGTCAATTTTGTGGACCGTCCCATTGACGATTTCGCCTTCGCGCTCGGCGTAAGTATTATAAAGCGCGTCACGCTCGGCTTCACGGATACGCTGCAATATCACCTGTTTGGCTGTCTGAGCGGCGATGCGTCCAAAATCACCTTCGGGAGTGCTGTCAATTGACACCAACTCACCCGCTTTGACTCGTGGGTTGATGGACTTGGCCTGGTCTAGCAGAATTTCATTCCGCTCATCTTCCACCGTTTCCACTACTACCTTTTCAATAAAAATCGCCGCTTTACCTGTTTTCGCGTCGATCTGAGCGGTAACGGAGTGATTACCGCTATAGTTTTTCTTGTAAGCCTGTATAAGTGCTACCTCAACCGCTTCCAAGACCACGTCTACAGGTAGCTGCCGCTCATGGCACACCTGGTTGATGGCGAGCATGAGTTCTTTAAAGTCTTTCTTCACTGCGTCCTTAGAGCCTCCTGACTCAGACAAGTAACATTTGACCACATAAAGAAAAAGTGGGGAAGCCCCACTTTTCTGGTCCACACCTTTATCCTTAAACATTTGAAATTATAGCACGGACTTGCTTGAGTGGCAAGAGTCAAGCAAAGAAAAATAAACAAAACTGTGTCAGTCACCCGTGCGCCGGTAAATGACGAAGTACCATGTAGGGCTGGCAGCGTCGAAGGGAAAATCAATCGCCGGGGCAACCGGCTGCCCGGCTTCGTCGACCAGTTGCAGGGTCCAGATACCGCTGGGTGAATTGAACGCTTCATATTTGATATTGCCGGCTTTATAATGTTTGGCCCCGCTGTTGACCGTCCAATCGTTCGCGCTCACCTGGCTGTCGATCTGCAAGCCACTGCTATGGCGGCCAATCACCCGGTAGCCGCTCACGGGTTTGTTATGCTCGTCAGTGATAGCAATGTAGACATCAAAATTGAGGTGGCTTGTATCAAATTTTGCGGTTTCCAGGATGGTAAAAGGAAAGCTGGGTGGCGCTGGGGTAGGTGTGGCAGTTGGGGGCGGTTGGGTAGGAAGTGGAGTGGGGGTGGGGGGAAGAGGTGTTGGTGAGGGGGTAAAAGTAGAAGTTGGCAATGGCGTAGGAAGTGGGGTGGGGGTTGGGGGTGGGGTGGGAGTTTTAGTAGGCGTCAACGTAGGCGTCGGGCTGGGTACGGGAGTCGAACTGGCTAGAGCGACCACTCTGCGGATGGGTATCTCTGTAGGAGTCGCCTGGTTGAAGACCAACCAGGCGGTCAGTCCAGAACCGAGCACGGTGAGAGCTCCCCCCAGACAGAGTGCAGTAAGCAAGAGAATCAGCGAGATAAAAACGATACGAACATATTTCCGAATCAATGGGTGGTATCTTCCGAGGTTGAAATGATGGGGTAATTATACTTTATCTCCTCCGGCCAGGCCAAACTCGACCCACCGCGTCCATTTGGTTGGCATAATCATCGGCAGCGTGTTATAATTGCCCCACTGAGCCGTAGCTAAAGGTTGTGGGTATGGAAGTTAAGCTATTAATAGCCTACGATATAAAACCTCACCGCGAGGCTGAATATTATCGTTATGTGCTTGGCGAATTTCTGCCTACCTTACAAAATATGGGGCTGATTATGGTCGAGGGCTGGCACACCGCTTATGGTGATTATCCGATGCGGCTCATTGCTTTCCGCGCCCAGGACGAGGCCGTGTTACAGAAGGTGCTGGACAGTGAGGAATGGCGAGCGGCTAAAGAGCGACTGCTCAAACTCATTCGTGATTACGAGCAACAAATCGTGGCAGCCCGCGGCCCCTTCCAATTTTTTATTCCCGACAGTCGTAGACGGTAGCCACTTAAATCAAATCATAAAAAATTCCGGGATGGAGCGACATTGCAATGTCGCTCCATCCCGGAATTAGGAAGTGATCTTATTTAGTTCATCGGCTGGCTTACCTGAGCCGCCGGTTCATCTGCTCCGGGCGAACCGCTTACTCTGGCGCTGGCTCGCCAATTTTGGGGATCATTCGGATCTCCATCAGGATCAAACAGAACCAGCGAGTCGCCGCGACCATCGGCACTAACCGGCCAGCCATATTCGTCGTTGTACTCAACCTCTATGATTACTGCGCCTTCTGCATCTACTACCGTAATTTTCTCACCCTTGTTGGAGAGATGGCCGTCGTAAACCCCACCGATTGGGACATTGGGGTATCGTTCAGCAAAGGCGGTTGGATTACTCACCAGCATAGTGAATTGGCCTGGCGCTAAAGCAGGGGTATTCGGCGGGAAGATGAAGGATACTCCTTCTACAATGGAGACATCGGCCAGGGCTACCTCAGCCTCACCCATATTTTTGAGTTCCATAAATTCTAAATCGTCGCCCTCCACCGGATTGTACATAATTTCGGTGAGGCGAAGCTTGTTATCCTGGGCTACAACGCTGAAGTTGGCCTGGTTCAAGGCGCTCCAGGCCTGACCATCCCAAACGCGCGCTTTAACGAGGGTATTCGCCGTGAACATCACCGGGCCGCTGTAAGCCACGGCCGTGGGGCCAATATCTCCGGTGACAGGCATCCGGGGATCAGAGCTATCGGTGGTGTAGTAAATTGTGCCCCCTTGCGAAAGTTTGGGCAGGCTCATATTCAGCGTAAACCCGGTCTCGACCAGGCCGCCTTCCTGGCTAAATATCGGCGGGTCCAGTTCTGGATAGTAACCCGCTTCCCGCGCCATTGTTATGAACCGGCCTGCCGCGCCCTTCATTCGTTGTGCCACCTCATCTTGTGCCTTGCGCCACTCCTCCTGAGTGGGAGGCTTTGGGCGGGCATCGCCCCAGCGGGCTATCTCGCCGACAATCGCTTCTTCCAGGGTGTGATTCTGATGCAGCCAACGAGTTTGAGCCTGAGCATCGGTAAGCGCCCCGCCGTTGAACAGGTGCTGATACATCCGGTCGGCCAATTGCATCCTGAAATCAGGGTTTTGCAGCAGGGTCGCAAAAAGCGCCTGATCGATGCCGGTTGAAGAACTAACCACCCCGCTAGATTGGAGGGTGGTTCCGGTGGGTTCATTCCAAACCAGGATTTTGCCCTGCCCCAGCGAGTTTTGGCGATGAATGGCGACTTGCCAGTTCGTGGTGGGCCAGTTCATAGCCTGGGCATACCAATTTAGGATGATATAATCGCTGAACTGGGCCGGATCGAAATACGAAGCAGCGTTGGTATAGAGCTGGGTCAGTTGATCGGTTTGAGTCAGGCCGCTGTTGTTATCGCCGGCAAAACTGAGCACGGTAAATAGATAGTTTAATGGATCGGCGGCGCTGCCCTTGTCAGGATTAAGCGGCCCGGCCTGGTTGGCTATGAACCAATCATCCTTTTCGCCGCCTAAATAGGCCGACATAAATGAGGCATCCGGTCTTTCGACCACGTTATACATCCCCCAGTACAACCCATTGATATAAAGATGCACAAATATGTCGTGGGGACTGAGGCCCGACATAACATTCTGCGCGGCGCGTAACCACTCATCTCGCGTGGCTGCCGTTGGTTCATCCAGTGAAGTGGCCCGCAAGATCAGCGAGTCGAACTCTTTGACGGAAGAGTCGGGGAAAAGGGGATAATCAAGCTTGGTAGGGCCATACTCGTTTTTGAACAGTAGCCGGAAGGATGGCTTCGAAATTTCGCCCGGGGTAAGGCTGCCTTGAAGCTTGAGGCCGGCATTGATTTGAAAATCTTGACTATTATTGGAATCAGGATAGATAAATTCCAGAGAGATCGGCTGCTCCCAGGTTGGCCCATTATCCCCGGAGTGGCTGTAAAGATCAGCCAAACTCGACGTTGGCATCACCAGTGACAGCGTAGGTAGAGATTGAAGATTATCTTTCAGAGTATCCCGGTAGCGCGGGTCGTTAACCACTTCCGGGTCCATCTCATAATCTGCCGGCACTGGCGCGACTCTGGTGTAATCCTGGGCATCGGTCAACTGCGCCCCCCAACTCTGAGGAAAGCCGGGCGGGTTTGACGGCTGAGCCAGTACGTCCCGAAGAAAGACATAGCTTTGAGTGGCCGTATCGGAGGAGAGGAAATTGGGTTTAAAAGCGGCGGCTCGGACGACGGTTGTGGCCTCGACTGTAATGGGTTCGGCGTAAACCTGGCCGTTAGTTTCAGTGGGTTCGCTGCCGTCAGTGGTGTAGCGGATGGTCGCGCCGGGCGTGAGTGTTTCTAATTGGAGCGTAAAAGGCGCTTCGTAGAAACCTCGGGCTGCACTAAACTCGACCGGAGCTACCACGCCTGCCCAAACCTGTGTTTCGTTGTTAGGACCGCCAGGGGTAGGTTGATTCATATAGCCGTAGGCCAGGTCAGAGCCATAACGGCCATAAGCCATATCTCTAAACTGAGGAGGGAATTGGGGCGAGATAAGGTCCACAAATTTATCTTCCAGGATGTTATGCAGCCCTAAAAAATCACCCTCTTGCTTGAGTTTGAAATTGGTGTGCAAAGCTGCACCGGGCGTATTCCCCTGGCGATTTTTACCCGAAGCAAATACCACCAGGTATTGGTGGCTGCCCAGGGTAGTGTCGGGAAAAGTCCATTTGTCCGGCTGGTTGGGGTCGTCGGTCAAAGCCCAACCGGCCAAATTGATAGGCGAGTTTCCCTGGTTGTAGAGTTCGATCCAGTCCGAATGATTCCCATCCTCGTCGATCAAGCCGACGCCGTTATCGGCGACCAACTCGTTGATGACCAGGGAGGCGCTGGAGCCTGTTTCAGCAGAGGTGGTGAAAATTTGTCCGGCGCTAAAGAAGAGACCGACCAATATTACTATCCAAAAGAAAACTTTTTTCCTTGTTCGAGTATTCATTATCGGTAATTGGATATTGGTAATCAGCTATCAACCATCCAAGTATCGTGGCTGACAATTAATTACCAATTACTAATAACAATTTTAAGTGCCGCCCAGTTCTAAGCGGATATTACCTGTGACCCTTACTTACTTACACGTGGTAAACATTTCGTTGCGCATGATGTCGAGATGGTGCAGGATGACATCTTGCCGTTCATCGGCAAATGTCAGGGCCTGTTGAACGCTGTTATCAAAGTTAGCTACGCCCATATCCGGGGCCCAGCGCTGTGCTTCCATGTCAATGAACGGCCTGACAATTTCTGCCTGCTTGAGAATTTCTGCCTTGACTCGCTCTTTCGACAGTTGGCCGACTTCATTCGCCGGCCGGTTGTGAGTATTCTCGACCCCCAAGTACTCCCGTGCTCGTTCCCAGAAACGGACTTTCATATAGCAACTGCCAATGAACGATTTTTCCAGGATGCGGGTGATACTATCGTGCGGGCTGTAAGCTCGTTCCAGGGTATTAAGATCGTTCTTGAAGCCGCCATCAACGCTGCCTAAAGCCATTTCGGCGTCCCACACAATCATACGCCACTTACCCTCGTTGGCTTTGGCCCCTGGATCCATCCGCCGGTAAATGGTCCAATTTGAATCCGGCCAATCCAGGTTTTGCACATAAGCTTCGAGGAACAGATAGGAGAAGACGTTTTCCAGATCGACCCGGTTCTCCAGAACGCCGACATTACCCGGGATGGTGAAATCGGCGCTGCCTACCCAATTTTGGTTTTCCAGCCAGCCGGCATAGTCGCCCACTTTAACTTCTTCACGGTTGTACCAGTTGCCGTCTTTGTCCCAACCGCTCTCTTTGGAAATAATGTTCCAATCCCCGTCTTTATCGGAGTAGGACCTTAAAAAGTGCTCGTCAATACGCTCCGTCAAATTATACAAGCCCCAAAACTCGCCGTTGAGATACAACAGCACCCAACTGCCGTGAACACTGGGCTGGCCCATATCCCGTTGCAAATTGCGCACCACTTGGTCGTTGATATACCGGGCGGTCATATGTTTATCCGACAGGCCGGGAATACCACGATGGAAAAAGGTGTCCTGGAAGCCGGCCCGTAGAACCAGTTGGTCAAACTTAGTTACCGGGCTGTCGGGGAAAAGGGGATATTCCAGGTTGCCTGGGCCACCGTAGGATTTGCGAAAATAGAGACGGAAGGATTTTTTGGGGGCATACAGCCGGGAAAAATTGCCGTGGATCCTGATCCCGGCTTTAACGTTAAACTGAACCGCGCCGCCCGGGGCAAAATACTCCATATTCATGGGCCGTTCCCATTCTATACCCCGTTCTTTAGCCGCCGCTATAATCGTATTCAGGTCGTTCCAATCGGCCACAATCGAAATAACGGGAATACTCTGGTCGTAATTCACCACCAGGTATGACTTGGTATAGACATCACCGACAGGGCCGCCATCTTTAAAAACCTGGGCGCGGATAACCGTCGATTTATCAATACCGATGGATCCGGTGTAGGGGGTACTATTGGCGTCAGGTAGTGACCCATTGGTGGTATAATGAATTGTCCCACCAGCAACTTTGCTGGTTAAGTTGAGTTGAAAGGGCTGTTTGGCCACAACCGAGTCTTGAGAAAAGGTAATGGTTGAGCCGGTTCCATTTTCCTGGGCCAGGACGGGGGTAGCCCCGCCCCAAAGTTCAGCGCTGCTGGTCAGAACGACTGCTAGAGCTAGTAACCATAACGTAAACTTGCGCAACTTTAGTGATTCCATGTAATCCATAACCTCATATTCCCCCCATTTGAATAATTTTGCTTAACGAAAAACGCAAGACGCTAGACAACACATCTTGCGGGTACGTTTTCTATTTCCTTTTTAATTTGAGATTACCCGTGAACTATATTTACTATAGTCCTCAACTGGTCATGTTGTCATCAATCAAAAGTGGTATTTAGAGTGGTATCTCTCAATCTTTTGTTTTATAGGTTGATACACCGTTAGATAGATGAAACAACCTGATCACTGTGAGTGTATCAGGCCGCCGGGTGCTTTCATTTGTGTTAAGTATCAGGCAAGTGTCAGGCAAAGATGAGGGAAGGGTTTGATGGTATGACCCGGGTTTGCCGACAGCTTTGTTACCAGGGAATCGCAGCTTGGATGTATAACTTTGAGGTGGGTAATACTTTTGTGGTAAAAGTCACTTTCCGAAGTAAAGTCATTGTACATAGGAGGCTTTGCTGTGTCAAGAAACTGTGCTACAATAATGCCCCAGTTGGAGGGAGAAATGATAAACCAGAAGTCACAGACTAAGCCGATGTGCCCCGTCGAGCGAGTGGCCCGTTTGATTGCCGACAAGTGGACCTTGCTCATTATTCGTGATTTGTTTCAAGGCCCCTGCCGTTTTGGACAGTTGTATACCTCAATGACCGGCATCAGCACTCGAACCCTTTCAGCCCGGTTGAGCGCTTTAGATGAAGCTGGGTTGATCGAGCGCCATGCTTACGCCGAGATTCCCCCCCGCGTAGAATATTCGCTGACCGAGAAAGGGCGCGACCTGCTGCCCCTGCTGGAGGCCATTCGCGTGTATGGCGAGAAGTGGTCTGAACCGGCAATTTGTCTTCAGAATTGACCTAATAGTCTGGCTCATCGGAGGGTACTTTTCTTGGATGAATTGCCGGAATTTGGCTCGCGCCTGTTGGAGACATTGCGCCAGCCATTGGAAGATAGGGTCATTTCCATCAGCCGCTCGGCCGGGTCGTTGACCTATCCGACCACTTCTGCCCGATTGATGAAACCAGCACAAATTTGCTCAAAGCGGCGATGAGCCAAATGCAGTTGAGCGCCCGGGTTTACCACCGCATTCTCAAGCTGGCCCGGACGATTGCGGGTTTGGCCGGGGCGGAGCAGATCCAAACGGCGCATATTGTGGAGGCGATACAGTATCGGCCCCGGTTGCGGATATGAGGGGTGTCGTGACAGGGGCAGCTAATATCTATCAAAGATAGCTTGCACCTTGTTTAGCAAGTAGGTAGAATATCTGGTAAGGTGTGAAATGAGCATCCAAATTGAAATACCGGACCAAGTGGCCCAGGCCATTCGTTTACCCCTGGAGGAACAAAAACAACAGTTGTTGATTGAATTGGCGGTAGCGTTATACGGTCGGGGTATTTTGTCTTTTGGTAAAGCCCGTGAGTTAGCCGGCCTTGATAAGTATGAGTTTGGAGTATTGCTTGGTAAGCGCGGTATTCCTCGCCATTACGATGTTATGGATTTACAAGATGATGTGACGTATGCCCGTCGTAAGTAATACCTCACCTCTTCTTAATCTGGCTCAAGCCTTGAGGCTGGAATTGGACCAGGGAGAAGCAGCAGCTATCGCTTTGGCTCTCGAAATTTGCCTGAAAAAATAGAGTACAGTCCACTCCCCCATTTAATGAATTTGCCCAACTGCTCCCGGCTAGGAGCTATGCTGCTTCAAGCGCAGCCCGGGTAGCGCTATCGAAAACACCAGTGATGAGAAGACCGTTAGCTTGTTGAAACTCCTCGACACGTGTTTTCGTGAGGCTGCCGTAAACGGCGTCTGCGGCAACGGGGTAGCCGAGTTGCTGTAGACGCTCTTGTAAACGACGGGCGTCGGGCCCAATATCGCCTGGGCTAAGGTCCGGCAAACCGGCTGGCGACGTCACGACCGCGGCCGGTTGGGTGACAACCGAGTATAAGTATATAAACTCGCCATTTTTGTTTCTCTTAAGTATAATCTGGGTCGGGAATTCTGAAGGAGAATTTGGTGCTCAATCAAAATACAAAAGCCTGGGGTTGGGCAATCCTGCTGCTGGTCTGGCCCTTGTTGGCCTGCGGGCTGGCCCGGCAGACACCCTTGCCCGCTCCCACCCTGGAACAATTAGCCTTTGAGATCCAAACGGCCACTCCAACTATTGCTCCACTGCTGCCCCTGGTGGAAGCTCCCACCGATACCTCTAATGCCAGCCCAACTACAACGCCCACAGTCACGGCAACCTTGATAGCGACGGCAACGGCGCTGGCCGAAAGCCCTGTACCTACCCCAACATCTGCCCCGGAATTGGCTGTCGCCGCTGCTCCGTCTCCCCCTGCACCTGCCCCGGTAGAACCTGTGAGTGGGGGGGCCTGGGATTTTGAAGAGGGATTTACCGAGTGGATTAACCCCTACGGCAACCGCTGCCCCGGCTCTGGTCTGGCCAATGGCTGGACTGCTTTTACCACCCGCGACCAATACGGATCCTCTTGTTTTAATCAATCTAATTATCAGCTTAACGTCTACAGTGGTGCGAGCGCCCAGGAGATCACCTTTGCTTACGTCGGCGTTCAGGCCGGTATCTTCAAATCAGCGCCGGCTGTGCCGGACCATCGTTATAGGGTGGAGACTTACATGAAGCGAGAGTTCAGCCCGGCTAAGCTGGAGGTCGCTTTGGGGATAGATTTGACCGGCGGCGGCGATTGGCAGGCGTCCAGCGTCCAGTGGTTCCCCTGGATTGAAGATAAGGATGACGCCTGGGCCAAAACTGAGGCCACTGTTACAGCTACCGGCGAAAGCATGACCATTTTTATTAAAGGCGCCCATCCCTACCCTGAGCCGGGCGGAACCCTGCGCCTGGACTCGATCAATATCCATGATCTGGGACCGGAGTGAGTTTTAATGAACATAGTAATTGGTAATAAATTAACAAGGCTATCTGCAACCCTGCTACTTGTTACCCTTGTCCCTTTACTTGCCTGTCGACTTGGCAATTCTCCCGGTACGGCTATTCCGGCGGTTCCGCCTGCTCAATTTGAGGTGCAGACGGCCACCCCAACCACCGACCCCGGGCAAGCCACGTCGACGCCGGGGGGAGCTGAGGCCGAGGCGGCGGTAGTTTTGCCTCTCGGCGATGCGCCGACTCATACGCCTGACCCCAATGCTCTACCCACATCACCGTTGGCGGGCACATCCGTCCTCATCCCTGTGACCACACCGACCTCGCCTCTTACGGTTACAGCCGAATTAACCCCAACAACTGTCGCCCTAACTCAGACGGTTGTAGCCGCGTCCAAGCCACACCCTCCTGTTGAGCCTGACCCGCCCCGGCAAGGAGGGGACTGGGATTTCGAAACGGAGTTTATTCCCTGGCCTAATCCTTATGGTGAACCTTGTCCCGGTGCAAGAGTGGGTTCTGGTTGGACGGCTTTCGTCGAAGATGGGCCGTATGGTTCATCGTGCCTGAACGAAAATCTTTATCAACCTAATGTCCAGTCGGGACTTAAATCCCAGGAGATTACCTTTGACTTTATCTCGGCTAACTCCGGGATCTGGCGGACGATTCCGACCAAAGTGGGTCATCGTTATAGTATCACGGCCTATGCCAAACACGATCATAGTATTTCACCTGTAGAAATGGCCCTGGGGGTGGATTTAACCGGCGGCACGGTCTGGAATGTCGACACGGTGCAGTGGTTTGCCTGGGATAACCCGGCTGAAGACACCTGGACGCCAACCGAGGAAACGATCAGCGCTACCGGCGAGAGTATGACCATCTTTATCAAAGGTTTTCACCCCCAAGCCGATCAGGGGGGAAAAACTGTTATTGATAATGTGAGTGTTACCGATTTGGGGGCGGAGTGAGTCCAGACTGCAGAGATTTTCTAAACCTCTGCGGTCTAAAAGAAATTAAAAAGACCCGGTGTGCCCTCACCGGGTCTTTCTAAAAAGGAGGAGAAGAGGTTGCTTTGGGTTAGTTACTAATAAACTAAACCCTATTGTTGCTTGTAGTTTACTCATCCTTGCCAAAAAACACTTGACGTAAACTCTACGCCAACTCTACGCTCTCCCCACCGGCAAATTTAGCTTTTTACCTGCTCCGGTTCCGCCTTTTTGTCAAAACTTACTCCAAGAGTATACTAAAACGCTGTTTATGTGATAGATATGGAGTTTGGTGAGTATGATTGAGTTTCGTTATCTTCAGCCTACAGACGTGGAAGCTGCGGCTGATATTCATATCGAAGGGCAGCCGGGTACGGTTTTGACGCTCCTGGGGCGCTCTTTTTTGGTTGAGTTGTATCGAACAATATGTTTGTCCCAATGGGGTGAAGACATTGGCGCGTTTGATGATGGTAAACTGGTGGGACATGTAGCCATCGCCGTGTCAAGCGCCAAATTTTTTTCGGAATTCAAGTGGCGTTACTTGTGGCGGGTAGCCATACCGGTAACATTATCTGTTTTACGCCATCCTCAGATTATAACCCACCTTATCAAGGGCTGGGGTTATGCGGCTGAAGCTCAAAGCCCTGAGCGTGAATCCGACGCACTATTTATCGGCATCAGGCGCGAGTATATGCGTCACGGCCTGGGACCGGAATTGATCCGTTACGCCTTTGCCTGGGGCGCTTCAATCGGCCTGGATTCTACCACCTTTATGATTGAAAAACGGAATCGAGCCATGCATTGGATGATCGGCCAAATGAAGGAACTGCAGGCTATCCGTGAATTTGATGCCTTTGGGCGGAAAATGATCCTCTATCGAGTCCCAATTGCGCCTAATCTGATCGGTACTAAGTTGCCGTTAGGACAGCCCTACACTCCGGCTCACAATTATCTTAGCCAAGAAATAGGTGAGCAAATTGGCTCTAGCAATCTCATTTGACGACGTAAAAGCTGCGGCTCAAACCATTCGAGGAGTGGCCAACCGTACGCCTGTGCTCACCTCGCGCACCATTAACGAGTTAACAGGTTACCAGGTTTATTTTAAGTGCGAGAATTTTCAGCGGGTTGGCGCTTTTAAGTTTCGCGGGGCGTATAATGCCTTGTCGCGTTTGAGTCCGGCGGAAAAAGCCAGGGGGGTAGCAACTCACTCCTCCGGCAATCACGCTCAAGGCATTGCCCTGGCGGCTAAACTGTTGGGCATTTCGGCCACTATCGTGATGCCCACCGACGCTCCCGCCAGCAAGTTAGCCGCCACACGCGGCTACGGGGCGGAGATTGTGTTATACGACCGCCAGACCCAAGACCGGGCCGACGTTTCGGCTCAACTGGTGCATGAGCGTGGCTTGACCTTTATCCACCCCTACGACCACCCTCAGGTGATGGCCGGGCAGGGGACTACGGCTCTGGAGCTTTTGGAAGAGGCGCCTGATTTGGATGTTTTAGTTGCCCCTGTTGGAGGAGGAGGTCTGCTTAGCGGCTGCGCCACCGCTGCTACGGCTCTCAAGCCAAATATTCAAATTTTTGGGGTAGAAACGGAAAAATCAAATGATTGGTGGCAGTCCTTCCGGCAGGGGGAGCGAGTCAAAATTCCACCGCCCGACACCATTGCCGACGGCATACGCACCCAGCAACCGGGCGAACTGACTTTTCCGATTATTCGCCAAAAAGTGGCCGCAATCTTGCTGGTCAGCGATACTCAGGTGATTGAAGCCTTGAGGTTGCTGCTGCTGCGGATGAAGATTTTGGTTGAACCCACCGGCGCGGTTGCCCCGGCGGCCGTGTTGCAGCAACAGGTTGGGCCGCCGGGTCTTAAAGTGGGGGTCATTATTTCGGGGGGCAACATAGATGCTGAATTGTTGGCCCATCTCCTTGTCTCGGCTGGCGGCTCTTCAATACAAAATTGACGCCCAGCAACCCCAATTTTTCAAACATCACACAACCTTCAAAAAATTGTATATAGCATTTTAGACCCAATAACCAATATTTTATGTTGACTTCACCGGCAGCTTATGGTAAATTGGAGTTTGAAGAAGTTTCTCACCAGAGAGCCAAACCTTGGACCACATTACCTTACGGCAGTGGAAATATATCTTAATCGCCATCGTCGTGTTTGACCTGCTCATCGCCGGGGGAATTTATTACTTTTGGGTTGGGACAGATTCGCTTGCCGCGCCTGCCACGACCGCGACGCCGCCAGTTATCGCCGCTACCGTCATTGTCACCCCGACCTCCTGGGCCGGGCCGGGCCGGCACCCCGAACCGACATCCACCTTGCCGCCAACCCCAACCCCGACCAATGCTTTGGCTCAAAGTGGCTTTCCTGTCGGTTTCACCCCCACTCCTCGACCCACCCGTGAACCGGTATACATCACCCTGCCCCAAATCTACACAGCCGGCCGGGGGGGAGTTGATGTGCCGGTGATTAACCAAATCTACTACCCCGAACCATTCTTTCCCGCCGGCACAAATAACGCCTGCGGGCCGGTGGCGCTATTCGCCGCGTTCCAGGGTTTGGGGGTTGAGGTTGATTACAGCCGCTTGCGGGATATTGCCGTTTCGAGTGGTTTTAATGCGGAAGGTATTTCGAAATGGGGCCTGATTAACACGGCGACCACGCTGAATAACGAGTTAGGCCAACCGGTCACGATTGAACAGGGGGATCATTACAGCACCAATGATTTAATCAAATATCTACGGCAGAGAGCGGTGATTATCATTCTGGTGCGGGTCAAGCGTGAAGCGGGTGAGTTTCGCATGACAGATGACTATTCCAGCTCATTTGGTCACTTTTTGTTGGTTGATCGGATTAATACCAGGGCCAAATACGTACAGGCGGCCGGTTCCACGTTGGGTATGGATAAAGTGCCGCTTGCCGATTTTCTGCGGGCCTGGTCCGGTGAGGTCCTGCCGGATACGCCGGTGGGCGGCGTGCCCGCCTTTTTGAAACAGGAAAAGGCGGATAATTGGGCCGTCATTATCAAGCGCTCAAAAAACTAATCCTCACAATCTTGACTCATCGTTTGTTCATGGTACACTCATACTATAATTAAATTCCCTCGCTGCCTAAAATCGCTGGGTGAACAAAAAAGAGAGCCTACTATTCTGACCGAATCAACATCCTCCACCAAACCACTGTCGTCTAGTTCTTCGTCGAGACAACGGCCGAACGCCCGCCAGATTCTGGGCCGGGTGATTTATCTTTTGATTGCCATTGGCGTTACTGCCGCCATTGCCATTCTTGCTACCTATATTGATATTGAGCAACTGCGCCGCTATGGCTACCCCGGCGTCTTCCTGGCCAGCCTGCTCGCTAACGCGACAATCGCCCTGCCTGTGCCGGGGGTGGCTGTAACGATTGGGACGGCTATGGCCTTGCCGCACGAATGGTGGTTGGTTGCTTTAGTCGGGGCGGTGGGCGAGGCCCTGGGCGAGTCGACGGCTTACATGGCCGGTTATGGCGGCAGTGCGGTCATCGAGAACCGGCAAATGTTTCAACGTGTGCATGGCTGGATGGACCGCCACGGCATGATGGCCATCTTTGCTTTTTCCGTCGTGCCTAATCCGTTTGTTGATCTGGCCGGACTCGCCGCCGGCGCTTCCAAGTACTCTTTTTATAAGTTTATGCTGGCCTGCTGGCTGGGTAAAAGCGTCAAAACCTTGATTATCTGCTGGGCGGCAGTTCACTCGGCAACTTGGCTCCTCCACTGGATAGCCATGCGCTAACCGGCCTGTAACTTGGAACCTGTCTAAAAACAGCGGCCAAGGGGGTGTAGGTAACCATAGGACAAGTTGTCCGCTTCGCGTGTCCTACAGAACTGTCTGGATCACGCCTTAGGCATTACGTTATCACTGGAAGAATCAACGAAAGGATAGCCCCTTCTTGTCCCCATCAGGAAGTGCTGCGGCTAGAGGTACAACTACTCAACCGGCATGCTTTTCTTTAACGCGACTTTATAATCCAGGTCTCGCAAGACCATAACCAAGATCACCGGCACACAGGCCATCACCGCGCCCAGCCAGTTCATTACCTGAAAGCCCAGCATGGCAAAGATCAGGCCGCTACTCAGGCTGCCCACGCCAGCGGTGATACTCATCAAGGTATCCGCTAATCCCTGGATTCGTCCCTTCTCATGTGGCCGCAGGACGTCGGCCAGCAGCGTCGAACCGGCCACAAAGCAAAAGTTCCAGCCCAGGCCCAACAAAAATAGGACAAAGGCCAGCCAGGTCGGGCTGGTTGATAGAGGGGCCATTAGACAGCTTATCATCAAAATGAGTCCACCGGTCAGGATCACCGGCGTCCGTCCCCATTTATCCACCAACCAGCCCACCCCAAAAGCCAGGCCATACATCCCAAACACGTGAGCCATAATAACCCAGGAGATTGAGGCCAACTCGTGCTGTTGGTGATGCATGTGGACTGGAGTGACCGTCATGAGCAAATACATTACCAGGTGGCCGAAAACCATAGCCCCCACCGCCAACTTGGTTCGGGTATCCTGCCAGATTTCGCCAAAAGTCCTGTCCGGCCCGGCCACAGGTTGGTCCGAAGCCAGCGCAGCCAATTGCCGGGCCACCAGGTGCGGATCGGGTCGTAAGAACAGGTGGATCAGCAGCAGCGACAAGGTTAGAAACCCGGCGGACGCAAACCAGGGACCGGCAAGGGTGGGGATACCTACCCGGTCGGCCAGCAGCCCGGTCCACTTGATCAGGGCCGGGCCGGCAATCGAGCCAACCGTTCCCCCCAAAACGACCAGGCTGATGGCCCTGGCTCGCTTGTAGGCCGGGTTGGCCTCGGCCGCCGCATAACGCCCCATATCCAGAACCCCCCTGGTGAACCCCATCATCAGCATACCCAGCAAAAAAACAGGCAACGAAGCCTTCATGACGGCTAAAGCAGCGATCAGAGCGCCGCTTATACCCACCCCATGCCCCACTGCCAGGCCGGGCCTGCGCCCCACCCGGTCCATAAATCGGCCCATGGGGTAAGCGCCGAGAGCGGCCCCAACCAGGACCAGGGTCGACGGCACCCCGGCCCAGCCGTTATGATGAGCCAGTTGGACCACAATAATCGAACTGACCGTAAAGATCATGATATTTGAAGCGGACAATATACTTTGGGAGGCCAGTAAAGTGAGCGTAATTTTCTGACCTAACTTTTCCAGGTTATCCATCGATTTCTCCGATTGACAGATTTAAGAATTTGGTTTATATTATAAGTCAATCGGATTTATTGTGTCAATGGCGATATTTCGATACTTTATATCGGATTTTTTGAATAAAAGGGGTAGACCTATGGAATTACGCCAGTTAAAGACCTTTCGGATCATCGCGACCCTGGGTAGTTTTAATCAGGCTGCCGAAGTGTTGGACTATGCCCAATCCACCGTGTCCGAACAGATCAAAGCCCTGGAAATAGATTTGAATGTGCGCCTTTTTAAGCGAGCCGGGAAACAAGTGGCCTTGACCGAAGCCGGGGAACTCCTGCTGCAATATGCTCAAAAAATGTTAAACCTGGAGGATGAGATTAGAACAGAGGTCAGCCATAGCGAGGAAGTGCGCGGTTCGCTGACCATCAGAATTCCCGAAACGGTGAGCACTTATTATTTACCGCCCATCCTAAAAAGATTTCGACGGCGTTTTCCCCGGGTTGACTTTAATTTTAATCATTGTGCTTATTTCACTTTACCCGAAGAGCTCCACTCCGGTATTATCAACCTGGCTTTTTTGATGACCGATATGTTTCGGGCGACCGATCTGGCCGCCGAAAGTTTACGGACTGTTCCCTTAGTGCTGGTCACTTATCCGGATCATCCGCTGGCCTCTCGGTCAAGTGTCAACGCCTCTGATCTCAAACATGAACCCCTGCTGATACCCACCACCGATTGCAGTTACATCCAGTTGCTTGAAAAAATTCTAACCGAGGAAAAAGTGGAGTTAGCCACGGTTTTGCGCTTTAACTGCACTGAAGCGATTAAAAAAGGAGTAATGACTGGCATCGGCCTGGCCGTATTGCCCCACATTGCCGTTGCGGAGGAGTTATCCGAGGGTCTGTTGGTAGAATTACCCTGGGCTAACGGCCCCCTGGCCACCGATTTATGGATGATCTGGCAGAAGAATAAGTGGATACCACCCATTTTAGAGACATTTATGGCTATCGCCCGCGAAACCCTGGCCACTTGAGGGGGGTGCAGCCAATTTTTTGGTAACGTAGGACACGTGAAGCGGGCAACTTGTCCTACAGAACCGCCTAATTTCTGGAACAGACCCCGGCCAAGGCGATCATTTGACTCAGTTCTGGTAGTTAATTATACTATAGTCTTAATTCTGGGGATGATGTATCCCCCTTAAATTAATAACGTTGAACAGGAGGAGTAAGCAGCTCGAAGCTGCCAGAGAGGCAAGGTTGTAAGCTGGAAGCCTTGCTCAGTTATCACTGCCGAACGTCGCCTGGGAGTTGAATAGTCCAAAGGGTCAAGCTGACCTGAGTAGATTATTCCGGGTTCGCCCGTTATAGCATTGAGAGAGGCCAATGTCAGTAGTCAGTAGCCAGTAGTCAGATATTTATTTCTGACTACTGACTACTGATATCTGATTTCTGTCCTGGCAATCAAGGTGGTACCACGGAATATAATCCCTTTCGTCCTTGAAGATGGAAGGGATTTTAATTTATGACCGCCGACCACCGCTGGCTGACCACTGATTATACCGCTGCTCTGATTCTGCCTGAAAAGGGAGAGGAGGCGGCGGTCAGTGGTCTGCCGTCAGTGGTCGTTTTCAGGAGTATACAACATGACAAAAGAGTTACCAATTGACCCCAAGAATATGGCCAAAGCCTACGACCCTAAGTTATTTGAAGAACCTCTTTATGATTGGTGGGAGAGCCAGGGGTTTTTCAAACCAGAAATTGCCGGCCCCAAGGCCGAGCCGTTTGTTATTTCGATGCCACCGCCCAATGTGACCGGCGCATTGCACTTAGGCCATGCCATTACCGCTTCGGTAGAGGATTTGATGATCCGCTACCACCGTATGATAGGCCGGGCTGCGCTGTGGGTGCCTGGCAGCGATCATGCCGGTATTGCCACCCAGTTGCAGGTGGAACGCGCCCTCCGCGCCGAAGGTACCAGCCGCGAAGCGATTGGCCGGGAGAAGTTCCTGGAGCGCACCTGGGCCTGGAAAGAACAGTATGGCGGGATTATCCAACAGCAGCATCGCCGTCTGGGGGCTTCGTGTGACTGGGAGCGCGAGCGTTTCACTATGGATGCCGGCCTCTCGCGGGCCGTGCGCGAAGCCTTTGTCAGCCTCTATGAAAAGGGCTTGATTTATCGAGGCGAGTACCTCATCAACTGGTCGCCGGGCCTGCAAACTGCGGTGAGTGACCTTGAAGTGGAATATTTCGAAGAAGAAGGCAAACTCTACTATTTCAAGTATATGCTGGCTGATGGCTCAGGCTATATACCCGTAGCGACGACGCGCCCGGAGACAATCCTGGGAGACACAGCCGTGGCTGTCCATCCTGAAGATGACCGTTATCAGCATTTCACCGGCAAAAATGTGGTGGTGCCTATGCTGGGCCGCCAGATCCCGGTCATTGCCGATCCCTACGTGGACCGGGAATTTGGCACCGGCGCACTGAAAATTACACCTGGACATGACCCTAACGATTTTGAAATTGGCCGGAAGCATAACCTGCCCATCCTCAACGTGATGAATAAAGACGCCACCATGAACGAAAACGCCGGCCCCTACCAGAACCTGGACCGTTTTGTGTGCCGGGAGAAATTGTGGGCCGATATGGCGGCAGCCGGGTTGACCATGGAGGTAAAACCCTACCGGATGCAGGTGCCGCGTTCGCAGCGAGGGGGTGAAATCGTCGAACCCCTGGTTTCGACGCAGTGGTTTGTTAAAATGAAACCGCTGGCCGAAAAGGGACTGGCCGTAGTGGCGAACGGTGATATTAAAATTGTCCCGGAACGGTTTACGAAAGTTTATTTTAATTGGCTTGAGAATATTCGGGATTGGTGCATCAGCCGCCAGTTGTGGTGGGGACATCGTATCCCGGTTTGGTATTGTACCGATTGTGGACAGATGAGTGCAGCTCGTGAAGACCCCACGCACTGCCCTCATTGCGGTAGTCAAAAGATCGAGCAAGACCCGGATGTGCTGGATACCTGGTTTAGCTCCGGACTGTGGCCTTTTTCCACCCTGGGCTGGCCGGATGACACGCCCGACCTGCGCCGCTACTACCCCACCTCGGTGATGGAAACCGGTTACGATATTCTTTTCTTCTGGGTGGCCCGTATGATTATGGACGGCGTGGAATTCACCGAACAACCGCCCTTCCGCACTGTCTATCTACACGGCCTCATCCGCGACGAGCACGGTCGCAAAATGAGTAAAAGCTCCGGTAATGTGATCGATCCGTTGGAGGTCATGGACGAATACGGCACCGATGCCCTCCGCTTTACTCTGCTGACCGGTTCGACGCCGGGAAATGATATGAACTTGTCGATGGAGCGTATCGCCGCTAACCGCAACTTCTGCAATAAGATTTGGAACGCTACCCGTTTTGTGGTCAGTAACATGGGTACGGCTTTTGAATTTGGGGCGAGCACCTGGAATCTATCTGGGCTGGCTATTCCGGATCGCTGGATTTTGAGCCGCCATCACCGGCTGGTGGCCGAGGTGACTCGCCTGATGAATGAGTACAACTTTGGCGAGGCGGGCCGCCAGCTTTATGATTTCTTCTGGAGCGAGTTTGCCGATTGGTATATTGAAATTGCCAAAATTCGACTCTACGGCACCGACGCCCGCGCCCAGGCTACAGTGCGGCGGGTTCTGGTCTATGTACTGGAACGAACGCTGCGTTTGCTTCATCCCTTTATCCCCTTTGTCACCGAGGCGGCCTGGCAACACTTGCCCCATGAAGGCGAGGCTCTGATCGTAAGAAAGTGGCCTCAAGCTAACCCGTCCGCTGTTGACGATGAGTCTGAGGCGCAGATGTCTATCCTGATTGATATTATCCGGACCATCCGCAATACCCGTTCCGAATATAATGTGGAGCCGGCCAAAAAAATCACTGCCCATATTGCCGCCGGCAGCCATTACGACCTGGTGACCAAACACCAGGAGATTATTGTCGCTCTGGCCCGCCTGGAAAAGGACGGCTTTCACCTGGCTTCGACCCTGCCGAAAAAACCAGATCAGTCGGTGGCCCAGGTCATCAGTGGGGGGATTGAAATTTATCTCCCCCTGGCCGGCCTGATCGACCTGGAGGCCGAGCGAGAGCGTTTGCATAAAGAGGTGGCTCAGATTGAAAAAAGAGTGGCCGCCGGCAAGATCAAGCTGAATAATCCGGCTTTTATTCAAAAAGCCCCGGCTGCTGTGGTGGAAAAAGAGCGTGATCAACTGGCCAATCTCGAATTGCAGGCCGCTAAAATTTGGGAGCGGCTAAAAGAATTGGGGTAATTGTTAAGGGAGTCCGAGTGGACTATTCAACCCTGGACGATACTACACTTGTTCGGCTGATTGCCCAAGCCCAGCCAGACGCTCTGAACGAGATATACGAGCGTTACCATCGCCTGGTCTTTAGCATGGCTCTGAATGTGGTCGCAGATCACGCCTCTGCCGAAGAAATTACCCTGGACATCTTTACTCGCTTGTGGGAAAAGGCTGACACCTATCGGCCCGACCAGGCCAAGTTAACCACCTGGCTGCTCAGTATGGCTCGCTATCGAGCCATCGATGTATTGCGCCAGCGGCAGGTGCGCCCCGATCAAGACGCCTTGAATTGGGCCGACCTTTCAACCACTACTGCCCCCAACTTCAACAGCCCAGAAGAAGTTGCCGAACTGACCCAACAACGGGAGCGAATTCGCGCTGCTGTGGCCCAATTGCCGGCCGAGCAAAAGCAAACCCTGGCTCTGGCCTATTTTAGGGGTTATACGCACCGCCAAATTGCCGATTTGTTGCAGCAGCCGTTGGGGACGGTTAAAACCCGCCTGCGCTCGGCAATGCAGAAGTTACGCGAGATACTGCAAGATGAATAGTTTAGTGGCGGACAAATCCAAAATCCTTCTGGTTGCGTATGAATCTATAGAGAAGTTTGGTTAGATACTCAAAGATGGCTACGGATACTCATGTTCTTGAATTACTACCTGCTTACGCCTTGGGCAGCTTAGATAAAGACGAACGGCTGATGGTAGCTGAGCATGTGGCAACCTGCTCTGTTTGTGCGGCAAAATTGCTCGCTTACCAGGCGTTGACCGGCCAACTGGCTCTGGCTGCGCCCGATGCCAGCCCCTCGCCAGACTTAAAGCGCCGGTTGATGGCTCGTCTTCCTGCGTCACCTGCCAAGCGGTTGAGCCAACCCTCTCAACCCTGGTGGCGACAATGGTTCAATTTGGCCCGGCGGCCCGCACTGGCCTGGGGAATCGCCAGTTTTTTCTTAATTCTGATCTTGATGGCCAGTAATTTGCTGCTCTGGCAGCGAGTCAATCAACTTGAGGCTGCCGGACGGTCAGGAGGGATGTGGGCCATTCCTCTGACCAGCACCGGTCTTGTGCCGGGTGTAGCTGGTTTTGTGATTATAGGGGCGGATGGCCAGAATGGCGCTTTTGTGGTTGATGCCTTACCGCCGCTCGACGCGGACCGGCAATACCAATTATGGCTGATTCAAAATGGGCAGAGAAGCAGTGGTGCTGTCTTTTCGGTTGACGAGCACGGTTATGGCGGAGGCCGGATCAGGGCTTCCAGAAACCTCTTTGAATACTCCGGCTGTGACGTCAGCATTGAGCCAAAGGGTGGCAGTTCTTCGCCTACTGGCGAAAAAGTGCTGGTCGGCAACCTCAAGTGATACCCCAGATTTTCACCTTGAGAATTTTTCAAAAATTGACCCGATTACTCCAATCCAAAACCCTTTGAGATACGTATCTATGTTATGAATACATTTTATAACCAGGAGGAGGTGAAGTTTAAATAATTGGGGGGGTAATTCATTCTGTCTAAAAAGCTGCGTAACCTTAAGGAGGAAAGTTGACGAACATGCGCCGATCATTTATTGTGATTCCAACTGTTTTGATGCTGCTTAGTCTGACCACTTCGTTTGCCCTGGCTCAAGACCCGGCCAACGGCAAAACAGCCTGGGAACAGCAGGTTTGGCAATGCCAGCGCTGCCATGGGCCGATGGGTGAGGGGATGTTTGCTCGCCCGGTGTCCAATAGTACCCTCACTGCCGATGAATGGATTGCCCAGGTGCGCACCCCGCGCCGCTTTATGCCCAGCTTCTCCGAGGCCCAGGTCTCGGACCAGCAGATTAGAGATATGCATGCTTACATCACCACGTTGCCCGACCCGACCGGTGACTTTCAGCGAAAAGACCCCGGTATCACCGCTACCCACCCAGGCCAGGAGCTAATGGTCCAAAAGAACTGTGTGGCCTGTCACGAGGATGCGGTCGCAACCGGTCAGGGATCGCTCATTAAGGGGTTTATTGAGCGCGGCATTACCCCCACTGCCGATGTTGTCATCAAACAACTGCGTACACCTTCTAAGCTTATGCCCGCATACAGCCCAACCCAGGTTAGCGATCAGGAAGCCGCTCAGATGGCCGATTATCTAGCCGGTGCGGTAGCCAAGCAGCAGCAAGCGGCCCCTGGCACTTTGCCTCAATCCGGGGGGGATAGACCTACGGCCCTACCCCTGGCTTTATTGCTGGTGGGGGGTGGGTTGGCTGTGGGAGGATTCATCCTCCGTAGCCTCAAAAAGACGTAAGTTAATAGTTCTGCGATGGGAACATTTTATGATGGAATTCATCACCTCACTCACCAACACGGTTATCAACGTCCACCCCTGGCACGTGCCGCTGGTGCATTTTCCTATCGCCCTGAGCGGGGGTGCTTTGCTTTTTCTTATCCTGGCCCTTTGGCAGCGTAATGAGATGCTGGAACGGGCGGCTTTTTACAATATCAGCTTGGTCGCCCTCAGCACCCTGCTGGCCGGGGTAAGCGGTTATCGGGATTACCTGGTTCGCTTTGATGGCGATGCCCCCTTCATCAACCTGAAAATATTCCTGGCGATTTCCCTTTTTGTTCTGACCACAGCTATTGCAGTCGTTCGCTGGCGGCAGCCGGAGGTGCTGTGGCGTCCCTCGACGATGGTCCTTTATGTGTCCGGTTTCGCCGCCAGTTTTATTATGGCTGCCACCCTGGGCTTTATCGGCGGTCTCATTCTGTATGGATTTTAGAAAAGTGAATAAAAATTTGCCCTGGAAAACCGGCGCTTCGACGCCACGCCAGGCTCCTCTCGTCTGGCCTACCCCTATCCAGATTATGGGTCAATTACTTATTGTTCTTGCCGTCGGCGGCGTTTGGGGTGTTCTCTTGTTTGGCTTTCTGCGCCTGACTGAAACAGGGCAAACCGAGGCCCTGGCATCCGAATCGGCCACGACGGGTGTCGTTAATCCAACCGTTGCCCCGGCCCAGCCAGTGACCGCGACGCCGTTCTCCACCCCGACACCGCGTCCTTCCGTCACCGTAGCCCCAACGGTGAGCGAGCCTGCTACGGAAGTTTCTACCTCTTCCCCCCAGCCCTCCACCGAGCAGGACGAATCTCCAACCCCCTTGCCTCAACTCACCGCTACCGCATCCTCTCTGCCTACTGAAACACCGG
>CAZUNT010000017.1:44716-60689 GCA_964622215.1 uncultured Caldilineaceae bacterium
ACCCCCTTGCCTCAACTCACCGCTACCGCATCCTCTCTGCCTACTGAAACACCGGCCAGTCCCACCGAGATACCCACAGCGCCCGCATTGTTATCTGCCGGCGCTGTCAGTTTTAAAAACGAGGTCTTTCCAATTTTTGAACGGCGTTGCATCAAATGTCACGGGGGGGTGAATAATGGAGAGCAAAGAGTCGAGGAGGGGCTAAAATTGACCAGCTATGAGGAGATCATGGCAGGCTCAATGAACGGCCCGGTTATCGAGCCGGGTAATGTGGAAAACAGCTATCTGATTGAGCAAATTGTCACCGGCAAAATGCCCAAAAAGGAACCACGCCTACTACCCGCCGAAATCCGCCTTATTACGGCCTGGGTTGAAGCCGGCGCGCCGAATAACTGACCGCCGACGGCAGCCTGCCGACCGCTGCCAGGCGCAAGATGGATGAGGGAGGGATGCAACCACTCTCTTGCTGCGGTCCGCGGTCGTCCGTCAGCAGTCGCTTATAGCTGGATGGTTCTGTCTTTTACTTATTTGATGATTGGCGCCTGGAATTTCATAATCCGGTTGTTGTCCGCATCCGCTACCAGCAGGTTGCCTTGCGAGTCGAAAGCCAGGCCGTTCGGCAGGGCAAATGAGGCCAAATCCTGGCCGTACTGTCCCCACGTACCCAATAATTGGCCGTTAGTATCATAAACAATAATCCGGTACCCTTCTGGGTCGCTGATAAAGACACGGCCCTGTTTATCGACGACCAGGTAGGGCTTATTGACAACGGTTTCACTCTGCCAGCCATTTACGACTTCCCACTGGAGCAGCGGGGTGGTATTGGCGGCGAATTTCTGCACCCGGCGATTCCAGGTATCGGCCACGTAGATATTACCTTGAGCGTCAATGTCAATCCCAACCGGCTCTTCAAAGGAGCCGGGGATGATTCCACCGCCGCCCCAGGCCTGAATAAACTCGCCGGTGGGGCTGAATTTCTGCACTCGTTTGTTGCCGGTGTCTGTTACATACACGTTGCCCTGGGCGTCAATGGCGATGTCACGCGGGCCCCAGAACTTGCCTGGCTCGGCCTGCGGGTCACCCTGCTGCACATTAGCAAAGGTGCCAAACTCGCCCTGGTACTGGCCCAGGGAGTTAAACCGCTGTACCCGGTGATTCCAGGTATCAGCTACATAAACCGAGCCGTCGGGAGCTACGGCCAGGCCCCACGGTTCGTTGAACTGGCCCTGCCCGGTTCCCTGGCTGCCCCACTGTAACATAAATTCCCCTTCGCTGCTAAAAATCTGGATGCGATGGTTGCCCGTATCGGCCACATAGATGGAGCCATCCGGGCCAACAGCTACGGTCCGGGGGGTGTTAAATTGGCCTTCGCCGGTACCTTTGCTGCCCCAAACCTGGCCGGCTTGAAGTTCGAGGCGTTTGCCTTCATAGGGGTCTACCGCCGCTTGAGCCTGTGGCAGCGGGCCGCTTTGATAGTTCCAGACATCGTTGAGGACATCCTTACGGATATAGACGTAGAAACGATGGACAAAAGGCCATTCGTTGAGCCGGTAATCCTGGTAGTAGCGATAGAAAAGGATATTCCACAAGTTTTTCCAATTTTGGCGCACCGTCTCTCGCCGGATCCGCTGGGCTTCGGCGGTGTCGGTCAGCGGGTTCTCCGGCGGGGGGCCGGCTACGTAAGTTTGCCAGAGCCGGCTGGGCGTTTGGTTCTTGTAATCCTCCATCGGCCACCAGACCAGGCGATAACTGAAGCGGCTATATTTATCACCCAGGAAGGGTTTAACCTTGGTTTCGTTGGCCGATCCGACAATCACCACCGGCGCGTCCAGGGCCTCACGGGTGGGATTTTCGCCATAGTAGACCCGGTTAGGGTACTCGCGCAGATACCATTCCAGGGGCCAGGTAGAGTCGTTATCATAGGCCACTTTAATCATCTTATCGCCGACGGTGCGGGCCGAAATCTCGTCAATTTGAGCCAGGGCCGGTTTGACATCCGGCCCGCCGTGGGCATAAACCAGAACTTCATTAACATAGTCATAGTTGACGTAATTGAGCAGCCAGGCAAACCGGATTGTCAACAGGATGAGGACAAACAGGAGGGTGACGAAGGCCGCGTGAAAGGCCAGGCCGCTGCCCATCCGCCGGCCATAGTTCCAGATGACCCCGGCCAGCACCATCAAGATGACGATGGCGGCGATAAATTGGAGGGTCTCATTGATGGATTGCAGCGATTGGCTCTGGAAAGGGTCGGCGGTGAATAAGGCGACCAGGGCCGGGATGACCAGGAGCAGCACTCCCATCAGAATCAAGCCGCCTTTTTGCCAGGCTTCACGCCAGTTGAAGCGCCCTAACGTTGCCTGAATGACGTGCGCCGACAGAAAAACGAGCGGTAAGGTCATGTGGACGGTCAACCAGGGCATTTTTTCGCCGGCCCAACTGTAAATGGCAAAGGCCAGAAAGGTCCAGTAGATCGTAAAGGCGGCAAAGAGGCCGCCGTCGGAGGGGTAGAGATGGGGCGAGGAAGTGGGCGAGGAGGCAGAGGGAGGTGAGGAGGCGGGGTCTTTTGACAGGTCGGCATAGGTAGGCAGTTTGCCGCGGATCAGGTAGACCAAGCCGCCGATCAAGCCCACCAAGAAGGGCAAAAATTCGTACATCGGCACCAGGAAGAGATAGTAGTACCACGGCTGCCCGCCACGCTGTACGTCGTGCTGGCGAAGCCAATAGTCTATCGCGCCGAAGCTGCCGGTGTAGATGCCCCGAATGTTGGAGAAAAAGGTGGTATGCAACAGGACAAAAATGACCACAGCCAGTAATACGGCCCCGTAAAAAGTACGCACGATGGGGATTTGCCAATAGGGCTGGATGCGCTGCAGGATGGCTACCCCAAAGAAATACAACAAGCTGCCCCACAGCAGAATACTCAGGAGGCCGGCTATAAGTTGAGTCTGAGGGGTCAAAGATAGCAGATCGAATACAAACATGGTTTGGCGGCCCGACATAGCCAGCAGGCCATTCAGCAAGAACAACAGGCCGGCGACAACATTCAAGAACATCCAGCCGAGGAGTCCCCCCCACAACCCCACCCCGGCTAGAGCCGGCAAATGGAGGTTTTCCAGGGTTAGACTCACCGGCCGGTTGGCCCGGTCTACACCCAGTTGAACCAATGCGGCTGCGCCCAGCATCTCCAAAATCAGGATGACGACGTCGATGACCGGCCAGGCTTTGAAGCCGCCCTCTCCCTCGGTTGAAGCCAATGCCCCGGCCTGGCTGATCAGGTAAATGTCGACGGTGATACCGAAGACCATCGCTCCCAACATCCCATAGGTAACCAGGCGGCGGTTGGTCGGCGATAGATTTTCCCACATAAAAGCCACCACAATGAAGGTCAGGCCGATGAAGCCGTGAATGTAGGCAGCCTCCATGGTGGATAACATCAGCCCCACCGCTGCAGCGCCGATGTAGAGCCAGCGTTTGGCCCGGGTACGCATGTACTGGAAGAAGGATAGGAACATCAGCAGGGTGAAGAAATCCAGGAAGGTGTCGTGGCGGATGTAGCGGCTGTAATACATCAGCCCCGGCGAAATCAGGATCATAAACGAGGCCGCCAGGCTGCCCAATCGCCCCAACCAGGGCCGGAACCAGTAGGGCAGAATCACCATCGCCACCCCAACCAACGCCGGGCCGATGCGGGCGGTGAAATCGTTATCGCCAAACAGAAAGTACATCAAGGCGGTAATATGGAACAGCGACGGCCCATGCATTAAGGGGTCATGCTGGTAGCCTTTGCCGGCGTAGAGATTCCAGGAGTAAAGCGTGTGCAGGCTCTCGTCGTGGCTCATCGTCCGCGTTCCCAGCTCGTAGAAGCGGGTGACTACGGCGATCACAAAAAAGGCGGCGTATAGGATCAGCTCCCAGTTCAGGGTGAAGAGGGAGAGCAGGGGGGTGTCGAGGCTAAATTTTTTGGGTAGAGTGTCGGTTTTGACGGTCATAAACAATCCTCAATTAGGATGGAGTTGTTAGTTGCTCTTGGTAGCAAAGATTAGTCAGATGAAATGTTTACTTTTTCTATTTCTTTGGGGTGATTTCTCTCTCTTGTGCAATCTCTCACTCAAGATCGCGCATCTCAAACCCAACCGATTAAGTCCCTCAATGCTTGTTTTAATTCTGATTTATCTGTCATTAATCTGACTCGTAAGGTGCCTAATCCCCAAATCCCGCGGCGAAATAGCCGCTTCAGGGCGAACCCCTCTGGGTAGTTACGTTTGCACAAATTTATCCTTATCTGTGATAGGGCCTGGGAATGGCGATACAATTCATCAAAAGCGAGTTGGCGAACCTCACGAATCATTTTGTCAGTCATATAGATAATTTCAATTCCCCTCCACCCGTAGCCACAAAACAGCCTGGTGGCCTTGCGGGCGCGGTTCAACGCGGCGATAGATGAGCCACTTGAATAGTTCCTTGGGCGTCAAGCCAACCGGCGACCAGGCGGCGTCGAGGGCAAAATCCTGGCCCAGATACGGCGCGCCCAAACCCAATTCGGTATCGGCTGGGGTGATGATGGCGCTGGTGGTCATGGCCCCGGTCAAAGAACCGGCTACGGTCAGAGTGCGATAATCGCGCAGCCGCCACAGCAAGGCCGGGCTGTCGACGCCAGCCATAGTGGTATCCAGGGCCGTTTTCTCCCCGCCCATACGCCGGGTCGACTCGCCGGCCAGGGTATCGGTCAGGGCCACCAGCTCGGTCGAAGCGGGGATACCGGCCAGGGGTTGGTAAGCCAGGTCCATCAAGGGGCCGTAATTCAGCCGCCAGGCAATGCTTACAGTGATCAGCAGGCCCAGTCCTACCCCGGCCAGGGCCAGGCCTCGCGCGGCGACGCTGGCGTTGGTCAGGAAATAGAAAAAAATGACCATGATGGCAAATAGCCCCAGGGCGGCAATGGGCGGTAACCAGGCGAATTGGCAAACTCTATCTTCGGCGGTGCAGACACGCCCCACCCAATCGGTCAAACCGATATAGGCAAACACGCCAATGACTAACCCGGCCACCAGCAGCAAGCCTTCATTTCCCCAAGCCCCTTCTTGCCGCAAGCCTTGCCATAACTCGGCCAGGGCCAGGGCAGCCAGGAAGGCCAGAGGCGCCAAAGGTAAAATTGCGTTACCGGCAGGCCGCCCCATCATAACAATATCGAGGATAAGCAGGCCCACAAACCAGCCGCCAAAAACCTGTTTTAATAGATCTCGATCCAGGATGGCGAACGCCAGGCCCGCCAGCCCGGCCACAACCAGTAAGGGGTCGTAAATGGTCAGTAAGAAGACGGCATTAAAGCCTGCTTCAGGCTGATAGAAGCCAAAGCGGCCTAACCACTCCAAAAAGAGGCTGCTGGTCACGCCCAGCCCGCTCAGATTGAAGGTGGCGGCAGTGGCCAGGAGGAAAAGAGAGGCCAGGAAGAAAAGAGCGGCGGTGCGGAGGAAAGGAGGAATTGTGAATTGTGAATTGTGAATTGTGAATTGTGAATTGTGAACGGAGTTTTGGCTGTGGCTATCCACTTTGGCGAGAGTGACCGGCTCAGGACGGGCGGGATGTGGCTTGATGTCATCGCCCTCGACTGCTGTCGTGAGGGTGGTTTCCGGGATATGGTTACTATCCCCGCCAGTGGGGGAAACAGGGGGGACCGCTTTTGATAGTTCTAAACCTCTGCGCCACAAGGCTTTAAAGGCGGAAAACTTAACCAGGACGATGACGGCAAAAATAATCAGCACAGAGTAGGCCATTGGCCCGGTGGTGAGTAACAGGGCCAACCCGGCGGCGGCCAGGAGCAACCAGCGTTGCCGGCCGGCCTGAACCCAGTTGAAAAAGCCGCTGACCAGCAGCAGGGCGCCGGCGGTCACCCCGATTTCACTGTTGACCGTGCGGGACATAAACAGGGCTGTTGGCGATATAGCTAACAAGGCCGCAGCCAATAGGCAGACGACCGGTCCTAACTGGCGGCGCAAAGTTACGGGCAGGATGACCAGCAGACCGCCCAGCAGCACCGAGGCCAACCGGGCGGTGGTCTCACTCGGTCCAAACAACAAGAAGGTTAGCCCGTTTAAGGTCAGCAGCAAAGGGCTGTAGTGACTCCCGGCTAAGGGATCGCCTCGATAAAGATGCAAGGCGACTAAACTTTGCGTTGCCTCGGCATTGGCCAGAGGATAGGCGTCCAACTGCCACCCGCGCAAAGCCAGGGCCAGGGCAAAAATAGCAGCATAGGCTATCAGCTCCAACGTTAGCCAGGGCAGCGGGACCAAACCCGGCTCCATCCTGGTCAGTTCGGCCGGAGTAAATTCTTCGACAATCAGTTTATCCACCTGTAAAGGTGAGGGTGTTATTTTTTTTCTCGTCTTGGTGGTCAAGGTTTAACCTCATCCAGGCGAATAGACTCCGCCATAGCTATTAGCTCGGCCGGTGAAACCATCCGGCTAAAGGATAGCAGCCGGTACTGGACGCCCCGGACTGTCCAGAGGAGCATCAGCAGTCGATCTTGATGGCTCCAGGTGCGGCTCTCACTATCCCAGCCGCCCCGAACCAGGACGGCTTCTTGTCCATTGATCAGGAGGGTTTCCTGGCTATCAGGACCGACCACGGTGTAGGTAAGTTGATTTTTCTGGCTGGAGGCAGCCGCGGTTAGTTGCACAAAGCCGCCTTCAGAGTCTCGCCATTCCATTTTTACCATTGGTATAGCCAATTTGGCCACCGCCACTTTGTCCCCGGTGCGGTTCAGGCTATCAGGAACATAGGCGGGCAGGGTAAAATCGAAGGGTAATCTGGCCTTTGCTTCGGCCAGCGTCATCAGTTCGGTTTCCAGCGGCGTGACCGTTTCGGTGGCGATTGGTTTGGGCCAGACACTCCTCACGATGAGGTGAATCTGGCCGATTATGGCCTGAACTTCATCTAGCGTGGCCTCAACAGGGGGCGAGACAAATAGGAGGGCCATGACAAGCAGGGCCACAACTCCCCCCACCAGATGGCGAGACATCACCCGCGCCGCTTTTTGCCGGGGAATAGCCTGAACCCGGCGTTGGAGCGCCGGGCTGGGCTGATGGCGCAGCGCCAGAAGTTGCCGGGCAAGTTCAGCCTCGTCAGGTGGAAATTCTGCTGAAAGTTGGTTAAATTCCGGTTGATCCACACTTACTCCCACCGGGCGCGCAGTTTTTGCATCACCCGGTAAATCGCCGAACCGATAGCGGTTTCACTCTTACCCAGTAATTCGGCTATCTGGCGGTTGGTCATCCCTGCGCCAAATTTGAGCGCAATAAGTTCCTGGTCGTCCGGTCCCAACGCTTGAACCAGACGGCGCAATTGGCTCTGGCGTTCTGTTTCCTCAACCTGTAACTCCGGCGAGGGGACTTCGCTGGGCTGCTGGTGATTGAGACGAAAAAAAGGCCGCCGAGCGCGGCGACGCTGCCAATCGATGACGGTGCGCCGGGCAATGGTGAACAACCAGGTGCTAAAAGCAGCCCGATCAGGCCGGTAACTGTGACGGGCACGCCAGGCTCGTTCAAAAGCGTCGGCGGTCAAATCCTCGGCTACTGCCGGATCGCCAATACAGAAGAGGCAGTAGTTGAAAACGGCGTAAGTGTATGCTCGATATAAATCGACAAAAGCTTCAGTATCAAGGTGAAGCTCTGTCCGGCTGGTTGCTGTCGTGTTATCAAACAAAAGTTTTTTGTTCATCAGACCAGCGCATCACATACAATAAATATACGCTCAAGGAGTGAAAGTATCACTACCGTTGGTAAATCGTCACATCATCTTGCTGAAAGACAACAGCCATAAAGCGTTCAAATTTGGCCAACCCCTGAGGCGAGTAGCGCTCTCGCTCCAGCGATCCGACATAAACGTAAACGATGCCGTATTTATCCAGCAAAGCCTGGGCCTGGCCGATGTCGAACGTGTTGTAGAGGCGCTCAATATCCGGCTCACGGCGGGTCGGCTCGTCGTAATTGCCCCGCCATTGGCTTTGATGGCCGCCCCAGCCCAGCAAGGTGGGCAACCCGGTCATAGCCGAAATACGACCGGTGTACTGATAAGCGGCGTACTTCGCTCCAGGCGCTTCCAGAATGATGGCCCCATCCGGGGCATTTTTCCGCAGCCACTGGATGGCGGTGTAGTCACCGGGACGATAATCGGCTATCCAGGCTATCCCGTCGAGAGTTGGTTTGTTCTGGAAGAAGTCGGCTTTATTGGGTATAGCCAGGGCCGGGTAGACCAATCCTCCGGCTACCAGCAAAACCAGGCCAATTTGCCAGGCCAGCGCCGCCAGTCTATGCAGATTCTTGGAGACATAGTACACGGCAAAGGCGGCAGCCAGAGCTAACAAGACCCAGGCCTGAAAGTAAAACTTGAAGATTGTGTTCATCCGAACCCCAAAATTGTCGCGCAGGTAGATAAATTCCACTGCTAGCGGCAGCGCCAGGCCGACCAGGACCAGGATTAAGGCGAATTGCTCCGGGGCAACCAGACCGCCGAGGAGACCGCCGACCGCCGACCGCCGACCGCCGATTAATTTCGGCGCCATCTCCTCTTCTCCGCGCCTCTCTACCTCTTCGTCTCCCCTCTGCTCCCCCGCTCCCCTGCTCCCCTGCCAACCTTCCAACCCTCCCACAAACAAGGCCAACGTCCAGCCAAGTAATCCGCCGACCATGAGAAAGGTCCAGGGGTTGAGCAATCGCCGCCAGAGCGAGGCTTGTACCAACGAGCCAATGGTCGCGTTGCCGATAACCTGCTGCACATTTGGATCATTAAGGATACCCTGCATATACTCTCGCCCCGCCTGGCTGAGCAGGATTCCGCTCAAGACCATAAGCATGACCAATATCGGTCCTAACACAGTCAAAATTACCGAGGAACCTATATACTCTAGCCAACCACGAGAACGGCGGGCCAAGACGATCAGTAAAGCGACGACCGCCCACAGAAACGGGCCAAAAAACACCAGAAATTGGGGTAACCGGGTGGGATTCCACAGGTTGGGTAAGATGCCCCTGGCCTGGGATTGAAAGGTGGCATAGAAAGGTAGGAAGAGCAGTACTCCAACCAGGCCCAATACGGCTGTGCCGATGATGGCCGGCTGAATCGCGTCTCGCCAATTTCTACGGCGCTGCGACAACCAGGCAAAATAACTCAGCCCTACCACCAGCAGATAAATGGGAAAATCCCATGTATTCAGAAAACTCAAACTGCCCAGGCCCAGGGCGTAAAGCCCAAAGGCCAGCCGCCCGCCCAGCGCCACCAGTAAATCGGACCAGTTATTCTGTAAGATTTCGCGCAATTTGTCAATAACGACCGCCGGCCGCTGACCGCTGACCGCCGAGATCGGGCGACTAATAGCCGCAGGCTGATCACTGACTGCCGACCGCTGACCACCGACCGCCGATCGCTGCCCCATAACTACCGACCGATTACTTATTAAGTTGAGCGCCAATCCCACCACCAGTAACACAAAGGGCAGGCCCAATACGTGGGGATGAACGTCTCCTAGCATAAAGCTAAAAAAGGGGAATTCGTCAATGGCTTCTTGCTCTTGACCGGTCAGGGTATAGTCGGTCAGCACCCGCGAGGCTCGCCACCACCAGATGAAGCGATCCGGAATCCAATTATCGCCGGGGCCGGCGGGGGGAATTTTTAAATCCCGGATGTCGAGCCAGGTCCAAAAGCCGGACGGTAGAAGAGTGGCTTTATGCAGCACCTCCAGCAATCCTTCCAGGTTGCCCAGGATGGCGACAAAGACGGCGGCCAGGAGGCCGGTGAGGATGGCGGAAGGTTGAAGGTTGGAGGTTGAAGGTTGGAGGTTGAAGGTTGGAGGTTGAAGGTTGGAGGTTGGAGGGTTGGAGGGTTGGAGGGCTTCGTCCTGAGACTCAACTCGAAGAGTTAGAAGGTTGGCAGGAGGGTTGGTGGGTGAGGTGACTTGTTGGTAAAGGCTGACGAGGTTGGCGACGATGCCGAGAGTAGCGGTCAGGGTTAGGGCAAAAAGGGTGGGGATATAGAGATTGAAGGCGACGGTGGAAACCAGGCCGGTCAAACGAGTTACCATCGCCATCAGGACGTAGCCAAAGTAGTAGTAACTGATGGCAAAGCCGGAGAGCCAGGGGTCCTGGGGTGGAAAGTAGTCGCTGCGCAGTGTGCCGTTGATGAAGGCAATCTCCATCCATTTTTCGCCGCCTGCCGTTTCGATGTTTGGATTGTAGGCTTTAAAAATGGCCCAGCCGGCGAAGGCCAGGCTAAAGAGCAGTTCGACGGCGAGGACATAACGCCACTCTCGCCTGAGCCAGGCCAACATGGATAAACTACTCTCAGACCGAAGCTGCTGCCACTGCCAGGTGACGCCGACAGCCAAAGTCAAAACCAGGGCAACAAGAACGCCGCCGTTATTGTTTTGCAGCAGGCGAAAGGTACCGCCCAGCCACAGGATATAGCCGGTGATGAGCAGCCCCAACGGGCGGGCCAGGGCGAAGCCCCGGTCGGGCAAAAAACGCAACAGGCTAAACGCCAGCGGCCACCCGACCAGGCCGAAAACTAAAGTTATCAACCACCAGATCAGAATAGGGGTAAAATCCAAGGTAACTGTGCCTCGTTAAATATCTTAAGACGGATTTGCTTTCTACCTGACCACCTTATAAATCTTCGTCTGTTCATTTTCAAAGACCACTTCCAACGTCCCTTGCGCCTGCAGTTGGTTGAATTTATCCTCGATAAAAACACCGTGAGTGATACGTTCAACCTGGCCCAGGTAAATGTAGCTGATCCCCAATTGGTTAATCAATTGTTGAGTGCGGGCAGGGTCTGGACTGGACCAAAACTCGTTGACCACTGCATCTCGTTCGCCTACCTGCCAGGAGTGGTGCTGCTCGTTTTGATGCAGGCCGCCCAGGATGGAAGGTAAGCCGGTATAAGCTGCCACCCGCATGCCGCCCTCACGGTAGTAACCAACCTTAGCCTCGGCGATGATGGGTGTGCCGGGGACATGATCTTGCAGCCAGCGAATCGCTTCGTAATCATAGCGGAGTTGAATAGGGTTACCTGCCGGCCACTCAAATGTGCCGACCGTCATATAAGCCAGGCCGTCGAGTGTGCCGACCGGCGGGCGATTGAAGTCGCCGGGGAAGCGGTCGTCAATGCGGGTGCGGGTGCCGAGAACGGGGTAAATGAGCGTCGCCAGCAGCAACAGGACAAAAACACCCCGCCCCAGCAGTTGGCCCCACAACGGCCAGTTCTCTGCCCATAACCACAGGCGAGGTAAGATGGCGGCGCTGACCAGAGCAAACATCACCCAGACTTGGATATAGAATTTAAACAGGGTGTTCATCCGGTAATACTCACCGCCGCCTAAAAAATCGCGCAAGAAGAAAAACTCGACCCCCAACAAAAGGAGCAGACCGGTAAAAGTTAAGAGATTTAAATAGGCGGTAGCGGCAAAGGCCTCGCGGCGGAATTGAAGCGCCAGAGACAGCCCGACCAGAGGGATGAGATAGGCAGGCACGTGATAACCCAGCAAGGCCAAGACCACCGAAATTATCAGGACAAGGCCGACTCCCCACCGGATTAATAAGGCGATATCGCTGTGTGGCCGCACCACTTGACGGTAAATTTCGTGCAGATGCGGCCAGACGTTCCAACGACGCAAGGCCAGACTAGCGGCGCGCAGAAAATCATTGCGCGTGGCCGGGTAGAGCAGCGATAGCCACAGCCAGGAGACGATGATGAAGAGGAAAAAGCCCCAGATTTTTAGATGTTGGTCGAGCGCAGTTTGCGTATAAACCAGTCCCAAACCGGTTTCAGCCGGAGCCTGATAATTAAGAAAAAAAGGCGCGTAGAGTAAGTAAGTTCCCCCCAGTAACGCTCCGGTAAAGAGAGCGCCACTGCTCAAAAGCATAACGGTCCGGCCGAGCGTCAGCATCCCCGGCTCTTGGCGATAACGCCTCAGCAGAAAAGTAACCAGCATCAACCCCAGGTAAGTAGGTAAATCCCAGGTGTTGATGGCGGCAATCGCGCCTAGCACAAACGGCAAGAACAACCAGCGGGCTAAAACAGGCAGAGGCGATAAGACGGTGAGATGAGCGAGCGAACTGGTAAGTGATAATTGAGCCAGTGAGGGAGAAACCTGTTCCGGCGCGTTTATCTCTTTGCTTGCTTCGTGGTGCGTCTCCTCTTCTTCTCCTCTTCTCCTCGTGTCTCCGTCCACCTCCTCCTCTTCTCGCGTTTCTGCCCCCTCTTCTCCTCGTGTTTCCGCCTCACCACACAGCCAATTGTAAGCCAGGCTTAAAAATAGCACGGTGAAGGGAAGGCCGATCATGTGGGGATGTAAATCGGCAAAGAGGAAACTGAAGTAGGGGAACTCGTTGATGGTGGCCGGGATAACACGGGTTGGGTCCCAATAATTGTAGATAGCCAATTGTTCGCCGCCCAGGGTGTGCCCCAGCCCGATTAAGGCGTGGACAAAAGTTTGCAGGCCGGGGATGGCGCTTTGAAAATCGCTTTGGCTCAGTTTGCCCAGTTCGCGCATCAACTGGGCAGCGCCTTCCAGGTTGCCAATGAAGATAACGAAAAGGACGCCGAGCAGTCCGGAGATGATGAATTGTGAATAATGAATAGTCGCGAAGCGTGATGAATTGTGAATTAAAGTTTTAGTTTGGGAATAGAACCACTTTAAGTTGGAGAGATTACCAACTAGGCTGAAGGCGTTGACGGCAGTCAAGGCGGCCAGGGTAGGGACGGCCAGATTAAAGGCAATGCTGGGCTGGATGCCGGTCAGCTTGGTCAACACGCCGACAATGAAGAGGCCATAGTAATAGTAATTGAGGATCTCTCCGGCAAAAAATGGGTCATAAGGAGGCATATAGGCGCTCTTGACTACGGCATTGAGAAAACCGATCTCCAGCATCTTTTCGCCGCCCAGCCAGGGCTGCCACAAATCTGGATTGAGAATCCGGAGGCAGATGAAGAAAAGATAGACCAGGCAAAAAACAATCTCGGTAATGATAATGAGGGTTCGCTGCTCTTGCCAGAACTGGAGGAGACGCCGGCGCTGGACGCTGACCACCCACACACTCAGGCCGGCCAGGAAGACCAGGCCCACAATAGCCGTCGTGATTGAGTTACTCAGCCAGCCCAGGCTACTGGTCAGCCAGATGAAATAGCTGACCAGCAGCAACCCCAAGCTTTTACCCAGACCATAACCTCGATCCGGCAGGCCGCTGCACAACCAGGAGGTGATGGGCCAGGCCAGCAGGCCGATGAGTATGACCACCAGCCACCAGAACAGCACTGCAACCAGGGTGGAGTTATTGGCCAGGCTGTTCCAATGAAAATCGTCAATCACCGGCAGTTGGTCCACCGGGGTGTCCAGCCGTGGTGATTTATCCTCGTGTTCGGCGCTGACGAGCGGTTGGACCGCTGACGGGGTTTCATTGACTCCACGCAGCCGCATCAGTAAAGTTGGCGGGCCGATATAGCCGGGGATAGCTCCCTGCCAGGTGTTGCTCAGGAGGGCGTCCCACTCGCCGGGTGAAAGTTGGCGCACCTTTTTGAAAAGAATGGGCTTGGGGTGGTCGTAGACGGTAAAGCTCTCGTCGGCGGATTGGTCGTCAATAACAAAGGGGCCGAGACGGGGTGGTGTTTCGTTGGTGTGGACTTGCTCGAAGCCCAATTCGCCGGAGAAGAGGGCTTTGTAGTAGCGGACGCTCAACGGATAACGTTCCGGCAGGCGGGGAATGGTCCGCCACAGGCGGTTGGTGGCCAGCACAACATAATCGCAATTCAGCAATGTGTCACGTAGACCTTCATATTTCTGCGGCGTGTCCTCTTCATACATAGGGAGTTGAGGTTGGTAATACCCATGCGCCCCAGGATTGCCGTTTGGTTCTGGCAGATCAATCGGCATCCGATCATCCCAGTGTTCCCAGGCAATGCACGACCCGTCAGGTACGTTAGCGTACACCCAGCGGGCAAAAGTGACCCAGGTGTGCTCGCCGCCATACACCCCATTGACAAAAGCCAGCGACCAGAACATGGCCCCGCCGAGGGCCAGGACAATCAAGACAATAGCCGTTGCTTTGGTGAGTTTTTCCAGCAGGGGGGCAGGGGTGTTGGGGAGCGGGGGAGAAATTTCACTCTCTTGCTCCTGCCCTTCGGCGTTCCTGCCTCCCTTCGGAGGCTCCCAAAGGGGAGAGAGGGATGCGTTCCTGCTCTCCTGCATTTCCTCGTCTCCTCGCCCCTTCGCCTCCTCGCCCCTTCGCCATTGCCAAAGCGCCGCCACCAGCCCCGCTCCAAACAGGGTCAACAGAGGCACAACCGGGACCATGTAGCGCATAAACTTGGCCAGGAAGAGGCCGGTCGGGCCGAAATAGAGGATGATCCACCATAAGATAATCCATTCGCCGGGTTGTGCTTTCCGGCGGATGGCTTTGAGAATGACCCATAACGTGCCGGCCAGAGCCAGCAGCCCCAGGGGCCAACCCAGGCCCCAGCGAAGTTGCTGGTCGATAAAGTACCAGTAGGCCGGAGTGTTGCGATACTGCCGGGTAAAAGGCCAATCGCCTACCCCGGTGACCATAGTCCCCTGCTCGTCGATGACGGCGTGTTTGAAATTTTGGAAATCGAGCAAGACAAAGGGGGAGGTGAGGGCAAAAATCAAAAAAGCTATGCTGAACGTCAGCATTACCAGGCCGAACATTCCGACCGGAGAGCGGGGACCGGAGATCGAAGAGGCGGCGTCCTCTGGGGAGTGGACCTTAAAAGTTGAGGCGTGTGAATCCCCGGCTGCTGGTTGGTGGTGCATAACCGCAAAATAGGCCGCGGCCACCGGGGCAAAGGCAATCGGCAGGGCGCTAAATTTGGAGGCTATGGCCAGGCCGATGCCGATACCGGTGATAAAGGCCGCCCCTTTGGATGGGCGATCATACAGCAGTATGGCCCCGTAGAGGGCCAACAGAGTGAAGGTGGTCGAAACCGGGTCGACGGCGAAAAAATGGGCCAGTTGAATCTGCAGGACGGTGAAGGTGGACAGGGCCGCGGCCAGCAATCCCCCCCAGACGCCATACAAACGCCGGCCCAGCAAAAAGACCAGGTAGACGGTCCACAGGTCGGCCAGGGCCATCAGGGCGCGGCCAATCAAAGCATAGCCGTGCCCCCCAAACGGCGCATTGGTCATAAATTGAATCCATTCCGGCGGGATGAAGGGAATCGAACCGGCCAATGGGGCCAGGAGGTGAAGTGTATGAGCCACCAGCACCAGGGTGTAAAGGGGAAAGTGGCCGTAAGTATAGCTGCGCGGTTTTTGCTCGGTCAAATCCCAAAAAGGATTCAGGGAAGAGGCACGGGGGTCCAACAGGGTCGAAAGGTTATCAGGCCAGCGAATGGTAGGCGCATAAAAAGCCACGGTCGAACGTTCGTCAGGGTGGGCATAGATGCCGTTATCCCAGTTGAGGTCATAAAACCGCAGCCCAGCGGCGGCGGCTAAAATGACTCCCAGCAGGACTGGAGCCAGGTAGCGGGTGAAACGGCGGCTGAAAGGCATGCCGTTTATTGTAATCGGAGGGGGAAGGTTGGGCAAGTGGAAATAGTACGACACTGCATAATATAACCAATTTACCGGATTTATATGACTTGGGGTAAAATCACGGCGATGGTCTTAAGGAAATCATCATGAGCCTGTGACACACCATCAATGCTGAAAATCTTTTGCCGGCGCTGACCGGGGACCGGAGACCGCTGACCGGCCATTTACTCGTCCGACGACGCGCCACCAAGAATAAAAATCCGGGGTGCAGAATTAATTCTGCACTCTACAGGGGCTATTTACGAGGAGTCGTCACGAGCGCGTACACCACCGATGATGAAAATACTTTCTGACTACTGACTACTGACTACTGTTTACTATTTTCAAGGGAGCCATCATGAACCAGAGGCACATCACCCAGGAATGAAAATA
>CAZUNT010000018.1:0-9527 GCA_964622215.1 uncultured Caldilineaceae bacterium
ACTGACAACCCTGATGACAGAAAAGTTTGAAATTTTAGCGTGCGCTTAGTATATAAATGTCTCGGTGGTTCATTATGGCTCCTTGTCTATCGAAAATTGGGCGGTTCAAGCCTGGCTGTCCCACAGTTTGAGCGGCGGTGCGAAAATAGAGAAGAGCAGGTTGGCATAGCCAGCCGGTCTTATGTTTAACCGCTTCCTCGGTCACCAGGGTCACATCCAAAATAGAACAGCGGTTAGTCAGTAGGGGCGAGAGCAGTTCTTGTACGCATTGGGCCAGCCCTCGATCCAGGGAGGCGATCAATGTCTCCAGGGCAGCCGGGATCAGCACGTCCACATCGAGCGTGAGCAGTTCAGTACCTGGGGCGGAAACGAATACCACCTTTACATGGTCCCCGCGCCGATGAGTGCTGTACCCGGTAGCCGGTGTAAACGGTGAGAGTCCCATCGTCGCGGAGGATAGGTAACGCCACCATCAGTTCACATTCAGGCTGCCGGATGATCTGGCGGAAACCCCCGTCCAGGGCCAAGTCGTTGAAGGCAGCCTCAAGGTAAGCCAGGGTGGTGGTGAGCATATTAGGTTGGTCAGGCGGGCTAGAGACAGCTACCTGGAAGGGCGTTTCTAGCAGCAGCGTCATGGCATTTCTCCGGCGAATTCCTCTCTTATGAGTCAATACCAGTGTACAATAAAGCCGGTGAAAAACTCATAGAAATGAACTCGAGTTGCATGAAAAATCCATGAAAAAAGGCCGCAGCCATAGAGCTGCGGCCTTTTTTCACCTTGTGTTGGTGCTAAAGCTAACCGGGGCAGGTTTCCTCTGGACACTCCAACACATAGCCCACACCGGGGCTGGTTACGATCAGGCGAGGATGGGCCGGGTCAACTTCGAGTTTGTGGCGTAGGTAGCGAATGTAGGCCCGCAGATAATCCAGGTCATCGCGGTATTCAAAGCCCCAAACCGCCGTTAAAAGCTGCTCGTGGAGCAAAACCTGGTTAGCATGTGCGGCCAATTCGTGTAATAGGTTGTATTCGGTGCGGGTCAGGTGGACTTCGCGCCCGGCTATGCTGACCCGGCGGCGGGCCAGGTCGATGCGCAGAGGGCCGCAGATAAACTCGGTTTGAGCCAGGTCAACAGCTTCCAGACGAACCCGGTTGAGAACAGCCCGAACGCGTGCCAACAACTCTTTCGCGCTAAAGGGTTTGGTCAGGTAGTCATCTGCACCCACTTCAAAACCGTGCAGCAAGTCCGACTCACGGGCCTTAGCCGTGAGCATAATGATCGGCACATTAGAAAACTCGCGCACCCGGCGAGCCACTTCATAGCCGTCCAACTTGCCCGCCAAGACGAGATCGAGCACAATTAGGTCCGGCTGTTCCAGGACCACCTGTTCAATGGCCTCCTCTCCACGAGCGGTAGACCGCACGGCAAAACCGGCGGCGTTGAGTACTTCGGAAACCAGGCGGACCAGTTTGGGTTCGTCGTCAACAATCAGAATACGAGTTTCAGTCATCTGTCCCTACCCCTGCTGCGCTCAAACCGTGGCGCGGCAGCGAAAAATAGAAGGTGGTGCCGGCTCCGAGCTGGCTCTTAGCCCAGATATGCCCGCCATGCGCTTCGACAATGGCCCGGGCCACCGGCAGGCCCAGCCCGGTGCCGGGAATATGATAACCGGTGGGCGACTTTACCCGGAAATATTTTTCAAAGAGAGGGATGAGGTCTTCCGGTGAAATGCCTACCCCCTGGTCGGCAATGCTGACAACCACATCCATTGGCCGCACTTCCCCGCGAATCACCACCAACCCTCCGTTGGGCGAATATTTGATGGCATTGATGACGATGTTGCGCCAGACCTGTTTGAGCCGCGCCGGGTCGGCGTCAATAATGGGGAAATCGGGTGGAAAATCAAGGACAAGACTATGACACTTGGTCACGCATTGCATCTCGTCGGCCACCTCGCGGGCCAGTCGCTCCAGGCGCACCGGCTGATATTCCAGGATGAGTTGCCCGGCATCAATCAGAGAGGAGTCTAACACGGTCTTGATCATTATCTGCAAGTTGTCACACTCTGTCTCAATCAGGTGTAGAAACTCGTGCTGCTTTTCCACCGGCCAGGCAATGTCGTCTAACAGCAGGGCTGTACAGTAGCCTTTGATGGCGGTCAAAGGGGTACGGAGTTCGTGTGAAAGCGTGGCCAGGGCTTCGGCTCTGAGCCGATCGGCCTGTTGGACCTCCCGGTTGGTCTGGGCTTCCAGCTCCAACCGCGCCCGGTCAATCGCCAGGGCGATCAGGTCGGCCAGGGTTTGCACGAAGGGAAGATTGCTGGTGGAGAAGGCCTTGTCGCGATGGACTGTGCCTAAGAGGAGCACCCCAAATTTGTGACCGCTCGCCCACAGGGGGGCAGCTACCAGACTGTGGGGCAGGTTATCTGAACCGAGCGCTTGCCGCCATATCGCTCGGTTATCTGGCCGGAGGTTCACCATAGCCTCAACCAGGGCCGCCGAATTATTGAGAACTACGGCTTCTCCCCGCGTATAGACTTGACCGGTAACCGACTCACCCTCTTGTAAGCTTAGTTGCCGTAGGGCTTGTAGATTGGGAAAACCTGAGCCGCATACGGCCTGGGGGCACAACAGCCCCGCCGATGGATTCCATAGCAGGATGACGCCGAACTCGGCCGGGTCAAGGACCTCGGCAATTCGCTCCATCACAGCGCCAAGTAACTGCGGCAGAGTTAGAGGAGTGGTCAGAGCCTTGGCCACCTCGGTGAGAATATATAGCTCGCTTGTTTGATTTGTATCACAATTGCCGATAGACATTATTCTCTTTAGGGTTGGCAATCTTGCTTTAAATAGATATTATACATTATCCGGTTTTGTTGTACACTCAGCTATAGCAAAACTTAATGACTTTTCAGAATTTTCTCTTGAGTGACGAGATATTGACCATGCCTGCCATCCAGGTTCACCAGCTCTACAAAACATTTAGCGCCAAGCGTAAGGCGGCCGGTTTTTGGGGTAGCGTGCAAGCGTTGGCCCGTCCAGAGTGGCAAACCGTCGAAGCCGTGCGCCATCTTTCGTTCGAGATGGAGCAAGGCGAGTTGCTCGGTTTTATCGGTCCTAATGGCGCGGGCAAGTCGACCACGATCAAAATCCTGACCGGCATCCTCTATCCTACGGGCGGTGAGGCCAGCGTGTTAGGCTTTGTCCCCTGGCAGCAGCGGCGTCATCTGGCTTACCAGATTGGCACAGTCTTCGGCCAGCGTCCGCAATTGTGGTATCATCTGCCGGCAGTAGACACTTTTTACCTGTTTGGCAAAATCTACGAACAAGACGACCGGACCATTCGCCAGCGGATTGCTTTTCTGGCCGAGGCTTTTGAAATTGAACATTTACTGGAAACGCCGGTGCGCAAGCTGTCGCTGGGCCAGCGTATGCGCTGCGAGGTGGCCGCCTCACTCCTGCACCGGCCCCGCCTCCTCCTGCTCGACGAGCCGTCCATTGGCCTGGATGTGGTGGCTAAACAACGCATCCGCGATACGGTTCGCCGGATGAATGAGATGGAGGGGGTCGGCGTTTTGCTCACCTCACACGACGCCGGCGATATCGAGGCTCTGTGCCGACGGGTGATTATCGTCAATCACGGCCAGATTGTTTACCAGGATAAAGTATCATCCCTTAAACGACGGTATCTTACTTCCAAGCTGGTCGAGGTGCGCTATGCCGCCGAGGTTCCCGCTAACTTTCAGCTTGAGGGAACCGAGATACTGAAAGTGGGCCGCTATGGGATCAAGTTACGTTTCGATACCCGCCGGACGCCGGTAGAAGCAGTCATCGCCCGCCTGGCCGAGGCCGGTAATCTAGTCGACGTGACCATTTCTGATCCGTCGCTGGAAGAAGTCATTCGGACCATCTATGAAGAAGCGGGGCAGGGTGGTTAAGAAATGACGTTTCAAAAGTACTGGGCTATCTTTAAGACCCAACTTCTCAACAGCCTGGCCTACCCCGGCGACTTGGCCTCACGGAGCCTAACGATTGTCATGTTTATGTGGGTCTTCATCCAACTCTGGCGAGCGACCTATCGCGCCACAGGCCAGGAGGTCATTGCCGGGCTAACGCTGCGCGAGACGTTATGGTATCTGATGTTGGCCGAGACAATTGTGCTCAGCAAACCCCGCCTGTCGAGTACTATCGCCGAAGCGGTTAAAGATGGCTCGGTGGCTTATCTACTGAACAAACCCTACAATTTTTTGCTCTACCAGCTTAGTATTGGGCTGGGAGATAGCGTGATGAGTCTGGTTTTTAACGCTTTGGCGGGTGGGCTGATCGTTTGGTTGATGGCCGGCCCGCCGCCTGATCCCCAGGGTTGGCCCCTAGTCTTGATAGCGGTCACGGCCGCCTGGTTGATTGATTTCTGCATTGTGGCGATGATTGGCCTGGCGGCGTTCGTCACCGAAGATATCAACGCCTTCGAGTGGATCTATCAAAAAATCGTCTTTATTCTCGGCGGCCTGTTGATTCCACTAGACTTCTTCCCCGCTTGGCTGCGCACGATAGCTCTATCCATGCCCTTTGCCTACACTCTTTATGGCCCAGCCCGCCTCTTTGTGGAGCCTGACCTGGCTCGCTTTGTCACCCTGCTGCTAATGCAGGGCTTCTGGCTGGCCGTCCTGGGACTTTTATTGACCTTGCTCTACCGCCGGGGCGTAACCTGGTTGACGATCAATGGAGGCTAAGTGAGACGTGAATTAATCTTTCTCCTGGCCTTATGGAAGGCGAATCTACAGGCGGCGATGGAATACCGGATTGCCTTTATCTCCCAGGTCATCGGCATGATGCTGAACAACGCCGTTTATTTCGCCTTCTGGCTTATCTTCTTCGACCGCTTCAAGGAGATACGCGGCTGGGGCCTTAATGAGATGTTACTCCTGTTCGGCGTCATCGCCACCGGCTTTGGGCTGGGTGTTTACCTCTTTGGCAACGTGCTTACCCTGGCCGATGTCATCGTGAGCGGCCGGCTGGATTATTACATGTCCCTACCCCGGTCTGTGTTACTGCACGTGCTGGCCAGCCGGAGTCGAGCCAGTGGCCTGGGCGATTTCACCTATGGCCTGATTAGCTTTGCCCTGGCCGGGCAATACACGCCCGACGCCATCGGCCGCTTTGCCCTGGGAACGCTCTTGTCTATGGTCGTCTTCCTGTCCTTTCTCGTCCTGGTGCAAAGTCTGGCCTTCTGGCTGGGTAATACTACCCTGTTGACGGTGCAGGCCATCGATGCCCTATTAACTTTCTCTCTTTACCCAATTACCCTCTTCGACGATACGGCCAAATTCCTCCTATTCACCATTCTGCCGGCTGCCTTTATCGGCGCGGTGCCGGCCGAATTTGTCCGCGCCTTTAGCTGGGCCACCCTGGCCCAATTGTTGACGGCCGCGTTGGTGTTCCTGATCCTGGCTGTGTTCGTTTTTCAACGCGGCTTGCGCCGGTATGAAAGCGGCAGCGCTATTCAAATACAGGTGTAAATAATGAAAGTTATGCAGCTTTTTCAGGCGGCTCCCATTGACACTGCGCCGCTGGTTGCCGCCGAGGTTGCCCCACCCCAACCCGGCCCCGGCCAGGTGCGGCTAAAAATCCACACGTGCGGCGTCTGCCACACCGATCTGCACATTGTCGAAGGCGACCTGGCCCTGCCCCGCTTGCCGACTATCCCCGGCCACCAGATTGTGGGCGTGGTGGACGCTATAGGTGAGGGGGTTACGCTGCACCAGGCGGGCGACCGGCAAGGCGTACCCTGGCTGTACGAAACGTGCGGCCGGTGTCGCTATTGCCGGGCGGGCCAGGAGAACCTGTGCGAGAACATTCATTTCACCGGCTTGCATGCCGATGGCGGCTTTGCCGAATATATGGTGGTGGGCGAGAAGTTTGCCTACCCTATCCCCGCCGTCTTCAGCGATGTCGAAGCTGCGCCATTGTTGTGTGCCGGGGTGGTCGGCTATCGCTCCCTACGTTTGAGCCGGGTGCAGCCGGGGCAGCGATTGGGCTTGTACGGCTTCGGTGCGTCGGCTCATCTGATGTTACAAGTGGCTCTTCACTGGGGCTGTGAAGTCTTTGTCTTCACTCGGAGCGAACACCACCGCCAATTGGCCCGGTCGCTGGGCGCAGCTTGGGCCGGCGGCGCGGAGGATGATCCCGGCGTGTTAATGGACAGCAGCATCATCTTTGCCCCGGCCGGTAGACTGGTTCCCCTGGCTCTGCAACGGTTGGACCGGGGCGGCACGCTGGCCCTGGGCGGTATCCACATGAGTCCTATCCCCGAAATGCCGTATGATTTGCTCTGGCACGAGCGCACCATCCAGAGCGTGGCGAATAGCACCCGCCAGGATGTGACAGATTTTTTGCAGGTCGCCGCCGCAGTGCCGGTCAAAACAGAGGTTGAACTTTTCCCCCTGGATCAGGCCAACGAGGTCCTGCTGCGGCTCAAACGCAGCCAAATAAATGGGGCTGCCGTATTACAAATCAATGGATGAGCAATGTCATTAAGTTAGCGTTTTGGAGTCGAGGCTTTAGCCGGGTGCGTTTGGCTCAAAAAGGGATTTGCGGTAGACTTCCTAAAGCAAACTTTATTTTCCTACCGGGATAAGGATACCCCAGAGCCGCTCTTGTTATTCAATCAATTCCTGCGATACTTCTTAAAAATCACCATGCCTCTGGTCTGGACCGTTGAGCCGAGTCTGCTCCGGCTGAACCGGCAGATCAACCCACCCAAACTCAAGCCGAATTGGGTTGAGGTGAAGCACCTGCGTTTGGTCTTGCCCCGGCTGGATCCGGCCTTTCACGGCTACCGGTTGGTCCAAATCAGCGATTTGCACGCCGACATTTCCCTCAGCCGGGCCCATCTGGTCGATATCGTCGAGCGTATTAACCGGCAAGAACCCGACCTGGTGGCGATTACCGGAGATTTTGTCAGCTATCAGGCGCAGCCTTACGTCGAGGATATTGCCGCTGCGCTCAGCCAGTTAAGGCCCCGTGATGCTACCGTCGCGGTGCTGGGCAATCACGACTATTGGGTTGAGACGGCTTTAATTCGACAAACCCTCCATCACAGCGGAATTATTGAACTGAACAATACCGTCCATTCGATCCGGCGGGGTGAAGCAGTGCTCCACGTGGCCGGAGTGGACGATCTTTGGCAGAATCAGGCCCGGCTGGATGAGGTGATGGCCCAGCTACCGGCCGCCGGGGCAGCTATCTTGCTGGCTCACGAGCCGGATTTTGCCGACATCAGCGCCGCTACCGGCCGCTTTGACTTGCAAATCTCCGGTCATTCGCACGGCGGGCAAGTCATCCTCCCGTTTTTTGGGCCCTTAATGACCCCCCCTTTTAGCCTCAAATACCGGGTGGGACGTTATCAGGTCGGCGGGATGTGGTTGTATACCAACCGGGGCCTGGGCGAATCTTCCATCCGTTTGCGGATCAACTGCCGCCCGGAGATTACCGTTTTCACCCTGGAAAGTGAAGCATGTACCTAAAATCTCTCTTTGACCGTTCAGTAGATAATTTTTCAACCCGACAAACGCTGACCTTGATTGGCCTGGCCGGCCTGGTCACACTGCTTATGGCCTTTGTGCCCTGGCTCGGCTGGATGGGCTATCCCTTTCGCCTGCTGCTGACGATTGTTCATGAGTTGAGCCATGGCCTGGCGGCGCTGCTGACCGGCGGGGCGTTTATTCGCTTTGTAATTTCGGCGGATGGATCGGGCCTGGCGACGACGGCGGGAGGCTGGCGCTGGGTGATTATCCCGGCGGGGTATGTAGGAGTGGCCCTGTTTGGGGCAGTCCTGATTCTGCTGGGGCGGAATCACCGCTGGAGCCGGATTGCTTTGGGGATGATCGGCGGGCTAATGGCTTTGCTGTCGCTGCGTTATGGCGTCCCCAGTATTTTTTCCGGGGATTTTGTGGATGGCTTTTTAACAACACTGAGCGGGTTAATATTCGGCGGCTTTTTTGTTTGGGTCGCAGTGAAGGCCACGCCCGGCTGGATTATCTTCCTGCTGCACCTGGTCGCCATTCAGGCCGGGCTGACCGCCTTTTCTGATTTGTCTACGGTCATGGGGCTGTCGCTGCGATTCTTTGACGCCCCGGCCAACGATGCCCACTCTATGGCCGAGTTGACCTTTATCCCGGCTATTGTCTGGGCGATCCTGTGGGCAATACTGGCGGTAGTATTGATTGGTGGGGCGATTTGGACAACCTGGCTGGGAGGAGGCGAAACTTCGCCTCAATGATAGACTTCCCGCACCCCCTCGCCGGCCAGGATACGGCTGCTGCTTGAACTCCTGGTCAAAGCTCGGCGCTGCGCTGCAAAACCCGCCAAGCCCGCAGTGTGACCCACTTGCTGGGCCGGCCTTTTTTTTCAATCTCCACCCAGGTCTTGCCGTTGAGCGTATTCTCCAACTTCCAACGACCCTGCGCATCCTGTTTGCTCAGGATGAACTCGAAGGCATGGGCCAAGCGGGGATCGTGGCCATAACCCAGGTCAACCAACACCGTCGTACTCTCCAACACATCGCTCCAGTAACTCAGGGGGAAACCGAATTTGAACCAGGTAGAACTGACCCGCTCGGTGTAGGGGTAATCGGCTGCGGCCGGATCGCGACTGAGGAGAAACTCAACGCCGGTTTTGATAGCCCGCTGCACCAATGGGGTGCGCTGCTGGGGAGGAAGGGCGCTCAGCGCTTTTAACGCTTTGACTGCTCCCCAGCCGCACGGCCGCCCCAGGTTGGCCGCACACGCAAAGCCGGGGCCGGCGGTGCCAGACTTGTAGTAGGAGATTTCTCCTTCGCCGGTGATGGCTTGAGCTTGCCAGGTGAGGGCTGCCTGCACCCGGGGGTCAGCGCCATAGCCGAGATTGAGCAGGGCGGACAACAGATTGCCGTTGAGGCAGTGGATGGCCCCACTGGACGCCGGCGATTGGTTGGCGGAGAAAGCGCCGTTACTGGCCAGGCTGTGGCTCAGGAGATACTCACAGCCCCGCCGGACCCGCTCGTCCGTCGGGTCGGCGCCTAACTCAGCCAGGAACATGATTTGCCAGACGGTGCCCTGGTACTTGGGGGAGTAGCCGCCGCCCGGCTTGACCCAATAACCGTCGGGGTGTTGGGCCGCCAAAATCGCCGGAACCGGCCCCATTGTCATAATTTCTTTTCCGGCCTGGCGGACCTCAGGCTCGTCGGAAGAGCGATCCAACAGGTCTCGCAAAGCAAAATAACGCACCGCCGGGTTTAGCGGATCAGGTTCTAACAGCCAGAGCCGGGGGTCGCCCTGGACTCTATCCATTGGTCTCATTTTGGCCTCCTTCTTTAGTCCAATCACTCATAAGGGTCAATATTTTCGCGCAGTATGTCACAAAAAGGCGCGCCCCTGGCTGAGAGAGGCCAGGGGCGCAGCGGGGATGCGGTGTGTGGTCTTTGCCTGCCACACTCAGGCCATAGGAGGGTACTGGATATCAACGTTGAACGTTAAACGTTTGAACGTTT
>CAZUNT010000018.1:9537-43216 GCA_964622215.1 uncultured Caldilineaceae bacterium
GTTTTGCAGGCGTTTCCGTAAGAAAGTCGGCACTTCCAGGTCTTCGGGATCGTAAATGGGTTCCCGGCGAACCGGTTCTTCACGAGTGTAGGTTGTTTCCCGGGCCTTGGGCGGCTGCGGGAAGGCAATTGTCTTGGTGGAGGGAGTAGCCTCTTCCTTACGTTTACCGGCCACGTAGGGTCGGCGCTGCGCCGCCGAGTCAAAACCGGTGGCGATCAAAGTAATGCGCAATTCGTCGGTCAGGCTCTCGTCAATCACCGCGCCAAAGATGATGTTGGCGTCGGGATGAGCCTTACGCTTGATAATTTCAGCCGCCTCGTTGACCTCAAACAGGCTGAGGTTGGGGCCGCTGGTAATGTTGAATAGAATACCTTGCGCCCCGTCAATGGTCACGTCGAGCAGCGAGGAGGAAACAGCGGTTTCGGCCGCCTGAACCGCCCGGCTATCACCCGAAGCCGCGCCGACGGCCATCAAGGCTGCGCCGCCGCCGGTCATAATCGAGCGCACATCGGCAAAATCCAGGTTGATCAGGCCGGGTACGGTGATCAGTTCGGAAATACCCTGGATACCCTGGCGCAATACGTCGTCGGCGGTGCGGAAGGCCTGGGTCATGCTGGCCTTCTTGTCCACAATTTCGAGCAGGCGGTCATTGGGAATAACGATCAGCGTGTCGACTCTTTCCTTGAGTCGCTCGATGCCTTCGATCGCATAGTTCTGGCGGCGATTGCCCTCAAAGTTGAAAGGTTTGGTGACAACCCCAATGGTCAACGCCCCAGACCGGCGGGCAATTTCGGCAATAATCGGAGCCGCACCGGTGCCGGTGCCGCCGCCCATACCGCAGGTGACAAAAACCATGTCGGCCCCGCGCAAAATTTCTTCCAACTCCTGGGATGACTCTTCTGCCGCTTTGCTTCCAACTTCAGGGTTGCCGCCGGCTCCCAGCCCACGTGTCAGCTTGTCGCCGATACGGATACGTTGGGGCGCGTCACTCATCAGCAGGGCTTGAGCATCGGTGTTGACCGCAATAAATTCAACCCCACGCAGTCCTTCGGCGATCATACGGTTGACGGCATTGCTGCCACCGCCGCCAACGCCGATGACTTTAATCTGGGCGAAATTTTCCGGCGTACCATAGCTATTATTGCCATTTTTGGACATTTTGTTTCCTCCTATGTTTGTTATCCCGGTAAAAATACTTTTAACCAACCCGGCATTTTAAGTCCATTGCTGCTTGGCTGAGACACTGCTTGCGGCAAATCGTGCTTGATACCCCACATTAGCAGTCCCACACTGGTCGCAAAGGCCGGACTTTGCAAAGTATCCACTAACCCGCGCAGATTTTGGGGCGCTCCGATACGAGCGGGCAAGCCCAACATATCGCGGGCCATGTCGCGCAGCCCGGCCAAATCGGCGGTACCGCCGCATAAAACAATCCCTGCCGGCAGGAGGCCATCGTAGCCGCTGCGCTTGATTTCCTTCAAAACCATCTCCAAAATTTCCTCAGCGCGGGCCTCAATGATCTCCGCCAAAAACTGGCGCGAGATGTTTTGCTGGCCGTCTTCGCCAAACATGCTCACCCTGATCGTCTCTTCCGGCAGAATAGTGTGCGATAGAGCATGTCCATACTTGATTTTAAGGTCCTCAGCCGTATTGACGGGGGTCCGTAACCCTACGGCAATATCATTGGTCAACTGCTCACCGCCGGTAGGTAAAACCACCGTATGCCAGATACTACCCTCAATGAAAATGGCGATGTCGGTCGTGCCACCACCAATATCGACCAATACCACCCCCATTTCGCGCTCGATGTCGGTCAGCGTTGCCTCGCCGGAGGCCAGGGGTTCCATCACCAGGGCATCGATCTGTATCCCGGCGTTTTGCACGCACTTAATCAAATTACGGATCGAGGCGCTGGAGCCGGTGATGATATGCGCTTCAACTTCAAGCCGGTAGCCCTGCATCCCAATGGGGTCGCGCACGCCTTCATCGCCATCCACCGTAAAACCGCGCGGGATGATGTGCAGGATTTCGCGATTGTGCGGAATGTCGATAGCCCGAGCCTGATCCAGGGCGCGTTCGACGTCGACCGGGCGGATACCACGCTCGCCTCGGCTAATCGCTACCACGCCCCGGCTGTTCATCGAGCTAATATGAGCGCCCGCCAAGCCAACATAGGCGCTGGCAATAGCATAACCGGAGGTGCGCTCGGCGCGCTGGATCGACTCGACAATAGCGGCGGTTACCTCGCCAACATTGACGACGACTCCTTTGCGAATACCTTTTGAAGGTACAATACCCACCCCCACAATGCGCATAGCATTTTCCGGGGGAGGCCCCACTTCGGCCACTAGCGTGCAGATTTTGGTAGTGCCTACATCCAAGGCGACGACGGTTCGATCCACGCTAGGCCTCCTCGCCCTTTTCCTCGTAATAAACCTGGTAAGAGGTAACTATAAGTTTACCACAATATCTAGTATTTTGCAAGAGGTTATACCACGACATCTTGTGCATTTCCCTTAAAATTCTTACCGAGACCTCGGCGGCGCAGAATTGGTGAGTTTGCCTGCCCTGGGCTGTCCAATTTCAATAATCGTCGCCGGCTTATAAACAGGCCGGAGCGGGTTACGCATATCCACGTAGGCGGGGGTAATATTCCGCTCCTTTAGATCAGCCAAAACTGTAGTCAGCACCACCAGCTTGGCTTTAATTTCCTCGCCATTGCCCAGGTAAACAGGCCAGCCTTCCGGAGTGGCGACGGTCAGTCCCCGCGCCCGCGAATAACGAATGACAGATACATCCGGGGCTAAAACTCGTAACGTCTGCGCCCCCTTGATAATATCGGCCTCGATCTGATAACCGGCTTGGAGGGGCTGCCGATCGTCGTCGATGATGCGCATCATATCCGTCCGGTCAGCTTTGGGCGGCACCACCGTTCCCTCCTGATCGATCCACCACATGGTTTGGCCGGTTTGCCACAGCAACTCCGGCTGCCGTTCTGTCACCTTAATGACCACCCGGGCGGGCAGAACCAACGACACGGTGGCTGCTTTGATATTCGGCAAAGTCGTTATTCTTTTAGCTACATCCGCCGGATTGATCCAAAAAACACTCTGGCTGTCTATCCCACTCATTTGATAAATCTCACGCGCTGAGACCGCTTCATTTCCTCGAATCTCGGCCGTGTAGACAAAAAAGGTGGGGGTGCTAAACAGCAGAAACAGAGTCCAGCCAAGTCCGGTCAGGGCCAACAGGCCGCTCAAACGTGCCCCTCGCATCTGCCAAAAATTCAACACCGGGGCCACGGAGAAGCGCGGCTGAACAGTGGTCGCCTCATAATTGACTGCCTGGGTTCCCAAGCGTATTTCGGAGCGACGTCGTCGCTGTTTCTTAACACCTAACATAGTTCTAACCAGGAGTAGGGAGTAAGGAGTAGGGAGTAGGGGGCTTCATTCCTTACTCCCTACTCCCTACTTCCTACTTCCTACTCCTTCTTTTGCTACTCTGCTGTACTTACATCAAACGTCGTTTGCGATTGCTGTTTGTCCTCATGCCGTTCAAGGGCCAGTTCGATCAGCCGGTCAATCAACTCGCTGTAGGATAGGCCGCTGGCTTCCCACAATTTAGGATACATACTGATAGGGGTAAAGCCGGGCATCGTGTTGACTTCATTCACATAAAACTCGCCGGTGGTCTTATCCAGCAGAAAATCACACCGGGCCAGGCCGGAGCAATCCAGAGCTTTGAAGGAGTCGATCGCCAGTTGGCGCACCCTATCTGCCTGCTCTGAGGTGAGCGGAGCCGGGATCAGCAAAGCGGAGTTATTGTCGATATACTTGGCCGCGTAACTATAAAATTCCCGTGAGGGAATAATCTCACCCGGCGTCGAAGCGATGGGGTCATCATTGCCCAGCACGCTGACCTCAATTTCACGAGCCTCTATACCTTGCTCGACCAACAGCTTGCGATCATAACGAGCGGCATCATCCAGCCCGGTCCATAACTGCTCGCGGTTCTTGGCTTTATGAATCCCTACACTGCTGCCCAGGTTGGCCGGTTTAACAAACATCGGGTAGATCATCGCCGCTTCGCACTCCGCCAGCACGGCCTGAGGGTCACGCTGCCACTGCTTGCGTAGAAAAACGCGATGCGCTACCAGGGGCAGGCCGTGTGACCGAAAAATATCTTTGCACATGGCCTTGTCCATTCCGGCCGCGCTGGCCGTCACTCCTGCGCCCACGTAAGGAACACCCACCAACTCCAAAAATCCCTGCACCGTGCCATCTTCGCCAAAGGGGCCATGCAGAACCGGAAACACCACGTCCAGTGGGCCGGTGGCCTCGATCGGCAAGGCCAACGCGTTTTCAGTCGAAACCCCGGTGGTAGAGATGAGTCGGCGGCTCGTCTCTACCACCGGATGCCCGGCCGCAGCCTCTAATAATTGGTGGTGGATATCGCCGCCGGTCAACCACTGGCCGGTTTTAGTAATACCGATGGGTACTACTTCATATTTATTTTTATCCAGCGCGTCCATAATACCTTTAGCGGAGGTGAGGCTGACCTCGTGCTCGCCGCTCCGCCCGCCAAAGATTACTCCGACGCGAAGTTTGCGCTGTTTTTTTTCAGAAGAACTCACTACATCTACTCTCCAATAACCTCAATTTCTAATTCCAACCGGATACCAAATTTCGTTTCGACTGCTTCTTGAGCCACGCTAATCAACTTTAGCACTTCCGTCGCAGTGGCCCCGCCCAGATTTTGGAAAAAGTTGGCATGAATAGGTGAAATCTGGGCCTGACCAACTCGATATCCTTTCAACCCAGCCGCTTCGATCAGACGACCGGCATAATCTCCGGGCGGATTCTTAAACATGCTGCCAATCGTCGCCCCGGGCGGCTGGCTGGCTTTACGCCGGTTGTTAAACTCCGCTATCCGGGCTTCAACCTCGGCCACAGGAGCGGGGGTTAGCTGTAATTCGGCTCGCAGAACAATCCACTCTTCCCGACCGCCACTCTGACTACTGACTACTGACTTCTTCTTTAATCTTGACCGGCGATAGCCGTATTCAAACCATTCGACCGGCTGCCAGAGCCGCTCGCCGGTGGGGGAGAGCAGTTCGGCGCGGGCCAGGCAACGCGCCATATCACGGCCATAAGCGCCGGCGTTGTTGACCACCGCTCCACCTATGGTACCCGGCACGCCAACAGCCCATTCCAGGCCGCTTAAACCCCGTTTGGCGCAGCGACGCACCAGGTTGGGCAGAACAACGCCGCTATCGGCGATTATCTTGACTGGGTCATCCTTCTCGCCTGTGAACGAAGAGGCTGGAAATTCAACTCGATTGGCCCGGTTACCGATGACCAGTCCCCGGATACCGGCGTCGCTAATCAATAAGTTGGCCCCACCGCCCAGGATGAACACCGGCAGATGATATTGTCGGGCCAGGGTGACGGCGGCAACCAACTCGCCCACACGCTCAACCACCAACCAAACTTCCGCCGGGCCGCCCAGCCGGAGGGTGATGTGTCCGGCCAGAGGCTCGTCATAGCGGACCCTGGGACCAAAATTTGCCTCCAAAGCGGCCGAGAAGGCTGAATTTTTAAGGTTCAACTCTGCTTGCACCTCAGGCTAACGACTCAAACGTTCTAAAACCCACTCGCCGATTCTGTGGCTGTCACCTGCGCCCATTATTATCAGGACGGCAGGCGGGGCCAAGTGAGCCGCTAAGTAGCTAGCGGCCTCGGCCAGGGAACCAATATAACGGGCTTCGGGATGGCGTATCCGCTCAATAATATCGGCGCTTTTTACCAGCCCCTGGTCAGTCTCCCGCGACGGAAAAATATCGACTATGACCACGTGATCGGCGTCAGTAAAGGCGTTAGCAAAATCGTCTAGCAGGGTCAGGGTGCGGCTAAAGGTATGGGGTTGAAAAGCCGCCCAAACCGGGCGGCCGGCGAAGCGAGTCCGGGCGGCAGCCAGGGTGGCTCTAATTTCGGTGGGATGGTGGGCATAGTCGTCAATCACGGTGATACCGTTCACTTCGCCTTTGAGTTCAAAACGGCGCTCCACCCCTCTGAACTCCCCCAAGATTTCCGCAGCCTGGGCCAGGTCGACCCCCTGCTGTTCAGCCACAATGAGCGCAGCCAGGGCGTTATTGACATTATGCAGACCCGGCACAGCCAGGGACACGGTGAGACGGGGAGGCGAGACTTCATTCTGCCCATAGGGGACCTTCGGCTCAGGCTCAGACCATAGGGCGGCGGGGAGGCGATTGATTTTAAAGTCGTGACCGCCGCGCCGGTTGGGTCGCACCTCAACCGCCTGCCAGTCGTTTTCCGGTCCCAAACCATAGGTAGTGATCGGAACGCTGCCGCGCCTTATGGCCTCAAGCGCCCCCAGATCATCGCCGCAGCCAATGAGCCGGCCATGAGCCGGAACCAGTTGGACAAAATCCTCAAAAGCATGCTTGAGCGCCTGAGGCGAAGGAAATATATCAGGATGATCCCACTCCACCATCGTCACTACGGCAATTTCGGGGCGGAGACCCAAAAAAGTGTAATCGTACTCGTCGGCTTCAATCACAAAGGTCTCACCTTGACCCGCAGCGGCATTGGTGTTGAGCTGCGGCACGAATCCACCCACGATATAGGTCGGGTCATACCCGGCCTGCTGCAAGATAAAAGCAATCATCGCCGTCGTAGTCGTTTTGCCGTGCGTCCCGGCCACGGCAATCCCAACCCGCCCCTGCATCATCTGGCCCAGCCATTCGGCCCGCTTGACCACCCTCAGCCCTCGCCGCCGGGCTTCGAGCAATTCCGGGTTGTCCGGCGGAATGGCCGAAGAAACAACAACCACGTCAATGGCCTGTTGTCCATTGTCCGTTGCAGATACCTGGCGGTCAGCCGTCAGCGGTCGGCGGTCGTCAAGGTTTTCAGGCCGATGGCCAATGAAGATCGTCGCGCCCAGTTGGGCCAATCGTTCAGTGGCCGCCGAGGCTTGTCTATCGGAGCCGGAAACCGTATAACCTTGTTGTAAAAGTACGGTGGCAATGGCGGATAGTCCCGCGCCGCCAATGCCGATCAGATGAATTCTGGGCATAAATTTGATTATGCTTTCTTAAATCTACAAATAAGCATTTGTACCAGGTTCAACCAAAAAATTCTCTTAATCCGCAAAATTTGTTCTTACGTAACCACTTTTACTTCTTGGGGGTCTGGTTTTTTTGGTTTCTCGGTTTTAAGTGGTTTATAACCAAAGGGATCCGCATAGTTTACCTTTACTGCCCAGGGCTTGAACTGAATTGCGACCCTGGCAGCCAGAACGGCCACTAAAACCAAAATACCACTGCCAATAATCAACCAGGGAATATAACTGTCTAAAATAGTAAAATCGGGTAAATTTACTACCTGAACTGAAAAAGTTGAGGCAGGAGCGGCAATGGCTGCGTTACTCAATGAAGTTGCACTTGCCTCACCCACCGACGTATTGCCGGGCAAGCTGCGCCCATCCAGATATTCTCTGACCAGGTTAATAAACAAAAAGCCGTTCACTGCCCCCACCAAGAGTCCTAACACTCGACCTATTACGGTCAGCGTATAATATTTTGCGGGTGCTTTACTCGCACTACTCGGTAAAAAAATCCAGGCGAGTAAGGCAGAGAAACCTAACACAAAAAATAAAATGATCAACCAGGTGCTGGAACGATTGGGTTCAAGCTGAAAAACTGTTCCAGAATCCACCGAAAAGCCAAAAAGATTAGCCGGGAAAGATGAGACAACCGCAGCCCCTTGATTTAGCCACTCCACGACCGTCCGGGCCAGATCAGGCTGCCGGAGTAATAAAACCAGCAGGGTTAAAAAAAATGTAGCCAGCGCCTCTTTCCACCAGCCTCTAAAAAACCCAATCAAGGCAAAGATGCCAACCACTACATAACTTACGATAGTCCAATCAATTTGCATAATTTCTTACCTTTAGGAGTTTCGCAGTTAATTTAGTTTAGGGTTTACAAGTGGGTCTAAATAGTTACCCGCCTCTAAACATAGTCGAACTGAGAAATTCCTAACCTGCTAAAATTTAGCATGAACTAACTATGACTTATTATTCGAACTACTACTCAACCCCCTAATTCTCCACCAATAGGGATTTGGAACCCAAACAATTTCCCCTTCCTTTTGAAGCGTAAAGGTGTGTTGGACGTAACCCGCCGGTGGCCATCCCCACCACAAGAGAATTAAGATTCCAAAGGCAATGATCAGCCAGGGGAGCAGGAAGTTGAACAGCGCAAAGCCAGGTAACCCGGTGATCTGGATATTCACGCCTGATGAAGCAGCAGTGATGACACCGCCACTGGCCATGGCGATCTCCGTTGGCAGTTGGCCGCTTCCTGGCAAATTTGTCCCTTCCAGGTAATGCTTAACCAGGGTGATAATCAGAAAACCGTTCAGTCCACCCAAAATAGTCCCTAACACACTGCCGGGTAGGGTTAATAAGTATGCAGTGTAGACATCCCGTTCTTGCGGTACACTGGACAAACCGGCGCGGCTGATAAAGATAGCCAGACCGATAAACAATAGCAGGATGACCAACCAAGTTTGCCCGCTGCTGGGGTCGAGTTGAAAAAAATAATTATCCAGGGTGGCAATATCCAATTTAGACAACTGTTCCCAGGTAAAACGAATGGCGTCATTGATCGTATTGATAAACCACTTGGCGGCATCCGGTACGGCCAAAAAGAAAATAAGGATACCCAAAAAGAAGGTGGTAACGGCTTCTTTCCACCAGCCCTTAAAGAACCCGGACAGGGCAAAGATGCCGACGACGAGGTAAGCAACGAGGGTCCAGTTGATTTCAACTCGCTCGGGGTGCAGAAGCGGCAGGGGCGGCAAGAGAGGTTCCTTCTCACCAACAGGAGTAGAGGGTGATGGGGTAGGGGTAGGCAGCACAACGGCCCGGGTAGCAGCAGAACCGGTGATCGGCTGGTCGGAGGTAATAACCACAACGCCGGTAAAATCGGAAGGAAAATTAGGAATCAGGTTGAGGGCGTAGATTTTGCGCTCAAGCAAAAGATGAGTATCGGTTAACACCGCCACGAAGCGTCCGCCCGGAAAACCACCCGCGTAAAATTCATGGCGAATGGAAATGGTGGTGGTGGTGAGGTTGGTGACGGTATAAATGGAGGTCTGGCTGCCGGTATTGGTGACCGGTAAAGTAAACTGCCATCTTTGCCCCTGATCGGATGGGGCGGCTTGAACGGGGCTATAATTCAAGGATAACCCCAGAAAACCCAACCACAGGGCCAAAAAGGCCGCCAGCATGGCCGGCAACAGATTCCTCATCTTTAAGATTAACTGACCAGCTATTAAATTCTTGATGGAAATTTTCCCGTTCATTGGTATACCGCTGCATTTCTTTTATGCACTGGTGGGTCTGCCAGATCTATTTTGACCTAACTTTTTTTCTCTTACTTCTTTTTCGTCACCTTATATTTGTCATGACCCAGTGGACCTAATAGTTCCATTTTGGTAAAACCCTCTTTATTTTTAACTATGTGTACCCTGCTACCAAAAACCGCCAGGATAAGCAAAATGCTTAACCCAACAAAAATCCAGGGCGCTACACTCTCGGTCAGGGTGAAGCTAGGCACGTCCACGGCTCGCAAGACACCGGCCGCTCCGGTCGACGCTGTAGCCTCAGATGAATCGCCTCCCCCGATATAAGCCAGAATCAGGCTAACAATCATAAAACCGTTAAAAGCGCCAATCAAAGCTCCCAGCAAACTTGCCCTAAAACCAGGAGTATAGACTACCCCTTCCTTAAAATGATTGGGTAAGAGATAGCGGCCCAGAAGAATACCCACGCCCACAAAGATGACCAGAATAACCAACCATGTTCCCCCGTTAGTGGGGTCGAGCTGGACGGCACCATCCACCGTAGGGAGACCCAGGCCGGTTTCAAGCCAATTGGCCAAGGTAATTCGCAAGTCAGCAGGCAAAATTTGGGCAATCAGGGCAAAAACAAAGTTGATCGCTGTGATAAAAAATTGAGCCAGAGCCGGAAAATATAACAAGAGCACCAAAAACAACAAGAAGTAGGTGGTAATAGCCTCTTTCCACCAGCCCTTAAAAAAACCGGATAAGGCAAACAGGCCGATAAAGATGTAAGCGAGTACGGTCCAGTCAATTTCCATAGTTACTCACCGCTAAAATTTCCCCGGCGAGACGAGCCGCCGCTTCGGGTTGGGCCAGGCTTTGGGCAGCCTGGCGCATGGTTTGTAACTTGTCCCGGTTAGCCAATAAGTCAATCACGGTCTCTTTCAATTTTTGACTCACATCGGCGTCGTTAATCACCACCGCGGCCCCATGCCTGGCCAGATAAGCAGCGTTCAAAGCCTGATGCGCCCCGGCGTAAGGATAAGGGACCAGGATGGCCGGCAGGCCGGCGGCCGGAAATTCGCCCAGTACGCTGGCCCCGGCCCTGGAAATCACCAGGTCGGCGGCCAGTAGGGCTGTCACCATCTCGTCGTGCAGGTAAGCCGATACGTGATAACGGGCCTGTAACTCCGGCGGCAGTTCGGCCCGGCGCGCCCGCACCCAGTCCACATCCAGCGTCCCGGTCACATGCACCACCTGACTTATTTTTAAAAGAGTCTCCAGTTCAGTCGTCACCGCCTGGTTAATACTCCGCGCTCCCCGGCTGCCGCCAAAAACCATCAATACGGGTAGATCATCGTGCAAACCCAGGCGGCGGCGAGCGGCGGGTTTGATTTCTTCCGGCGAGACCGCAGAGGTCCTGGAGACCTCTGCGGTCTCAGTAAAGAGCTCTTTTCTAACCGGATAACCGGTGACGACGGTTAGACCGGGTTTGAAAAAGACCTGGGCCTCTGGAGCGGTCACGGCCACCCGGTTGGCAAAGCGGGTCAAAAATTTAATCGCCAGGCCTGGCTCAATATCCGGCAGATAAATAATAATCGGCACACCCGCCCGCCATGCGGCCAGCGTGACCGGCACACACACGTAACCGCCGGTAACAAAGATAACCTCCGGCCGAAAGCGGCGGAGCCAGGCCCGGCTCTGCTGGTAGCCCTGGGTCAAAGTTCCCAGGCTCTTCAGGGCGGTGAGAGGGTTCTTGCCGCGCAGCCCAACCGCTGAAATCGCGGCAAACTTTAAACCCGCCCGCTCGACCAAAGCCTGTTCCATGCCTCCGCTGCTGCCCAACCACAAGATGTCAACCTCAGCGCACAAATGCTTTAGCTTTGGGACGACGGCCAGAGCCGGGTAAACGTGCCCCGCGGTTCCGCCGCCGGAGATGATCAACCTCACGACGTTCCTCTTTTTCATGCGGATCTTCCGGCAACGTCCGGCGCGAAATAGCCAAGAGCAGCCCGGCGTTGGCCATCGTCACCACCAGTGACGAGCCGCCAAAGCTGATAAACGGCAGCGTTACCCCGGTAAAGGGCAGGCTGGCGGTAACAACGCCAATATTCACTGCTGCCTGCAATATCAGGCTACAGGTGATGCCGGAAGCCAGGACCGTCCCAAAAGAGTCGGGGGCGGCCAGCGCAATCCGAAAGCCCCGGTAGGCCAGAAAAGCAAATAAGCCCAGCACGACCAGCGAACCAATCAAGCCCAACTCTTCGCCTAAAATAGCAAAAATACCATCGGTATGAGAGGCCGGGATGTAGCCGAATTTCTGCCGGCTGGCGCCCAACCCCAAACCCGTCAGTCCACCCGATCCCAGGGCAATAAGAATTTGCCGGATTTGATACCCATTGTCCAGGGGATCGGCATTAAGTGGATCCAAAAATGTAACCACCCGCGCCAGTCGATAGGCCGACTGGGTGGTTAAAAAAGCAATCGTCCCCCCGCCTAACAAGACGCTAACGATGATTTGCCACAAATTTCCACCAGCAATAAAAAACATAACCAGGGCCGTGCCGGCAATGAGAATGGCCGTACTCAGGCTTTGCTGCAAAACAATCAAGCCGGTGATAAAACCTAACAGGATGGCAAATGGAATCAAGCCATAACTGACCTTGCGGATTTGCTCCCCCTTGGAGGAAAGCCAATCGGCAATATAGATAATGATTGCCAATTTACTAAATTCCGAAGGCTGGATTGAACCGTTAAACAGCCAGCGTTGTCCACCAAAACGAGTCTCGCCGATGACCAGGACCACACCTAACAGCAACAGCATAAAAACCATCATCGGGATCGAGAAACGCCGCCAGGTATGGTACTCAATCCGGGCGAAAACAATCATGACTAATAAACCGATGCCCATCCACAACAGTTGGCGAATCAAATAGTAGGTGGGCTGGCTATACAATTGATAACCCAGGGCAAAGGTGGCGCTATAGATCATCATCAGTCCGACGACAAGCAGGGCGGCGATGGTGATCATGAGCAGATAATCATAACGATGGATTTCTTCCTGGTTAGATTGAGCCATTGTAACTACATCATAATATCATTTCTCCCCACTTCGCGGGGAGAAATCCCTACAGTGTTAAAACCTCATAATTGCATCACCAACTCTTTAAACCGTTCGCCCCGTTCGGCGTAATTACGGAAGGCATCATAGCTGGCGCAGCCCGGTGATAACAACACCACATCACCCGATTTGGCAATCCGTGCCGCCAGTTTCACTGCTTCTTCCAGATTAGCGCAGCGATGTACGGTGGTTTTGGCCGAAGGTATTTCTTGACCGGCCTTTTCCAGGGCGCGGGCAATTAATTCGGTCGCTTCGCCAAACAGGATGACGTCGTGCGTTTTGTGCAGGATTAAACGAGCTACCTCTTCCCACGGCAATTTTTTATCGCGTCCACCGGCCAGGAGCACAATCGGTTCAGTAAACGAGTAGAGGGCGGCTATCAGGCGCTCCGGGCTGGTGGAGATGCTATCGTTGTAATAATGAATTCCTCGATACTCGCGCACTAATTGCAGACGATACTCGACGCCGGTGAAGGTGGTAATCACGCTGCGCATGGCTTCGATAGAGGCGCCTGCTTCTCTGGCCAGCAGGCAGGCTGCCAAAATATTGCTCAAGTTATGCGGACCACGCAACTTGACCTCCTGCCGGTTCACCACTACCTGAGTCTGACCAGCCTCATCAAGGAGCACAAGGTTATGGCCGGCCAAACCCGCTCCGCCCGGTACTCGTGCCTCCAGGCTAAACCAGCGGACTTTGTTGGGAAATTGGTTGCCGAGGGTCCGGGTCATATCATTATCCAGCCCCATAACGATGACCCCATCAGGTCCCTGGTAATCGATGATGGCCCGCTTGGCCCGGACGTAATGTTTCATCGAGGGGTGGCGGTCGAGATGATTAGGGGTGATGTTGAGAATGGCGCTAATGGGTGGACTCCAGCTATTAAGCAAGGCGATTAAGGCCGGGTCTCCCCTGATACCCTGGTTTAAGCGAGCGTGAAAGTACTCGAGCTGAAAACTGCTTAACTCCATGATCACAACATCAGCCCGGCTCATTTGATCGACCACCTCAATCAGCGGGCGGCCAATATTGCCACCTACCCAGGTTTTTCGGCCGGTTGCCTCTATCATCTGGCCCACGAGAGTCGTCGTCGTGGTTTTGCCACTGGAGCCGGTGATAGCCACAATCGGCGCAGGGCAGACATGACAGAAGAGACGACTCTCGGTGCTGAGAGGAATTTTCTTGGCCTTCGCCGCTTGCAGAAAAGGTATCTCCAAGGGAATTCCAGGGCTAACAAAGAGAAGGTCAGCCTTATCCAAGAGAGACAAGGGATGATCTTCCAACACCAGGGAAATTCCCAATGCCGCCAAAGCAGCCGGAGTTGTACCTAACTTTTCGGCAGGCTGCGAGTCGGTGGCCGTGACGTTAAAGCCGTGCCTGGCCAGGTAAGTCGCCAGAGCTGTACCTTCTTTTCCCAGCCCAACCACCACCACCCGCAGCCTGGATAGCGTGCTGATGTTTGCCATAGGCTAAATTGTAACGTTTATACAAACGTTCAAACGCTTGATTAAGCCGCCAACTCCTGGGGAGCCAGCCAGGTCACACCAACAGTGGTCTCTTCAGGTAAGAGCAAGTCGTCGTTCAGAATCGCCCGTACCACCTCATCCAAGGTTTTTAAGAGCATACCCGCTTTAGTGCGGTAATGGCGAGTGCCCCTGGTCAAATCGTCGTCAATCCGAGCTACCAACTTCAACGCCGCGTGGTAGGTAGCTTCTCGCTCAGACATGGCCGGTGTTTTGACCAGTTCCGGGTATACTCTTGCGGTACTACCGTACCGACCATTACGACCGATGTGGCGTGTTTGGGTTTGCGGGTGTTCCATTTTGCTTGATCCTCCTTAAAACAAACTACAAAACACTTTTATTATATGAGCGCCATAAGGCGGTCTCAACCAGAGAAGTAGGGAGTACGGAGTAAGAAGTAGGGGATTTTCCCTTACTGCCTACTCCCCTTCTTTCATCCTTTAAATCAGCGCCAGGGCGATGCCTAACATCGCCGATAAGATACCAACAAGCCAGAAGCGTTGGGTCACTTGCGTTTCAGACCAACCTAACAACTCAAAATGGTGATGCAAGGGAGCCATTTTGAACAGGCGTTTACCTTTCGTCAGCTTAAAGTAGCCCACCTGCAACACAACGGAGGCCGCTTCGGCCATAAAAACAAACCCGACGACAGGCAAAAGTAACCACTGGCCCGTCATCAGAGCCACCACCGCCAGGGTTGCGCCGATAGCCAGGGAACCGGTATCGCCCATAAAAAGCTCCGCCGGATGGGCGTTATACCAGAGAAAAGCAAAAAGTGCGCCAACTACGGTAAAAGCAAAAGCGACCAGGTAAATCTGCCCTTGCAAAAAAGCAATCACCCCGTAGGCCGCAAAAGTGACCGCCGCAATGCTGCCGGCTAAACCGTCCAGACCATCGGTTAGATTAACCGCGTTAGAGGTCCACACAATGAATAACATGGCCACCGGGATGTATAACCACCCAATATCAATTTTCTGAGCAATACCCGGAATGGCGATACTGCGCAGATCAAGCACATAATGCAAAAAAAGCGTCGTTACCAGGGCAAAGATGAACTGCCATAACAATTTGTAACGCCCCAGCAGACCGGTTGTAATCACTTTCACGCCCATCAAATCGTCCACGGCTCCCAGCGTTCCAAAGGCGATCATTACCGTCATCGGCACCAAAATAGATCGGCCAATCAGATTAAACCCCAGCACATTGGCGATATTCAACACACCCGTAATAACCAACACCGGGATCAATATCATCAGGCCTCCCATTGTCGGCGTGCCTGTTTTAACTTGATGCGTACTTGGTCCTTCAATCCGAATCCCTTTACCGATTTTCAACTGCCTCAACAAGTTGATAAATGGGCGTCCCCAAATCACCGCCAACAAAAATGCAATTGTGCCCAGGGTTAGCGAGTAAGCCATTGGCTTTTATTTATGGTCCAGCGTTAGGGCTGAAATAATTTCAGCCAATCTTTGGGCATTTGAGCCTTTGATCAAAACGATATCTTCTGCGCCTAAAATCTTTTCCAGGTAAACAATCGCAGCCCGGTTATTTTCCATGACCAAAACTGAGGCTGCCTCAAGGCCACAGGCCTGGGCTTCCTCGGCAATGAACCGGGCGCGAGGACCAATGACGATTAACAGATCAACCACATCGGCAGCTCGACAGCCAACCTTACGATGTCCTTCCTCCTCAAAGCTGCCCAGTTCCAGCATATCGCCCAGGATGGCAATTTTTCTGGCCCCGTTTAAATCATCTAACAAATTCAGCGCGGCAATCGTTGAAGCCGGGCTGGCATTGTAGGTATCATCCAAAATGGTCGAGTGATTTGGTCCAGGCACAGCCATCAAACGCAACTGGGTGGCGCCAGGTAAAGCTTGCAGGCCGGTCATGATTTCATCCCAACCCAGTCCCTCTACCAGGCCCACCAGGGCCGCCCGTAAGGCCGTGTGAACACTATGCCGCCCCAACAACGGTACCCGCGCGTGAATTTCCTCACCCTGATAATGGAAGGCAAAACGGATACCTTCTAAACCCACACTTTCCACCTCACCGGCCCACAAATCAGCTTGCGGCGACAGGCCATAGGTGACAACCTGAGCGCGCGTGTGCTGAGCCATAGCCAGCACCAGTGGGTCGTCATAGTTGAGAATTGCTACACCGCCCTGTCCTACTTCTGTCGCCCCCGGGGGTAGGGCTTGCACCAATTCAGCCTTGGCTTGAGCAATCCGCTCGATGGTGCCCAATCTTTCCAGGTGAGTTGGGCCAACATTGGTCACCACTCCGACATGCGGCTGGGCTATATCACCCAACAGAGTAATTTCACCCAGGGCGTACATGCCCATCTCTAATACCACCCGTTCATAAGAGGCGTCCAAGTTGAGCAAGGTTAAGGGCAAACCGATTTCGTTGTTAAGGTTCCCTTCGCTTTTGAGCGTTTTAAACCGGCTGGATAGCACAGCCCCAACTAACTCTTTGGTTGTACTCTTGCCTACGCTGCCGGTAATGCCGACCACACGCGGGCTAAACTTTCTTCGCCAAAAGGCCGCCAATTGCTGTAAGCCGGCCAGGGTATCTTTTACCTGGAGGCAGAGAGGCAATTCACCAATAGCGATATCTTGCCCGGCCACATCGTCCACTTTGACAATTTGGGCTGCCTGGCCTACCTCTACCGGCCGGTGGATGAGAGAGGCGATGGCGCCCTGCTGAAAAGCCTGCCCCACAAATTGATGTCCATCCACGTTTTGGCCGGGCAAAGCAACAAATAGAGATCCCGGTGTGGCCTGCCGTGAGTCAATAACCACCTGGGTGATGGCTTGCGGCGCAGCTATACGATTACCGGTTAAGCCCTCAATTACGTCGGCCAGAGTCAAAGCAGTCATAGCTTAGAAAAGTTAATTAACACTCGCTTCCGGCTCACGTACCTCGCCGGGTGGGATGTTGAGTATGACGACAAGTTGTTCGGCGATACGTTTAAAGGTAGGAGCAGCCGTAGTATTGCCCCACCGAGAAGTAGTGGGGCGATCAATAATAACTAAAACCAAAACTTGCGGGTTGGCAGCGGGCAGATACCCGGCAAATGAAACCAGGGTCAGGGTAGGGTGATAGCCTCCCGGCACGGGAATTTCAGCGGTGCCGGTTTTGCCGGCCACCTCGTAACCAGGCACAAGAGCTTCGGAATTGGCCCGTTTGAGCGCCTCAACCAACATCCCGGTCAGGGTTGTCGCCGTTTCCTGGGACACAGCCCGCCGGACCACCATAGGTTTAACCTCAAGTTCACGTTCACTATCCACAATTTTTTGGACAATGTACGGTTTTATTAACAGGCCATCATTGGCCACGGCAGCTACAGCGGCGGCAATTTGTAACGGGGTAACAGCTATACCTTGCCCAAAAGAGTTTGTACCCAGGTCGCTCTCGTGCCAGTCAGCTTCTTTAGGGGTCTTTAAAGTTCCCGGTCCTTCGCTGCTCAGATCGACCTCGGTCAAACGGCCAAATCCAAACCGCTTCAGATAAGTGTAAAATCGATCTTTACCCAGGGCCACAGCCACTTGAGCAATACCTACGTTCAAGCTTTGGGCTAATACTTCGGTCATATCCACCGTACCATGGCCCTGACGATCCCAGTTGTAAATGACCCGTCCACCAACCTCAATCGAACCGCCATCATAAATCGTCCCCATCGGTCCGACAACACCCGCATCTAGCCCGGCAGCCATCGAAATGATTTTGAAAACTGAGCCGGGTTCGTATTGTTGGCTCACCACCGGGTCAAAAAAGAGATAGTCATCACTGGCGTTGTAATTGTTGGGGTCATAAGCCGGATAGCTAGCCATGCCCAGAATAGCCCCGGTTTTAGGCTGCAACACTACTACAGAGCCGCCCTGAGCGCCGTATTGGGCCACAGCGGCTTCTAACTCCCGCTCAATCAGCCGCTGCACGCCCCGGTCAATCGTTAAATAAAGCGTGGCCCCGCTGACCGGCGGCACATACCGGCTGGCGCCCAGGGGGATGATTTCGCCAAATGGGCTGCGTTCACCCGTTTGTAAACCGGCTCTACCGCGCAAGATGTCGTCATAATAACCTTCAATCCCGTAAAAACCGTTGCCATTGTTATTGACAAACCCCAATAGATGCGCAGCCAGGTCGCCCTCCGGGTAGACGCGCTTGGCGTGCGGTTCGGCCAGCAGCCCCACGATGTCCCATTCGATAATTGTTTCGCCGACCGCCTGGGGAGCGGCTTTAGCAATCGGAACCCAGGTGCTGTCACCGGTCAAGAGTTTCACGACTTCATCACGAGACATACCCAGCAGGCGATAGAGACGATCTGCCGTAGCGTACGGATCACTCATAATTTTGGGGCTGGCCGAGATATCATACTGAATGACATCGGCAGCCAGGAGATGGCCAGTGTGATCACGGATCTCTCCGCGCCGGGGTGGAATCACCCACTCATTTTGATGCTCGGCTTCGGCCAGAGCCACAAACCGAGGATGCTCGATTATCTGCCAGCGGACCAATTGACCAACCAGGAGCATACCCGCCGCCGACATCACGGCCATAACAGTATATATTCGATAATTCGAGCGTTCTGACGTCTTCATCATCAAGTCTACTGGCTGCCTTCAATCCAGGCAGCAAAATTATCCAGGGTTTCCGTCCACCACATCGCCAGGTCCAGTGTATCGCCTTGTTTTTCGGGCTGAGTTTGGGGTAGAGCCGGTGACTGTTTCCCCGGTTCTGCCGGCATGGGGTAATTGGCGACAGGTAAATAGCGCACATTGGTAGTTGGTTCAAAACCCAGTTCTTGGGCGCGGGTTTCAATGCGGGAGAGGGCAGATAATTGAGCAATTTCCAGGGTCAGAGTCGCATTCTCATTCTTGACTCGATCAAGTTCCAGGCGTAGTTGGTCAATCCGATAACTGGTCGTGGTTACGGCGCTCGCTTGAGTCAGATACAGCCAACCGACCAGACTAAAAGTGCCCAGTAGCAGCACAAAGCCCAAAGCGCCCTTGCTATCTACTCGCCACGGCAACTGGCGGATGACGTTTTCCGGTCTCAAGCTAATCAGAATGTTACTTGACATAATATTATATCCCTTTTAATTCAACGACCCGCAGCTTTGCGCTGCGGGCCCTTGAATTTTCATCCACTTCACCCAAACTAGGCGTTATAGGTTTTTTGGTTATAATATTGATAGTTGCCTTATGTCTACAGGTGCAGACTGGCTGCTCTGGCGGACACAGACAATCTTGGGCTTCTTGCTTAAAATATTGTTTGACCATCCGATCTTCCAAAGAATGGAAGCTAATGACGGCCAATCGTCCACCTGGTTTGAGCCAGGCAATCGCTTGAGGTAGAGCGCGCTCCAGAGCGCCTAGTTCGTCGTTGACGGCAATCCGTAGCGCCTGAAACGTGCGCGTCGCCGGGTGAATTTTGGACTGGCGGCTGTACCCGGCTGCTTTAACCACGACCTGGCCCAGTTGGATGGTGCGTTGGATTGGCCTGGCTTTGACAATCGCCCTGGCAATCCGGCGGCTCTGACGCTCTTCGCCGTAGCGGTAAATCAGGTCGGCCAACTCATCTTCCGGCAGGTGGTTGACCAAATCGGCGGCGGTTGGCCCGGCCGTGATGTTCATCCGCATATCCAGCGGGCCGTCGACTTGAAAGGAGAAGCCACGTTCCGGTTGATCGACCTGCATCGAAGAGATGCCTAAATCGAGCAAGATACCATCGGCCTGCGGGATTTGGTGAGCCTGAGCTAGTTCGGTCAACCGGTCGAAATTGGCATGAAAGAGGTGAACCCGTCGACCAAATTGAGCTAAACGATTTCTTGCAATCTCCAAAGCGCTTTGGTCTTGATCAAAGCCGAACAACTGACCGTCAGGATGTGAAGCTTGCAAGATCGCCGTGGCATGCCCACCTGCGCCTACCGTTCCATCAATGTAGTAACCGCCCGGTTGGGGTCGCAGTGTTTCGATAACTTCTTGTAAAAGAACAGGCCTGTGCATCGTCGCAAGTTACAGGCTACTACTTACTAAATTCCCAGGTCTTGCAGTTGGGCCGCCATGGCTTCAGTATCCTGCTCAACCTGAGTTACAACTCCGGCCCACCGGGCCGGATTCCAGATTTCTAATTTATTTTTTACGCCGATAACCACCGTCTCATCCTGAATCTCGGCGTAATCTCGTAGATTCTGGGGAAGGAGAATCCGCCCCTGGCGATCAGGGATCGAATCAAAAGCGCCAGAAAACATAAAACGGGAAAAGTTACGGGCTGCCGGGTTTGTTGTCGGCAGTTGGGCGATTTTTTCAGCCAGAGCTTCCCATTCAGATCGGCCATAGGCCCACAAACACTTATCCAGGCCACGCGTAATCACCACTCCGCTCTCCAGTTCATCGCGAAACCTGGCCGGAATGGTTAAGCGCCCCTTATCGTCAATGGTGTGGTTGTATGCGCCCAAAAACATCTGTAACGTACCCTTTTTAGGGATGGTGGGTCAAAACTCCCCACTGAGAGGTATAGAACATTAGTTCTACACCCATTTTGCCCCACTTTGCCCCACTATCCCCCACATTATAACCTACTTTAATCCACCTGTCTAGTCCGATTAATGTATTTTTAAGGTTAGGTAGGCTTAAAATTGTTGCGTCCAGACAAAATCTGGGTGTTACAGACCTGACAGGTCTTGAAGACCTGTCAGGTTTGCCGGGCTTACAACAGGCGCATCCCAAATTTTTGGTAGGAGACCCTAAAGGTTTTGAAAACCTTTAGGGTCTCCTAAAATTTGGACAGACTCGCTTACAACTTCGGGTTTTGCGCCTCATTCAATGTGGACTATAATCCAAGTTGCTTGGGGCCGGGTTGTCAGCGATTGACAATGCCCCTTTTTTTTGGAAGGAGAACCCAGCACGTGCGGGCACTTATTACAGGTATTACCGGTTTTGCAGGCGGCCACTTGGCCCAAACCTTGCTGGATCAAGGCGATGAAATTTTTGGTGTAGCCAGGGACAAGGGCCAGGGTCTTAGCCATCTCAGCCAGACCATAGAACCAACGATTGTCGATTTGTGTGATCCCCTTATCGTCGAAGAGCTACTGGCTGATATCCAGCCCGAGGCCATCTATCACTTAGCCGCTCAGGCGTTTGTACCTACCGCCTGGGCCGACCCCTGGGCCACATTTGAAAATAATATCCGCCCGCAACTCAATTTTTTGCAGGCCATGATCAAACAACAATCCAGAGCCAGGTTCTTGATTGTAGCCTCAAATGAGGTTTATGGCCTGGTGCAAAGCAGCGAGCTACCGGTAAAAGAAGATACCCCCCTCCGCCCCAACAATCCCTATGGCGTTAGCAAAGTGGCCCAGGATATGCTGGGACTGCAATTTTTTCTGAGCCATGATCTCGACATTGTGCGCGTGCGAGCCTTCAACCACATTGGGCCGCGCCAAAGCCCGATTTTTGTAGCCGCCTCTTTTGCCAAGCAAATTGCCGAAATTGAGGTCGGTTTGATCGAACCGATCCTCCGTGTGGGCAATCTAGGCCCAAAACGAGATTTCACCGATGTGAGAGACGTGATGCGGGCCTATGCTCTGCTCATGCTTCATGGGGAGGCGGGTGAAGCCTACAACGTGGGAACAGGTCAGGCTCACTCCATTCAATATTTACTGGATACTTTGCTGAGTTACACTCCGGTTCAAATCAAGATCGAGCCAGATCCCGGCCGCATGCGCCCTGCGGATGTGCCGGTTATCTACGCCGACAACAGTAAACTGCGCGTCAAGACCGGCTGGACGCCCGCCTATCCCTTCGAGGAGAGTTTGCGACAGGTTCTGAATTACTGGCGCGAAGAAGTCAAGAACAGGGTAACAAAGTAGCAACCTTATCACCCTGCTACCTGTCTAAAGGAGAATTTTCATGAGTCGAAAGACAGCTCTAATCACCGGCATCACCGGTCAGGATGGATCCTATTTGGCCGAATTTTTACTGGAGCAAGGTTATCGAGTCATTGGCATGGTGCGCCGTAGCAGTACTGTCAATTTCGATCGGATTGCTCACTTGCAGGAGCTAGAGGCCCTGGAAATTGTTCAAGGCGATTTACTGGATCAGATGTCACTGATTGACATTTTGCGCGAGTATTATCCCGATGAAGTTTACAATCTAGCCGCTCAATCCTTTGTACCCACTTCCTGGCGACAGCCGGTGCTGACCGGCGAATTTACGGCCCTGGGCGTCACCCGTATGTTAGATGCTATCCGCATTGTCAAGCCAGACACCCGTTTTTACCAGGCCTCCTCCAGCGAGATGTTTGGAAAAGTGGTCGAAGTGCCGCAGAAGGAAAGCACTCCTTTCTATCCACGCAGCCCTTATGGCGTGGCCAAGGTTTACGGTCATTGGATCACGGTCAATTACCGCGAGAGCTACAACCTTTTTGCCTGCTCCGGTATTCTGTTCAACCATGAGTCGCCCCGCCGGGGCCTGGAATTTGTAACTCACAAAGTTACCTATGCGGTCGCCCGGATTAAGCTGGGTCTGCAAGAGGAGGTACGCCTGGGCAACCTGGAAGCTCGCCGCGATTGGGGCTATGCCGGCGACTACGTTAAAGCCATGTGGCTGATGTTACAACAAGACGAACCGGATGATTATGTCGTCGCCACAGGTCAAACCCACTCTGTCCGTGAGTTGTGTGAAGCGGCCTTCAATTGTGTAGGCTTGAACTGGCAAGATTATGTCATCGTTGACCAGAAATTCTATCGCCCTGCTGAGGTGGATTTACTGATAGGCGATCCCCGCAAAGCTCACGCCAAGCTTGGCTGGGAACCCTCACTGACCTTCAAAGAATTAATTGAAATGATGGTCGAGGCTGATTTAAAGGTTTTGCACGACGAAGGCTATGATTGATCAAACAGCACTTAGCTACTAACCTTACCTAACGACCGCCGACCGCTGACCACCGATCGCCGAAAAACTCAAGCGGTCAGCGGTCAATCTCTTGTTGACACCTCCCCCTCTTCTCGCTATCATTACCTGAGCTAATAAAATCATCGTAGGTTGAATGGATGAATATTGGCGCTCAGAAATCAAAAATGCCTCCATTGGCCCCCCCGCAAACAGCAGCTTCAGCTAAAGTCTCGCTGGCTACCCGAATAGGCCGCTGGTTCGAAACCCACTGGCTCTTGACCTTTAATGTAGGCTGGGGTGTTTTCGTCATTCTGCCCTGGCTGGCGCCTGTTCTTATGGCCTTAGGCCTGACCGGGCCGGGCCGGGTGGTCTATTTCATCTATAACTTTTTCTGCCACCAACTGCCGGAGCGATCCTGGTTTTTGTTCGGCCCCCAGCTCAGTTATACTCAGGCTGAAATTGCTGCCGCCTGGGGACAGTCCCTCAGCGCCATCAGCAATGAGCTCATCCGCCGCCAGTTTATCGGTACGCCGGAGTTGGGCTGGAAGGTAGCTTGGTCGGATCGAATGATCGCCATGTATGGCAGCATCTTCCTATTTGGCCTGCTCTATGCCTGGCTGCGCCAGCACGGCCTCCGGCTCAGGGGCATGCCCTGGTGGCTTTTTCTGCTTTTTCTCGCCCCGATGGGACTGGACGGCACGACTCACCTTATCAACGACATGTTCCGCCTGGATTTCCGCCAGACTAACGAGTGGGCGGCCATCCTGACCAATTACGCCTTCCCCGCCAATTTTTACGATGGAGACCGCTTTGGCTCGCTCAACTCTCTGCTGCGGTTGGTCACAGGCATCTTCTTTGGCTTTAGCGTGGTCGGCTTTCTATGGCCCCTGATGGAGGCTGAATTCGGTTCAAACAGGTAGAAATCACTTTTATGTCAAAATCCCTCAAACGGCGCTCCGAAAAGGCCGGGCTTCCACCCGGCACACTCATGTATATCGGGGACAAAAAAGTTGAAACGTCCCGGATTACCCTGATCCATTACGACGAAACCCAATTTGAAGAAAAAGAGGTGAGCCATCTGGAGGAGTGTTTCTCCTTTAAAAATAGGCCGGCCGTCACCTGGATTAATGTCGATGGCCTCGACCCCGAGACGATTAAACACCTGGGCGATTGTTTTGGCATGTCGCCCCTGGTGCTGGAGGATATTCTCAATCCTAATCAACGGCCCAAAGTAGAGGATTTCGACAGCAGCGTTTATATTGTCCTGAGGATGCTCTACTGCGACCCCAATCACCGCAAAAAAATTTCCAGCGAACAGATCAGCCTGATCCTGGGGTCAAATTATGTTCTCTCTTTCCAGGAACGTATCGGCGATGTGTTTAACCCGGTCCGTAACCGGCTCAGGAATCCCAAAGGACAGCTTCGCCGTTCCGGGCCGGATTGCCTGGCCTATGCCCTGATCGATGTTATTGTCGATAACTATTTTATTGTATTGGAACACCTGGAAGAGAAGATCGAGACCATCGAGGATGAACTCCTGGCGGCCAACCCCGCACCCAAAACGGTCCAGGAAATCCACCACCTCAAACGCGAGATGATCTTTCTACGCAAGTGGGTTTGGCCGCTCCGCGAGGTCATCGCCGGGCTAAGCCGGAATGAGGTCGAATTGATTACGCCCGATACGCGCCTGCTCTTGCGCGATGTTTACGACCACACGGTGCAGGTTATCGAAACGATCGAAACGCTGCGCGAGATGTTGGCCGGGATGCTGGAAATTTACCTGTCTAGCATCAACAACAAGATGAATGATGTTATGCGCCTCTTGACCGTCATTGCCACCATCTTCATTCCCCTCTCCTTCATCGCCGATGTTTACGACCTGAACTTTTTCCTCCCCGATATCCACTGGCCCTGGGGCTACTTGACCGTGCTGTTAGTGATGGCAGCGGTAGGGGGCGGGATGGTGGTTTACTTCAAGAGAAAAAAGTGGCTCTAAAATCTGGGGGACAAGGGAAAGAAAGGAGCTGAAGGGAATATGTACGGCTTAAACATCGATCCGGCCAACTCGAAAGGCAATCCCGGCACGGCAGAACTCCTAAGCCTGGGGGTGCAGGCAGTGCGTTACTCTTACAAAGACTTCAGCGCCGGCAGCCAGATCGACCCGCAGCAGGTACGCTTTTATACTGAGCAGACTCAGCGCCTGGCTCAGGCCGGCATCCACCCGTTGATTATCCTGACCTATCAAACTTACCCCGGCGCACCTATTCATCCGGTCTCCGACTCGGTCTGGGACAATTACATCAATGCCTTTGTCCAGCGAGCCGGGCAAATCGCCAAGGTTCTGGCCCCCTTTCAGCCTACGCTTCAGGTCTGGAACGAGCCGGATTTACCGCCTCACCCCGAATACATCCGCACCATGCCGGAGGCGGTTTTTGGCCGTCTGTTGCGCCGCGCCTACGATGCCATCAAAGCCAATGCCCCCAACCTGCGAGTGATCGCCGCCGGGCTGGGATCGGGCAACTGGAACTGGCTGGCCAACGTCATTCGCAGCCAAAACGGCGCCCTGCCCGCCGACGCCGTCGCCATCCACCCTTACGGCCAGCGCCCCGAACCGAACTGGCCCAATTCCACCTGGGGCTTTGGCTATGTAGGCGACTTGATCCGCAACTATCAGGGCGTCACCAAGCTACCGTTGATCATTAGCGAAATTGGGGTGGAGCACCTGTCGCCAGCGGAAGCGGCGGAATACCTGCGCCGTTTTTACCAGACCATCAGCGGCCAGTCTGCGCCCAAAGTGGAACGAGTCTACTGGTTCTGCTATTCCGACGGCATGGTGTCGCCCTTTGGCCTGCTCGATGCCAATGGCCAGCCCAAACCGGCCTATAACACTTACAAGGCGATTGCCACCGCCCCGCCGCCCGGTCCCAAGCCCGGCCTGATGATCCTGACCGCCACCGTCAACAAGTCGGATTACGATACGATGGTCCGTAACTTTGCCCAAAAACCGGAAATTGAGGCCGACCTGGAAGTCGACGGGGTGCTGTTCAAAAAGGGCGAGATTGGCTATCGGGGTACAACCTCGCTCAACTTTCCCAAAAAGGGGTTCAAAATCAAGTTTCCCAAAAAACAGTTATACCAGGGCAACACCCGCCGCATCGATCTGAGCGGCAGTTACGTAGACAAAAGCCTCATCCGCGAGCGACTCTCCTTCGATTTGTTTGCCAAAACCGAAGTGGTTGTCTCCAAAGCCTGGCATGTGGATTTTACCATCCGCAGTAAGGAGGGGCAGGTGTTGGAACGTGGGGTCTACACCGGCCTCGACCACCTGGACGAATATTTCTTCAGCAACCGCCAGCGCGAAATTGGCGCACTCTACAAGGCCGACGGCGGGCTGGTCAATGGCGTGATGGTCGGAGCCACCCTTGACCCGCAGCCCGAAGAGGTGCTCAAAATTTTGTACGAGAAGGATAACGCCAAAAAAATCGTAGCCAAAGGCGTGGCGATCACCTTCTTTCGCAGCGTCTTTAGCTTGCCCCTTATCCAGGTTGCCGAGGCCGACCTGGAAGATTTCAGCGATCTGGATGCCTTCATCCAAGCTATCAACAGTTGGGACGCCGCCACCATCTCCCAACACCTCGATAAAATTGTCGACGTGGACGCCTACATTGACTGGCTGGCTGTCAACACCCTGGTGCAGAGCAACGACACCTATCACAAAAATTACTATCTGCACAACCGCATGGAGGATGACAAGTGGGAAATTATGCCCTGGGATTACGATTTGACCTGGGGCCGCAACTGGAACGACTATTGCGACGGCCTATGCGACGATCTGTCGGAGGGAACTTCGATCAAAGGCTCCAACCAGATGACCAACCAGTTGAGCAAACGGGTGCTCAACAACCCCACCTACTACGAGCGCCTGCGGGTCAGGTTAGCCGATTTGCTCGGTACGGAATTTACCGAGGAAAAACTTTTTTCCAAGATTGACGCTTATTACGATCTCATCCGGTTGCTGGTTTACCAAGACGCCAAAAAGTGGCCTACCAACGAACAGTTTGAGCAAGAGCGTGATCGGCTCAAAGATTGGATTCGGCGGCGGCGGCATTTTCTGTTCAAAGAGTTGGGCGGGCCGGCCCCGGCCCAACGGCCTGATACGATTGTTTCCATTGTTAGTTTCAACAAATCTCCCTTAATCGAAGGCGACCAGGTTATTTTCGAGGCGACCGTACGCAATATCGGCGGGGCGAGTACCGGCACGACTGTCGGCGTGGCTTTTTTGGTGGATGGAGCCTACCTGACCTTTGGCACCTCGCCGGCCCTGGAGGCTGGAGCCAGCCGGGTCATCAAAGCCGTGGCCCCCTGGACTGCTGTAGCCGGGGAACATACCCTGACGGCGGTGGTGGACGACATCAATCGCTACCCCGAAATTTCCGAAACCAATAACACCCTGGAACTCAAGTTTCAGGTGGAGCGCAAACCCGCGCCCGGCCTGGCCGATACCGTCGTCAAGGACATCGCCTTTGAGCGTCTGGATGGGGATCAGGTGCGATTGGCTGCCCTGGTTGCCAACACCGGGCAGGCTGCCACGGCCAGAGAGGTCGGCGTGGCCTTTTTTGTGGACGATAAGTACACTACCTTCGGCATCATTCCGCCTTTAGCGGCGGGTGAGTCCCAGCCCATCCGGGCCGAGCAGCCGCTGACCCTAACCGGCTCACATAAAATCACGGCCATCGTGGACGATATCAACCGCTACCCAGAGGAAAACGAGCAGAATAATGTCCTGATCAAGCAAATTGACTTCGGCCAGCCATTGCCGCCTCAATTGGCTGATGCCATCATCCTGAGCGTGACCATGGGCCAGGGCCGCTTCAGCGAAGGCGATATGATTACGTTTGAGGCGCTGGTCAGAAACATCGGCGGGGCGGTGACGCGGGATGTGGTAGGGGTGGCTTTTTTGATCAACGGCCAGCAAATCACCTTCGGTACGACCTCGCCCATCGCCGCCGGAGAGAGCCGCGCCATCCGTTCAGTCTCCCCGTGGCCGGCCGTGGCCGGCAGCCACCGGTTAACTGCCGTTGTCGATGACATCAACCGTTTCCCCGAACTTTCCGAAACAAACAACCGCTTTGAGTTGGAATTCCAGGTTTTTCCGCGCAGCGAGACTAAACTCCCTGACTCGACCCTCAACGCTATCGGCTTCGAACGCGACCCATCCGGCCAAATTATTCTAACGGCTACCGTCTCCAACATCGGCGCCGTGACCACCCCTGACGTGGTCGGCGTGGCTTTTTTTGTCAACGGCCAGTATGTCACCTACGGCATCACCCAACCGATGGCTCCCGGCGCGACTCAGACCATCCGCGCCGTCAAGACTCTCCCCTTGCGCGGCAAGCAAACCATTACCGCCATTGTAGATGATGTCAACCGTTATGATGAGGTGAGCCATCAGAATAATGCACTGACGAAAGAGATTGTGTTTTGATCCTAAACCAAAGGTACAGTCACAAACCATTGTCATCAACCTACGATCATGATATACTGAATCTAGCCGAGCTGCCATAACAAAGGAGCCATTCATTAATGGATATCATCACCACCGCCATTACCACTGCCCTGACAAATCGCACGGCCAATCCGGCTGCGGAGTCAGCTTATGAGATGATTAAAGTGACTCTACGCCAAAAGTTTGGCCCTGACAGTGACTTAATCGACGCGCTAGAAAAGCTAGAAAAGCAACCTATCTCGTCGGGACGACAGGTTGTGCTACAGGAAGAGGTTATTGCCGCCGGAGCCGACCAGGACCCAGCTTTACAGGCTTTGGCCCAAACCCTGCTAGACAAGTTAAAGAGTAAATCGGGCCGCACCCCTCATCCTCCAAGCCTGGCTGCACCACTGCAACGCCCGGCTCAGGCCGAATCGTTCATCGGGCGTCAAACCGAATTGACCCAACTCCTGACCCACCTTCAACCAGGCCGCGCGGTAGCTTTGTTCGGACCGAGCGGCGTCGGCAAAAGCGCCCTGGCGGCGGCAGCCGTATGGCAATTAGCTCCTGGTAACACACCACCGGCCATCTTTCCCGATGGCATCCTCTATCACAGTTTCTATATCCAGCCGCGGGTGGATATTGCCCTGGAACAGATGGCTCGCACTTTAGAGGAAGAACCTAAACCTACCCCTTATGATGCTGTCCAGCGGGCGCTCGCCGGGCGGCAAGCGCTGCTGGTACTGGATGGCGCGGAACAGGCTGATGACCTGGCCGGCCTACTGGGCCTGCGGGGTGATTGCGGAGTTCTGCTCACCAGCCGTCACACGCATCAAGCCATTGACATCCACCAAGAGGTGAACCCCTTGCCTCAAGACGAAGCTGTAGCTTTACTGCAAGCCTGGGGCGGCTGGCCCGCTACGGATCAGGTTCCGGTTCAGCAGATTTGCGAGTGGGTCGGTGGATTGCCCCTGGCCGTGCGCCTGGCCGGACAGTATCTGGCGGTGCGGCGAGAAAAGGCGGCCAACTATCTGACCTGGCTACAGACAACACCGCTGTCCGGTCAAGAGGCCAGCCAACGTCTTCAAACCAGCGTCCCCCTCGTCCTGGAACACACCCTGGCCCAAGTCAGCATAACGGCCCGGCAAGTGCTGGCCGTTGTCGGGCTGCTGGCCCAGGTTCCTTTTGATCATGAAGTCATCATCAAAACGCTCACCGTTGAAACCGAGCAGGGATTACTCTCTTCGGTTCGCCGTATCTTTAAACCCAAGCCCGACGAGAAAAGTCCTGACATTCATGCAGCGCTGGAGGAGTTGGTTGATTACGGTTTACTGCACCGGGTAGGGCAGCGCTATGAGGTGACGCATGATTCCATCCAGGCTTACGCTCGTCAGAACCTTACCCCACCCGCAAGAAGTATTAGGCGATTGGCCACTTGTTACATGGCTATGGCCTGGGAACAGAGCGGGTTAGGTCGTGAAGGTTATGCCAAACTGGATATAGACCGGGCCCATTTCATGCGAGTTTTGAATGAGTGCGTCAAATTAGAGGATTGGGAAGCCGCTTATGGCCTGGCTGCGGCCATTGAAGACTACCTGGATCGGCAAGAGCATTGGTCTGAGCGGGTTATCGCCAACGAAGTTGGTTTGATCGCGGCCTGGCAGTTGGGCCGCCCTAATGAGGGTGATTGGCTGGGCAACCTGGGCGACACCTATCGCACGATGGGCCATGCCAAGTGGGCCATCGAGCATTTTGAGAAGGCCCTGGCTACTGCTCGTCAGAACGGCGACCGGCCCAGTGAGGCCAACAGCCTGGGCAACCTGGGGTTGGCCTACCGCGACCTGGGGCAAACCGAACGCGCCCGGCAATACCTCAAACAGGCCCTGGCCATTTTTGAAAAAATCCGCTCACCCAGCGCCGATTATATCCGCGAATGGCTGGCTGAGTTAGAAGAAAGGTAAAAAGTCAATAATTGTGAATTGTGGGATTTTTCCTTTATTTTTTATCCCCCAATCCCCTAATCCCGGCAAAAATTTTTCTGGAGTACTATATTACGATCACTTTTTTCACAAGGGTCATGCCCCAAGAGCAATCATTTATTGATACTAACTACTGACCAAACGGCCTCAGATGCTTATCAAAGTGGGCTTCCAGCATCTGATAATAAGTCTCTTCATTTTCCCGCAAAGTGGCAAAGAAAGGCTCGCGGAAGGGTGTATGGTTCAGCACCGAGCCAAAGGTAACGTGGAGCACCTCCCGGCCATGAAAATCGTCGAGCAGGGCAGGCAACTGGCCGTCCGGCCATTGGGTCACGTTGGGCACTTTGCCCACTTCGGCCGAGACGTGATAGGTGGCGCGGTCGGTGGGGTAGCGCTCCAGGGAAAAGGCGACAATTTCGCGGAAGAGGAGTGGGTTCAACTTGGCGATGGCCCGCAGAGCCTCCAGGTAACTGGTTCCGGCGGTTTTGAGATGCACCAACTGGCCGGCTACCCGGGCCGCAATCGGGTAAATACTAAACTTATCAGAACCGGAGTGCAGGCTGAGCTTATAAGGGCCATAAGTTTTGGCCACCGCCAGGTGCCGGGCGAACGATTTTTCAAAAGCGGCCAAGTCGCCCTTGTAATCAACACCTTTCTCAAACTCGCCCACATAACGGGGAGCCAGGCTAACCCATTTCACCCCTAACCGTTTTAGCTCGTGAACGATGTAAACATGCTCGGCCAGAGTGGTGACGGTTTCGGTTTCGTCTACGCTCATCTCCAATTCAAAAGGTCGATCTCCCTTCACCTCGGCCAGATGGCGAAACATACTGACCGTGTGAGCTACAGCCCGGCCATACTTGGCCATTGCCCGCATGAGTTCCTCCCGGGTAATGGTCAGTTCGAACTCGCCCAGGTCAATAGGTTGATCGGCCAGGCGGCGTAACGTGTCAGCCGGGTCGCTGTCCAGGACGATCCAGGGTAAGGCTTCGATTTTCTGCTCCAGCTCATCGAGCGGGGCATGATTGGCGCTGTTGTCTACATACTCGCCGGGGTCAATGGTGAAGAAGGTGTACCCGGCGGCCACACAAACATCAATATCGGCAGTGGTTTTTAGGTGATCGGCATCGGCCCCGAAGCCCTCACGCCAGCCTTCCTGGAAGGTACCCCACATAGCATCGTCCATGACTTCCTGAGGGGTCCGCCCGGTACGGGCGTTTTCACGCATCGACTGTTGGGCCAGGATGGGAGCCATGGTGGCATGACGAACGGCTCGAATGTGGCCCGGTGTAGCCAGCCCCAACCGGTCGCCGCAACCGGCAGATTTGCGCAGGCCAAGCGGTCGGGCAACTAAAAAGGGCAGGATGGACCGTAGGGCGGCGGCATTAACTGAATTGGCCGGCGCGATCAGCAAGTTCAAAGCCTGCCCGGCTACAGACACCGATTTTTGCTGTCCGGTAAATTCCGCCGGACGATTTTCGGCTGACAGAATTCCCAGGTATTTCTCATTTTCCCGGCGACCCAGGAAAAAAATTGAGCGCTGTACCGCCGTAATCGAGCGCGGGTAAACCTGTAAACCGCTCAACGATGCCAACTCTGCGGCTAACTGCCGCGTTTCAGTCTCCGGCAAGACCGGAGCCAACTCATTTGTTTGCATAAGATTTGAAAGTGTTGTTATCATAGTTAAATTCCTTTTTGTCTACCTCAAGAAAGATACTATAATCAGGGCAATATCAAAAATACCCTCGGAGGTTTAATGTCTCAGGTTATTTCGAATTCTACCCCGCCTATCCGCACGACTCGGCCCGAAGCCGAACGTGTTGATGCTTTGATTTCCCATCTAAAACGCCACACTCAGGTGGATCCGGCTAAAATCGGCGTCGTTCGAGCGCCGCTACGCATTTGCCCCTTGGGCGCTCACATCGACCACCAACTGGGTATGGTTACAGGCATGACCATCGACCAATCCATCCTGATGGCTTTTGCCCCCACCGACAACGGCTCGGTGTACGTAGAAAGCCACAATTTTGAGCCGGCCGTTTCTTTCAGCCTGGACCACGTGCCGGCCTACACTCCCCGCGATTGGGGTAACTACGTTCGCGGGGCAGTGCTGGCCTTGCAGCAAACCCACCCGCTTCAACACGGACTGATCGGCGTTGTTGACGGTGAAATGCCTATTGGCGGCCTCAGTTCTTCGGCAGCGGTGACAATTGCCTACTTGTTGGCGCTCGAAGCCGTCAACCACCTGGCGGAGTCGCCGGAGCGGAATGTGGACCTGGTGCGCTTCACCGAGAACCAGTACATCGGCCTCAACAACGGTATTCTCGATCAGTCGGTGATCCTGTTCAGCGACCACGACCACCTGACCTTCATCGATTGCCAAACTGTTCAGGTAGATCAGATTCCCGGACTGCCAACGAACAACGGTAAATTTGAAATCCTCGTTGTTTATTCGGGCTTGACCCGCGTCCTGGTCGGCACCGATTATAACAACCGGGTGGCCGAGTGCCAGGAAGCAGCCCGCTTCCTGCTAAGACAACCCGACCGGCCTGATGCTCGCCTACGCCATGTCAACCCTGACATTTTCTTCACTGACGGGCACGGTCTGTCCGCCAATCTCAAGCGCCGGGCCAGTCACTACTTTGGCGAGATGCAGCGCGTGCAAGACGGGCTGGCGGCCTGGCGGGCGGGCAACTTGAGCCGCTTTGGCGAGCTGATGTCCGAGTCGGGCCAGAGTTCCATCAGCAACTACGAGTGCGGCAGCCCGCAGCTTATCACTCTGTACGAAACGCTGCGAGAGACGCCCGGCGTCTACGGTACTCGTTTCAGCGGCGCAGGTTTTCGGGGCAACTGCCTGGCCTTGATCGATCCGGCCGCCCGCGAAACCATCGCCGAGGCCATCCACCGGCGCTATCCGGCCGCCCACCCCGACGAAGCTACGACCTACAGCATCCACTTTTGCCAGCCTGATGGGCGAGCGCAGCTCTGCGAGGTGAATTGAACGATGCAAGCTGTGATTTTAGCCGCCGGTAAAGGCTCACGCCTTAATCCAATCACCCTGAACCGCAGCAAAGCTATGGTCCCCATCCTGGGCAAGCCGATTGTCGAACGGGTGATGGAGGAATTGGTTCAGAACGGTATCCAAGATTTTATTCTGGTCGTCAGCCGCGAGGATAGCGAAGTGGGTCGCTACTTTCGGGAACGGTCGGCGTTGAAGGTCAACGTGAAATTTTTGGACAAACCCAAAGGGTGGGTTTGGCCAATGGGTTTTGCCGGGCCCCCCATTAAATTCCAAAAAACAAAAAAAAACCA
>CAZUNT010000018.1:43226-60055 GCA_964622215.1 uncultured Caldilineaceae bacterium
CGGGAACGGTCGGCGTTGAAGGTCAACCTGCAATTTGTGGTCCAACCCGAACGGCTGGGTATGGCCAATGCGTTGAGCCTGGCCGCGCCTTACATTCACGATACCTTCATCATGTCCGCCTGCGATAACCTCACCCCAACCGGGCACGTGGCCGAGTTGTTAAAAACCCACCAAACCGAAGCGGCCAACGCCACCTTGAGCCTGATGAAGATTGACCTGGCGCTGGCCGGCCGCACCGGCATTGTCGAGTGGCAAGACGGGCACATCCGCCGAATTGTGGAAAAGCCCGCTCCCGGCGAAGCGCCTTCCAACATTGCCAGTCTGCCTTTGTACGTGTTCTCCACCAAGCTGTTGGACTACCTGCCTGAAGTAAAACCCTCACCCCGCGGTGAGTATGAGTTGCAAGACGCTATTCAAATGTTAATTGACCGCGATGGTCACGTTACCGGTGTGCTGACGCCCAGCCGCCTGCAACTGACTAACGCGGGCGATTTGTTGGCCCTCAACCGGCATTACCTGACCACCGGCGGCGATACGCCGCAGTTAGCCCCGCGGAGCGTTGGCCAGCACACTCACCTGATTACGCCGTTACGCATCGAGGAGGAGACCACCATTGGCCCCGGCTGCGTCATCGGTCCGCGCGTTTACATCGAACGAAACTGCCACATCGGCGCGGACGTACTCATCAAGGACGCGGTTATTCTCCGCGACACCACAATCGAAGATGGGCGGCAAATCGTGGGCGAAGTAGTCTCGTGATTAAATGTCAAGAAAACTGAGGTGACAGTCACTTCTGGCGATAAAAATGAACCGCTCTTCGCCGAAATAACCTAACCTTTAAAGCGTTTTAAGTGACTGTCACCTGTGATATTACAAACTTATGGGTAATCACCAAACTTTTACCCTTGACACTGCCGCAGGTACTCAATCCCCCGCTTCGCCCCGGTATCGGCATCGGGTTTGGGCATAAATTCGCCGGAAACGAAGCCGCTGTAGCCTGTTTCAAAAAGCGTCGCCAGGATGCGCCGGAAATCAAGGTGGCCTGCGCCGGGATACCAGCGATTCGAGTCGGCCACATGGAAATGGAAGATACGCGGGCCGCACCGGCGAATGCTCTCCTCAATGGAAGGCTCTTCGATGTTCATGTGGAAGGTATCCAGCAGCAGGCCAAAATTATCCGCCCCCACCCGCTCGATCAAGTCCAGCCCGTCGGCCACAGTGTGGATCAGGTCAGTTTCGTAGCGATTGAGCGGCTCCAGGGCGTAGCTTACCCCGTAGGGGGCGGCCGCCGCCGAACACTCCTGCAGCGCTTCGACCAGGTAAGCCATTGACTGCTCGTGGCTTTGCCCGGCCGGGGTGATACCCCGAATAAGGCCCAAAATAACTACGGCTTTAAAGCGAGCCGCCAGCGGGATATGGCTTTTGATCCGCTCGATGGCTGCCCGGCGCACGACTGGATCGTTGCTGCTGAAGGAAAGCCGCTCCTCGCCCCAGGCCTGGCCCGTACCAAGAGCCGGGACGGTCAGGTTGTGTTTGCGGACTACCTCTTGCAGTTCGTCGGGGTTGACCAGCTTCGGATCGCGGATGGCTAATTCCACGCCCTCGTAGCCGTAGCCGGCAATTTTGGCGATATTGGTTTCAAAATCCCCTTTGAAGGCCACGGCCTGAAATTGGGCCGCATGGGTAGATAAGACAATAGAAAGTTTCATCGTCCGGCTAAACTCCACTCAGGAAACCCGGCTGCTGAAAAGCCGGATTTGGATAAAAATAGAAACCTTGCCCATTTTTTACTCCCAGCCGGCCCCGGTCAATATAGCTCTTGAGAAAATCCGCATTCTTCTGGAGTTGGGCATCATTCAGGGTGGTCGCCCAGTATTGGGTGATGTGCCAGGCCGTTTCCAGGCCGACCAGGTCCAGGATGCCAAAAGGTCCAATCTGCGTTTTCATCACCGCCAGCCAGGCCCGATCAATATCTTCCACCGAGGCGACGTTATTGGCCGCCAGGGTGAGGGCAGCGCCATTCAGCGCGTTCAACATAGCGTTAAAAACGTAGCCATAGCTCTCCTTTTTCAGCACGATGGGGATTTGCCCAATCCGCTTAGCAAAAGCGAGCAGTAGGTCAACGATTTCAGGGGCGGTGCCGGGGTGGGGCATGATGTCCACCACATTGGATTCCCACACAAACTGGTGGAAATGCAAGGCCGCAAATTGAGCCGGGCGGCCGGTCGCCTCGGCAAACATCGAGGGAACCAGGCTGGAGGTGTTCGTCGTGAAAATTGTGCGGGCCGGACAAAGCTGATTAAACTGGGCCAATACTTTGCCCTTCAAAGCCGGGTCTTCCGGCACCGACTCGCTGAGCAAGTCGGCCTCGGCTGCCGCCTGCTGAGGATCAGTCGTCGTGCTAATCCGGGCCAGGGCCGCTTCCGCCCCGGCGGATGAGAGCAAGTTCTGGGCGGTCAAATGGGTGGCATACATTTTTAGTTGGTCGGTGGCGGTCACTAACGCCTGCGGCTCAATATCATAGATAACAACTTGATAGCCATGCATGGCGCATTGCAAGCCAATCTGCTGGCCCATAGTGCCTGCTCCAACTATCAAAATCCGGCGAATATCTTCAATATTCATGCTTCATCTCCTTCAATCATTTTCTTCCGACCAAACGCAAAGTAGGTGATCGGTCCTAAAAAGTTGATAAATGCGGTCAAGACCCAGAAGCGCTTACTCCCGTTGATCTGTTCCACCGGCCGCCGGTGAATATCCCACAGCGCGGCTATCAGCAGGGCTATCTGCAAAATACTCAGCAGCACAATAGCAATCCTCTGAGTATCGCTCAACTCTTGCCAACGCGTTTTTCCTAGCATGGTCATTCCTCTATTAACTCAAAAAACCCGCCGTAAAATCGGCGCCTTTTTCAGGATCAGCGCCGTGACGGCCCAAGATAAAAAGATGCCCAGAATTATGACCAGGGACGCCTTTAAGAAAAGCGGCATGGAAACAGCGACGAAGAGATAGGCTAACGGGTACAAAATCAGTGGGTGAATGTAATAAATACCGTAAGAACTGGCCGCCAGGCTTTTCCAGAACGGGCCATCGCCATTAACTTTGGCTTGAAAGAAGGCAGCGCCGGCCATTAAGGAGGATAAGCAAAAAGCGTTGAACAAAATGACGTACATTACCTGGCTGATAATCGGCGGGCCGGAGAAGGTGGGCATAACCATGAGGCGATAAGCCAGGTAGAGCAGCCCCGAAGCGCCCCACAGTAGCGCCCAGGGGACTTGGGCGGGCCTGTATCCATCTCCGTTAAACCAGCCATGCCGGTAGGCATAGAGGCCCAGGATAAAATAGCCAATATACAACGGCGCCCGTAATGGCTGAAAAACCAGGATATACCAACTGGTAAACCAGGTCTCTATTGGGAAAAACTGGCTAATGATTAACATCGCCACCGCCATAATCGCCCAAAACCCAACAAACAATATCCAGGATGGGGTGGATACTTGAGGGATGGCGGCTCGCAGCCGGGGGCTTAAATGATAAACCAGGCTGAGGACAAGGAAAAAGAAAAAAAGTACCCCCAAATACCAGTAAACCGACTGCTGATACACCCGGCTCCAAAACTCGGTGGCCCAAAATTGGAACAAGCCCAGTGGGGATTGGCGGGAAAAATAGATCAAGTAGGCAGTTGGGGGGGCCAGGAATAAGGCCCCAAAAATCCAGGGAGCGCCCACCCTGATAAATTTGTCTTTTAAAAATAATTGGGGACTGCGTTTGCCAAGTGAAGGCAGGGCAAAATAACCGGCCACAAAAAACATAATCTGCATAATCGGCACATCAATTAACAAAACCAGCATGGTAAAAAACAGGCTGTTTTGCGGGTCGACCACATACCACCATTCAGGGGCATAAGCCATATAGGTCATCGAGCCGTGCAACACCACCACCAGCACGATTACCAGGGCGCGGAGATTATCCAAGAAGAAGATACGATTCGAGTGAGACATTTGATATCCTTTATGAATTTGTTTTAGTATAGAAAAAGCCGGGGAATCTACAAAAATCCCCCGGCTTTCCTTTACAGTACCACAACTGCTGGCAGCGGTCAAAAATTTGCAACCACCGAGGATTAGAACGTCGATCTTTGTCCAATCATCGGCAGAGCATAGACCGATTTCCAACCGGGGCTTTGCGGTTCACGCAAGAAGGGTTCCATCTCTTCGGCGGTACGCAAGGTGATTTCCTCCACAGGCGGGACTTTGCCGGCCGGGAAGGCTTCCAGAATGTCGTCGTGGAACAGGGTCAGGTAACGCAGAATGGCCGCCAACGGGCGCTTGGCCTTTTGAGCGGTCCCATCGGCGGCATGACCCACCACTCCTTCCGGGGTGGCCGCAATTTCGATGGCAAAGTGACCTTCGCCCTCAGACCAGCGGCTGGGCCGGCGATAGGGCTCAACCGACTTATCAAAGTGACCTTCCGGCAGATAGGATTTGCCCTGGGTGTTGACGGCGTACTTCATATCCACCATGTCCGGGAAGAGGTACAGGCCCAACGAGGTTTCGGCTTCGCAGGCGTGGACAAAGGTGGTGCCGTACTCGCCGCCAAATTTTTTCTCGCGGAAGAACTCGCGCACGGCCCGGTGCCAGTCGATCACCCGGAAGATACCGGGCAGTTGGTAGCGCTTCTGGAGTTCCTGGATGGCCGACTCCAACATCCACAGTTGGCCGTGGTTGTTGATCAGGATTTGCTTGCGCCAGCCATCGTTCCACAGGCCCAACATCGCGTCAATCAGCATCTCGCGGGCGACGTCTTCGCGGACGATGCAGGTGGCCGCCATACCCATATGATGGAAGGGATGCGTGCCAAAATTCAACGGCGGCAGCGACAAGGAACAGGGGGCGCCGCGTTTAGCCGTAAAGCGGCGCACGCCCTCGACAATCTGGCTGACAAAGAGGGTATCGGTCGCTGTGGGCAGATGCAGGCCGTGATTCTCGGTACAGCCGACGGGAATGAAGAGGACGTCGTTTTTGCGGCGCTCCTCGACCACCTTCCAGCGAACGGTGGTCTGGATGTAAGAGCCAGCTTTGCCCCACTCTACCGGTGAGGGCATGCCGTATTCCGCTAAAATAGCGTCAATCTGTTCGTCGCTGGCCTCCCAGATTTCTTTCTTCATCCGGCCAACCGCATTGTCTTCAAAAAACAGGTCAGGCTGATTGGTAGCCAGCAGCCCTTCCGGTACAGCAGCTTTATCCTTAGAATTTGACATTGTTTGTTACCTCCTAGGTTTGTTATGATTAGCTTATAAAAGCAGGTCTGAGACCCGTCTCTACCCAACACATTTATAATTGAACCGGCCGGCCACTTACCAGCGACTTAACCGCCGCCAGGCCGATTTCGGTAGCTTTACGGCCATCAAGCGGGCCGGGGGTGGAGGCGCGCCCGGCTTGCAGGGCAGCCACAAAAGCGGCTATCTCCGCCTCAAAAGCCCTGCCGAAACGTTCCGGATACCAGGGGTAAACATCGTGGGCCACGCCGGTGGGGGTCAAGTTGAGCAACTGGGTCTGTTGCAAACCGCCAATCTGTAACGCACCCGCATCCCCCAGGACTTCCGCCCGGATATCGTATCCATAGCGCGCATTGCGGCTAAAGTCCAGCGTGCCGATAGCGCCGCTGGCAAACTTAAGGCTGACAATGGCGTTATCCGCGTCGCCAAATTCGCCCAACTTTGGATATACCAGCGCCCCGCCAATAGTGTAGACTTCGGTCACTTCACTACCCATCAGCCAGCGCGCCTCATCAAAACCGTGAACGCCCAAATCGAGCAAGAGGGTATTGTGGCCTGGTGCATCTTGTTTCTCCGGCCAAAAGGGGTCGCGGCTGTTAGCCCGTAGCATGACCGGGCGGCCAATGACTCCAGCTTCAATTTTTTGCCTGGCCGCCGCATAAGCCGGATCAAAACGCCGCATAAAACCGATTTGGAAATGGACGCCGGCCTTTTCCACCGCCGCCAGGGCCTGGCCAACCTCAGCCAACTTAAAACCGATGGGTTTCTCAGAAAAGATATGGAGACCACGCTCAGCCACCTGAATAATGTGGGCCGGGTGATCATCAATAGCCGTAGCAATAATCACGGCGTCGAGGTCGGGGTCGGCTAAAAAGCTGGGATAATCGGTATACACTCGCGCCGGTTGATAACGCGCCGCTACTTGCCGAGCTACGTCAGCCCGGTAACTGGCAACAGCATGTAAACGGGCATTGGGTAACATAGCTACACTGCGGACATGAATTTGTCCCATTTGTCCCAAGCCCATCACCCCAAGATTGAGAGTTTTAGTCATAAACTTGCCTCAAAAACATTTCTCGCCTGCAAGATAACCTATTTTTTTCCAAATTGAAAGGGGCGTGGGGGCGCTGCCACTGACAGCGTCTCCACGCCAAGACGATTGAGGAGAGCACTTATCGGATCAATCTATTGAAATTGAGCGGCGTTTTCTGCCGTGACCAGGGTGGTGCCGGTATCAACCAGCGGCTCGACCTTTAAACCTAACAACGCATTCAAACCCCAGGCCAGGCCGTAACCACCCATGTTGGCCGGCGCCTGGGCCACAGTGGCGGACATTTCCTTATTCAGGATAGAGGCGATGGCGTCAGGGTTAGCATCAAAGCCGACTACGATCACGTCCGCCAGCTTCCCGGCCGCCTTGAGCGCCTCGACCGCGCCCAGGGCTTCGTTATCATTGATGGCAAAGATGGCTTGCACATCCGGGTTAGAAGCCAGAATGTCTTCCATAACCGACTGACCACCGGCGCGGCTATGGTCGCCGGAAATCTTGGCTACCACGTTGGCTCCGCATGCCTCGAAACCCGTCTGAGCGCCGGCTACCCGGTCGGCAATACTGGAGGCGGTTTCCTGGCCGGAGATGATGGCAACTTTACCGCCATTACCCACTTTTGAGCAGATATAGTCGCCAGCCAGCTTGCCGCCCGCCTTGTTGTCGGTACCGATAAAGGTCAATTTGTCAGGCCAGGTGGTGTTACTATCGATGATAAGCACCGGAATACCGGCCGCTTTAGCCCGGTCAAAGGTGGGGTTCAAAGCCGAGGCATCGGTTGGGGCAACCACCATAGCATTAACCCCCTTAGTGATGGCGTCTTCAAGCTGAGCAATCTGCACGTCAACATCGGATTCAGAGGTAGGCGCATTCACACTGTACTCAATGACTCCTAACCACTTATCGGCCATAGCCTGAGCGCCATCCCAAACAGTTTGCCAGAAGGGGTTATTGGGGCCAATATCTTTGGTTTCCAGGTGGATTTTGAAGCGCAGCGCCAGCAATGTTTTGGCATCGGCTTCACTGGGAATGCATAACTTTTGGCCTGGCTCAACAATATAGGGGTCTACAATCACGCCATAACTGGGATCCGCTATAGAGGCCAGGTTGGTAGCCAGCACAATGGCCGGATAAGCCATTGTGTCACCCAGGAAGCGGTCGGCCAGGCCGCTCAACGAGTCGGCCAACTGAACCGTGTAATCTTCGGCGCAGGCCACCGGTTCTACCGCGCCGGGAGGCGCAGCATAGGCGACAGTTGCCCCAACATTGAGCAACAACGCTAACAACAGCATTAGAGTTACGATGCGGTTTTTCATAAAATCCCTCCTCGAATTTTGATTAGTTTATTAAACACAAGCTCTCCTCATTCGTCTCATTTAGCACACCGAAAGCCGATGTCGTTATTGGCGGCGGTCGGCACATTGGCGCTCCGTCGAGTTGTGCGGAGTTCAGATTCAGCGTCGAACCAGCCCCCGCCTCGGAGCACCCGAAATTGTTCGCCATAGTAGGCCGAGCCAACCGCGCTGCCAGGGTAGGCCTGGTACCAGCTATCGGTCCACTCCCACACATTGCCGGCCATATCAAAAAGGCCGTAGGGACTGACCCCACCACCAAAACTACCCACCGCGACCGGGCCACGTAGGCCGCTATTCTTACCGTTCGCCGCGGCCGGGTCAAAAGTATTGCCCCAGGGGTAAAGTAGGCCCTCCGGGCCGCGGGCAGCCTTTTCCCACTCGGCCTCAGCCGGCAAACGCTGGCCCGCCCACTTACAATAAGCGGCGGCGTCATTCCAGCTTACCCGCACCACCGGCACGTTGTCTTTGCCTTCGGTGTACTCGGTGCGCCACGTCCGTTTGCTGCCCGCTTGCTCTGCCTCGGTTTGGTAGGCAGCCGCTTCTACAAAAACAGCAAACTGAGCGTTGCTTACCTCAAACATATCTATCTGAAAAACAGGTAAATCCACTTGATGTTCCGGTTTCTCATCGTCAAGCCCACCGTTATAACCCATGGTAAAGGAGCCGGCCGGAATCTCGACCATCTCGGTCCTGGCGGCGACGTTTGGCGTTGGCTCTGACGTGGCGGGGGTTTCAACCATTTCAGTCGGGCTGACCGCCGGCTCCACCTCGGTACTCCGGGTTGAGGCGGGCGAAGGCTGAAGGGTAGGGGTGGGTGAAGGCCGAGGTGTGGGGGTGGGTGGAGGCGGCAGCGGGGTGTTGGTCGGTTTCACCTGAGGGGTACTCTCAAAACCCAAAATAACCGGCGTAGGGGTGGGCTGGCTGGGAGTTGGGGTTGTCGGTGGAAAATCACCACCTGGCACCGTTAACCGGCAGCCCAGCGCAACTATCAGCAACACCAGGGCTAACCAGAACATCGGGTAGGTTTTGCCATAAAACAGATCTGTCATTGGTGAGGTACCCTTCCCTGCCTTATGTATTGGCCGCACGACGCCGCAAAACATCAACAAAAGCAGCGGCGATAATGATGGCCCCAATTGCTATCTCCTGCCAAAAGACGGAAACATTCAGCAAATTTAAGCCATTCCGAATAAAACCCATAATCAAGACGCCGACGAAGGTGCCAATAACCGTACCCCGGCCGCCAAAAAAGCTTGCTCCTCCTATAATCACCGCCGCAATAGAGTCAAGCTCGGCCCCAAGGCCGGCCTTAGGGAAGCCCGAGTTGGTCCGGCCGGCCAGCACCAGGGCCGCCAGGGCGGCCAAGCCACCACAGAGCATGTAAACCAAGTTTAAAACTCGATTTACGTTCACACCCGCGTAAAGCGCTGATTGCGGATTGCCGCCAACGGCATAGATATGTCGCCCCGTTTGGGTTTGCGCCAGAAAAAACCAGACTAAAAAGTAGGCGCTGATGACCACCAATAGAGCAACCGGTATCACAAGCCACTGCCCATCAGCCAGTTGAAAGAGTTCGATATTGCCCGCCCCAAATACCCGCAGTTGTTTGGGAAGACCGGTGATAGGCGCGCCCCCGCTGATTAGGTCGGTAGCGCCACGGGCAATGTTCAACATGCCCAGGGTCATAATAAAAGGGTGCGGCAATTTGAGTTTGGTGGTACCCCAGCCATTCACCAGACCGACGAAAAATCCGGCGCCTAGCCCGATGATCAGGGCCACAAGGCTAATCACTATTAAAGTCAGGGGGTCTTGGGGAGCCGGCAGGGTCGTGATACCGGCCTGAGCGTAGTAATTAGCATACCAGTTATACAAATTGTGGGTTGAGAGAGCCGTCAAGATCATGGAGAGGGCCATGATTGCGCCCACTGAAAGATCAATACCGGCCGTCAGGATAACCAAAAATTGTCCCAGGGCCAACAACGCATTGACCGAGGTTTGGCGGGCCACATTCGTCAGATTCTCCTGGCTCAGGAAAAATTCGGGCGACAGAACAGCCAGGATGGCCATCAAGAGGATCAGGGCCAGGGTAATGCCAAAGCGGTCTAGCAGGACTCTGAACCAGGGCAACCGGCCGATACGGGAACTTGTGGGAGTGGTTGACACAGACATCAGGCTACCTCCTGATCACTCATCAACGCCTTTTCCTGAGCGCCGGTGATAAGAGCGACAACCTCATCCATTGAGGTCGCTGCGCGTGGTAAATCTCCTACTTTTTTCCCCTGCCGCAAAACGGCAATCCGATCACAAACGGTAAAGATATCTTGCATCCGGTGGCTAATGAGGATAACCGACACATTATGCTCTTTCAACCCCTGGATAAGGTCAAGCACTTTCCCCACCTCGCGTACCGCCAGCGCCGCCGTTGGCTCATCCATAATGACTACCTGAGCCTCAAAACCGGCCGAGCGCCCGATGGCCACCGCCTGGCGTTGTCCCCCGGACAACGTTTCAACCCTTAACCCGACCGACTCGATATCAATATGCAGCCGTTCCAGCAGTTTGGTGGCCTCATGGAACATACCCTTGTGATCTAACAGCTTAATAAAGCCCTTCAAGTAGTGGCGGGTCATTTCCCGTCCTAAAAAAATATTGCCGGCTACATGCAGGTTACCTGCCAGAGCCAGGTCCTGGTAAACCATTTCAATCCCCGCCAATCGAGAATCATGAGGGCTTTCGAAATGAACCGGCTGGCCGTTCAGAAAGATGGTTCCACCGTCAGGTTTATACACCCCCGTGAGTACTTTCATGAGGGTGGATTTCCCGGCGCCGTTATCCCCAACCAACCCCAACACATCATTCCGGTTAAGTTGGAGATCTATACCGCGCAAAGCCTGGATAGGGCCAAAGTTCTTGATAATACCCTGCATGGCTATCACTGGGCCATTTGCCGTGCTCAACGCTTACTACCTCCTTGTAGGGTTGTGGGCCATCGATGACCGACCCCCACCCTGGCCCTCCCCCTGGCAGGGGGAGGGTTAAGGTAGGGGTGTGGTCGACAAACGTTTACTTAGTTCGGGAAGACCATTACCTTGCCGTCAGTACGCTTGGTGCCCTGCTCGATGGCAGCCACAGCGTCTTTGAGCGGGAAACGGGCCGTAATCATCGGGCTGAGGTCCAACCGGCCCGAAGCGACCATGCGGATGACGTTGGGGAAGTTTTCATCGCCGGAGTGGCCCTGCGCTCCAAAGAACTGGGAGCGGCGAACCTGGAAGGTTTCCAGGTACATCGGCACGTCCTTGGCCGCGCGGCCAATTTGGACGATCTTGGCGTTGACGGCCAGGCTCTTGACCATCTCCGGCACCACCAGGTGCGGCGCACCAGCAGCTTCGACAAAGAAGTTGAAGCCTTCGCCCTTGCTCAGGTCCATCAACACATCGGAGATTCTGGCCTCGCGGGGGTCATAGGCAAAGTCAGCGCCCAGTTTCTTGGCCAACTCGCGGCGTTCGGGCATCACTTCAAAGGACACAATCTTACCGGCTCCGGCAGCTTCGGCCAGGCCAATGGCAGCCAAACCGATGGGGCCGGCGCCGAAGATAGCTACAAAGTGGCCCGGCTTGAATCCGCCGGCTCGGGAGAACATGGCGTTGTAGGAAACGCAGGTTGGCTCGGTCAAGGCCGCCACTTCATAGGCTTTCTTTTCATCGCCAAAGCGCTCGGCAATGGCGTTGATCTTCCAGGCAAACTTGGCTCCGATGGCCAGGTAGTTGGCAAAGCCGCCGTCGGTGGTGAAACCGATTTCTTCCAGGTTGGTGCAGTGGTTGGGGAAGCCGTTGCGGCAGGGGGTGCAGTGGCCGCACCAGATCATCTCTTCGACGGTGACCATATCGCCCACCTTCAAATCCTTGACCTCTTTACCCACTTCGACCACTTTGCCGGACAGTTCGTGGCCGGTGATCGCCGGGAATTTGGTCAGACCGGGGTAGAGCATGTAGCCGTCGGAGTCGGTTTCATAGAAGTGCAGGTCGGAGCCGCACACACCGCAGGCCTTTACTTCTAGCAAAATCTGGTCGGGAGCAACCTTGGGGTCGGGCCGCTCGGTAACTTCCAGCTTGGGATAGCGCCAGACGCTGCTGCCGGTGATGGCTTTCCCGGTTTCCTCTTCCCAGTCCGACACATGATAATCAGGCCGGGGACTCCAATTGGCGTTGAGTAATAAACCTTTCATTGCTGTAGAACCTCCATTGGTTACAAAAATTTTTTGGAAAGTGATTTTAATAAACGAAAATGTTTTTACCACTTACGCACACGTGTGCGTGGCGGAGTATAACATACCTCGATAATGATGTCAATAATTACCTCTTTCGCCCAACTTAAAATAACGCTATAAATATCCCTCCCTTCTACTAATTGACAATTGTCAATTGTCAATTGTCAATTAACTAGATTTCGCTCAATTTCACCGGTCTGTTTTCTCGATACGATTTCCAGGCCGCCAGCCCTATGACCACCGGGATGCGGGCATCGAGGCCGGTAACCGGGGGTGGAGTACCACGGCGGATACATTCGATAAAGGCTTTCATCTCGGCCACATAGGCTTCGGTGTAACGTTCCAGGAAAAAGTAAAGGGGTTTGGCCGATTGGACTCCCTCGGCGTTGCTGTAAACGGCGGTGTGAGGGGTATTATTGGCCACCACTACCACTCCTTTGGAGCCAAAAACTTCGACCCTTTGATCGTAACCGTAGACAGCCTGGCGGCTGTTATCAATGGTCCCAATAGCGCCGCCAGCATAACGCAGGGTAATCACAGCGGTATCCACATCGCCCGCTGCGCCAATGGCCGGGTCAACCAAGACCGCGCCGGTAGCATAAACTTCTTCAACCTCGTCGTTGATGAGGTAACGAGCCATATCAAAATCGTGGATCGTCATATCAAGGAAGATGCCGCCCGAAACCTTGATATATTCCACAGGCGGGGGAGCAGGGTCACGGCTACTGATACGAACCAGGTGGGGCGTGCCAACTTTGCCCGCGGTCACCATGTCGTGGACCTGTTTGAAGTTGGGGTCAAAACGCCGGTTAAAACCAACTTGCAGGGCCACCCCGGCTCGATCCACAGTAGCCAGCGCTTCGTCAATGACGGTCAGGTCAAGCGCAATCGGCTTTTCACAAAAAATATGTTTACCCGCTTCAGCAGCTTCAACGATAAACCGGGCGTGGGTATCAGTGCTGGAGCAGATAATGACGGCTTCAACAGCTTTGTCTTCCAGAATAGCTCGGTGGTCCTGGTAAGCAGCCGGAATTTGGAAATCGGCGGCGCACTTTTTCGCCGCATCCAACATCACGTCAGATACGGCCACAACATTGGCCTCGGGGATACGATAGGCTAAGTTTTCGGCGTGAACCCGGCCAATCCGGCCCGCACCGATGAGTCCAACATTAACTTTGGTGGTCATCTATGACATTCTCCTTTGAAAAATAATAGTAGGCTAATACTCTTCAGAAATTCGCGCCGTAGATTGGCGCACAATCAATTCACCAGGCAAAATCTGGTCAATCGCTTCCTGCCCATTGAGCAGGTCAAGCACCATTTTCATAGCCAATCGTCCCAGTTCAAGACGAGGTTGACGAATAGTAGTCAAAGGGGGAAGAACAAATAAGGTTGGCTCAATATCATCAAAGCCGATAATACTAAGTTTTCGAGGAACAGGAAGGTTATGTTGATGGCAAGCGGCCAGTAGCCCAATTGCGGTGAGATCATTGTAGCAAAAAACGGCAGTTACGCCGGCCGTCACAAAAGGCTCCAACGCCGCCTGTCCCCGGGCAAAGTCACCAGAAACCTCCGGCGACAGAATAAACGTCGGCTCAGGCGTAATCCCGGCCCATTCCAGGGCCAGGTAATAACCGGCCAATCGCTGATCGTTCGATTTAGGCCGGTCGGTGGCTCCAATGTAACCAATCCGCCGATGGCCCAGCGCCAACAAATGCTCCACTGCCAACTGCGCCCCCTGCTTATTGTCGACAGTCACCGAACGGAGATATTCGCCTTCCTCCTGGTTATTGATCAAGACGATGGGTACCTTAATTTGATCCAATTGCGAACTGTACAAGCTACCCACCCGGGAGGATGTTACGATAATTGCATCTACCCGGCGCCGCTGAAATGTCTCGACTACGGCCACTTCTCGCTCAGGATTGTTATAGGATGAACTGAGGAAAACACTATAACCGGCATCCTGAGCTACCTGTTCAACCCCTTTGACCACCTGGACGATAAAGGGGTCGGCAATGGTGGTAATGACCATCCCGATTGTTTGAGTCCGCCGGGAAAGCAAACTTTGAGCCACCGCACTGGGCACATAACCCATCTCTCGGGCCAGTTGTTGAATCCGTTCGGTCGTTTCCAGGCTAATAACCGGGTTGCCCTTTAGAGCGCGAGAAACTGTGGTATGCGATACACCGGCAACTTTGGCGATGTCCTTAATGGTAACCGGCACAAGGCCTCCGGATAGAACTGACAAATCGGAAAGGATAACCTGACTTTACGCACACGTGTGCATAACCAGCCAAAATTCTATCATAACTCTAATGGATTGTCAATAACCAACTCCTCCAAAATAACGTTAGGGTATAGCCTCAAATTCGACCTGCCGCGCCACCAGTTCATCATAATGGATATGCGTCAGAGTTTCGTCAAAGGTTTCGACAAAGAAACCCAGCTCACCTGTGGCATAATCGGCGTCGTTCACTTGAATGATGGGCCGGTCATTGATGTGAAAAATAAAATCGGCTCCCCGGGCATCGACTCGCAGGATATCCGGTTTATCGGGGGTAAAACCTGGCGGCGCGAAACCATGCAGGCTGTCAACTTTACCCTCGGCCAGCACTTGCAGGCCGGTAGATAAGCTTTTGAGTACCTGCCAGGTTCCAGTTCGAGGTGAAATGGTAAAAGCATAGTATAAATCGCCCGACCGGCGCAGGGCCAGACCATAGCGAAAATTGCCATACTCTGTCGTGGTGTGGTCAACCAGGGCTTTGGTTTCAAGCGTCACATCCGCCAAACTGGGGGGGTGCGAAACAACTGTACGAGCCTTCGCTTGACCGACTTCGACGTGGTAATAATCGGGGGGATGGTAGCCAAAGAAATAAGTCCCTTCGCTCAAAATCGGCCAGCCGCTGCCTGAATTGGCAAAGTTATCCTGAAACAGCACCCCCTCTACCTGGACACTTTCGCTTTGGATTTCGTTGACCTTATCAGCAGCGCAGCGAACACCTGCTGTTTTGATGATAGACTCCTGGTCGGGAGGACCGCTCAGGCGATAGGCCATATCCTTGAGAAAGCCATTTTCTCCCCCTCGCAATACCCGCTGACCGGCGGCTACCGGCGCATACGGTTCGCCAACCCACTCCCAAACGTTGCCGGCCATGTCGAACAGGCCAAAAGCGCTTTGATTGGTCGGCTTGCTGCCAACCGCATAAACACCACTCTGAGGCAGCTTAACCGCGCCCTGGTCGTCTCCCCAGGGATAGAGACGACCCTCCGGCCCACGAGCGGCAACTTCCCACTCCGTCTCTGTCGGCAGGCGTTTTTTGGCCCAGTGACAGTAAGCGCCGGCCAATTCCCAGCCAATCCCTTTGACCGGAAATTTCTCCTCGCCGGCCGGGAATTTTCCTTCCAGCCAACTGCCCGGCGGTTGATTTTTGATTGCGGTCAGGAACTCAGCATACTGGGCATTCGTCACCTCGTACTGGTCGAGCCAAAAATCGGTCAGTTGGACTTGCCGAGGTGGGGCATAGTTCTGACCCGGCGCATCCCGGCCAACCGTGTAACTGCCCGCGCTAATTTTCACCATTTTTTCAGATGAAGGCCAGGCTGAATTCTCACCTAACGACGTAAGTGACGTTTCTACGGTTGAAGCTGAACTTTGCCGGGAGCCGGAGAATAACCAAAACAAACCCGAACCCAGGCCGAGAACCAGAACAACGCTCACAACACCGAGGAGCCACAACAGCGAATTACCTTTCCAGGCCGGTGCGGCTATGGCCGGCGATACCGCCGAAGACCCGGCGATAACGGAACTGGAGGTGTGCCTGGCTTTTGGCCTGACGGTCTCCAGCATAGCTTCCCGGCCCAACAAATCAGTCGCTCGCAAGGCCAGGGCTATCTCGGTTGCCGTGCGGTAGCGCTCCGCCGGCTCTTTGGCCAAAGCTCTTTTGGTTACACCCACGAGCAGATCAGGCACACTCTTATTGATCTGGCGAATGTCTGGAACCGGCTGGGTAACATGTTTCATCATCAGGCTGACGGCCGAGTCGGCCTGGAAAGGCGGCCTTCCGGCAATCATCTCATACAGCATCACGCCGATGGAATAAATATCAGAGCGCTCGTCAGGCCGCTCACCCCGGGCCTGTTCGGGCGACATATACAGCGCCGTACCGATCACCGATCCGGCGGCAGTCTGGTTAGACTCACCCAGCATTTTAGCCACGCCGAAATCCGTCAAAATAGGCTGCCCTTGGGGATTCAGCATAACATTGGCCGGTTTGAGGTCACGATGGATCATGCCGTGCTGGTGGGCATAAGCGACAGCATCACAAATAGCGCCGGTAATATAAACCGTCTCGGCTACAGACATTCGTTGCCGAACCGCATTGAGGGCGGCGAGCCGGGCTTGCAGCGTGTCCCCTGGCACATATTCCAGCACCATGTAGTAGATGCCAATATCGTCGTCGTGATTAAAATCGTAAACCTGAATAATATTGGGGTGACGTAATTGGGCCACGGCCGCCGCTTCTTGTTCAAAGCGGCGCACAAACTGGGGATCATTCGATAAGTGGGAGTGGATCAACTTAACTGCTACAGTACGTCGTAAGTTGGGATCAGTCGCCCGGTAAACTGTTGACATGCCCCCCTGACCCAGCAACGCCTCTATTTTGTAGCGCCCGGCAATCGTCTGGCCAAGCCAGCTCTGTTGAGATCGCGACACGTGAGACCTCCTTATTCATAATAAGGTTTACAAATGATCTTCGTTTTGCCGGTTCAAGTTGTAAGAGGAAATATAATAAACCAGCCGGCCGGGGTATAAGTATTAGCCGGTCTGGAAGCAGCAAACAGACAGAAACGAATTATCTAAAGTATAGAGGCAAACAG
>CAZUNT010000019.1:0-42877 GCA_964622215.1 uncultured Caldilineaceae bacterium
ATAATAAAACTCCTTTTGATTGAAACGAGAATGATACTTGTACCGGCCCCTCCGGGCTGGTCGACGATAAGGTAACAATCATAAATTCATTTGGGTGTGTTTCAAATTGGTTGAAGGAGTGCAGAATTCATTCTGCTTCCTCTAAAAAGCGGAATAAATTCCGCACTCCGGAGGTATTTTCAACTCAAATGAAACACACCCAATTCATTTACAGGTTTAACCTGACAGAGTAAGACCCTATTATCCAATTTTTGGGGTTATTAGTCAAAAAGTAGGGCTTGCTCAACTTTGCAAATTGCGAAATTAAAGGTATCCTTGCTGTGAAAATCCTAAGTGTTTTCTGATGCAAAATCTGAAAATATATTACAATTCACAAATCACAACAATAGTGTATTCTTACTATGACTAACTCTACCGACGAAATTACCCTGACCGCTGAAGAAGCAGCTTCGTTGCGGCATGGCTACCGCTACTGTCCTCGCTGCGGCAAAGAGATGGTCGACCGTTTGGCCTATGGCCGCATGCGGCGGGTTTGTTCCGATCCAACCTGCCGCTTTGTCCAGTTTATTGACCCTAAAGTTGGGGCGGCGGTTTTGGCCTTGACCGGCGACAACCGGGTTCTGCTGGTCAAGCGTAATGTCGACCCGGCGCGGGGGACATGGTGTTTGCCCGGTGGGTTTATGGAACTGGGCGAAACGCCGCAGGCAACGGCCATCCGCGAGTGTAAAGAGGAAAGCGGCTATGAAGTGGACATCACCCGCTTGATTGATGTCTTTTATTATGAAAATTTCCGGGGTAGTGGGATATTAATCATTTACCAGGGTAAAATTAACGGGGGAACTTCTTTACCCGGCGACGACGCCGAAGAAGTGAGCTTCTTTAGCCCCAACGAATTACCGGAGAATATCACGTTTCAATCGAATCTCGAAGTGCTGACCGCCTGGCGCGAGGGGAGAATTTAAGAAAAATGACCAAAATTCTCGCTATCGAAACCTCCTGTGATGAAACCGCGGCGGCGGTGATTGTGGATGGCTACCATATCAAATCCAATGTGGTTGCCTCACAAATTGATATACACCGGCGTTACGGCGGCATTTTCCCCGAAGTAGCTTCGCGCCAGCATATTCTGGCGATTGGTACGGTCATTCAGGACGCCTTGATCGAGGCTCGGACCGGTTGGAATGAGTTAAACGCTATTGGCGTCACTTATGGACCGGGGTTGGCGGGCAGCCTGCTGGTGGGGATCAACGCGGCCAAAGGAATTGCCTTAACTTTGGGGATCCCGCTGATTGGGGTCAATCACCTGGAGGGACATCTCTACTCAAATTGGCTGGACACCGAGCGTATTGGACAACCACCGCCGATTAAATTTCCAGTCCTATCGCTGATTGTGTCGGGGGGACATACCGAGCTGGTGCTTATCCGTGCTCATGGCGATTACGAGATTTTGGGCCGTACGATTGACGACGCCGCCGGCGAGGCCTTCGATAAGGTGGCCCGCATGCTGGACATCGGCTTTCCCGGCGGCCCGGCTATTCAAGAAGCGGCCCAAGGCGGCAATCCTAATGCCTACAAATTTCCCCGCGCCCGCCTGGGCGATGGTTCCCTCGATTTCAGTTTCTCCGGCTTAAAAACGGCCGTGCTGCGGGTGATCCAAAAATATACAGATAAGTTTCCGCAAGCGGGAACGGCCAAACCGGACGGACAACTCCCGCTGCGCACCCTGCCGGTTGCCGACATTGCGGCCTCATTTCAAATGGCCGTGGTTGATGCTCTGGTCAGCAAGACCAAAGCAGCCGCTGAAAAGTACAATGTGACCGAAATCCTGCTGGCCGGCGGTGTTTCGGCCAATGTTCTTTTGCGTAACAAGATGATGGCTGAAGCCGGGCGGCCGGTGCGGGTGCCTCCCCTGGCCCTTTGCACCGATAACGCCGCTATGATTGGCGCGGCCGCTTATTGGCATTTACAGCGCGGCCGTATCGCCGATTGGGATTTGGATGTTGTGGCTAATTTGCGGCTGGATGAAGAAAAATGGCCCGAACAGCAGCAGATGTAACCCCTGCCGAAATGACGCTTTATCAAGTCACCGCCCGGCAGCGAACCGAGGCTGACTTTTTAGAGAAATTGGTTTAGTTTATCTTTGTTTAGATCTTTTACTTATTGAGGTTGCCCCATGAAAATCGAAAAGTTAGCCTGCCCTAGCTGCGGCGCTCCCCTCTCCGGCGATTTCCTGCCCAATAAAAAATTCTCATGTGGTAATTGCGGTTCAACCCTGATGGTGACCGACCTGGTCACCGACCAGACGATTGTTTGCCCTCAATGCCAAACGCCTAACCACGAAGAGAAACGCTTCTGTTCCAACTGTGGGACCTCGCTCAAAGCCGAGTGTGTTTTGTGCTACACTGAAAATCGCATCGATGCCGTTTATTGTGTTCATTGCGGGGCGCACCTGGAACGAGCCAAAGCCAAACGTGAAGAAATGCAGGCAACGCGGCGGCGCTTGCAAGCCGAGCGTTCCCAAATCTTGACGGAAAAAGAGGCGCGGCAAAAGCAAGAAAGATTGGAACGGCTTCTGAGTGAGTTAGATGAGCCGGCCAAGCACGAGTTTGCCATTTATCAACTCAACCAGTTGGGCGACGAGGCCATCGAGGCTCTTATTGAAACTTTGTTGAATGACGGCGACCTTGACGCCCGTTATGGTTCGGCTGTGGCCCTGGGGCGCATGTGCGCTGAACGCGACATCAAGGCTTTGAACAAAGCTAAGGCGGTTAAGGCTCTGATCAAATCTTTGGGTGATATTGAACCGGCGGTGCGTTATTGGTCAGCCGAGGCGCTCGGTAAAATCAAAAATCAAATAGCTATTGAACCGCTCACTGCTCTATTAAAAGATCCTCACAAGGGGGTTCGCCAGCAAGCCCAACAGTCCCTGGAAAAATTAAGAAAAAATGCCTAAACAGACGATCCTCTATACTCGCCAGGGTGATGAAGGTTACACCAGCCTCCTGGGCAAAGAACGGGTCCCTAAATATGATGTGCGGCCTGAAGCCTACGGCACATTAGATGAAGCTAGTTCTTTTATGGGCCTGGTGCGGGCCGTTCCCGCGGCCAGCGAGCGGACTAAAAAACTCATCTTGCAGGCCCAGCGCGATTTGTGGATTCTGATGGGCGAACTCGCCACTGCCCCTGGCGTAGAACTCCCGACTCGTTTGACTCTCGACCGGGTCGCCTGGCTGGAAGCCGAAACAGACCGGTTGGGTGCTGAATTTCCACCTTTGACCCAATTTGTTGTGCCCGGCGATACTCTCATCAGCGCTTACCTGGATGTGACCCGTACAATCATTCGCCGGGCCGAACGATGCGTAGCCCGGGTCATGCACCAGGACGAGCTGGAAAATGAAGCGATTATTCGCTATCTTAACCGCCTCTCCTCTCTCCTTTTTGCCCTGGCCCGCTACGAAGAACACCTGGCCGGCCAAAAAACCACGCTGGCAAAGGAAATAGGAACGCAAAGCAATGAGTAAGGAGTAGGGGAAAGACAATGCTTTCTTACTTTTTACTTTTTACTTCTTACTTCTTACTTCTTACTCCCTACTCCCTACTCCCTACTTCTTACTCCCTACTTCCTACTTCCTACTCCCTACTCCCTACTTCCTACTTCCTACTCCCTACTTCCCGCTTCGCGTCCCTCTTCGGCCATCCTCTCCACCCTATGACCGTTCATTTCCCGATAGCTATTTTTCTGTTGGGAGTCCTGCTCACCGTTGTCTACCTATGGAGGGGCCAGGCCGATTTTGAACGCTTTGCCTACTGGAGCTTCACCTTGAGCTGGTTCGCCATCTTGGTATCCAGCCTGAGTGGTTTGATCGACCAGAGCCGGCTTGAATTAAACGATCCCCGCCGTGACACTGTTAATTTACATATCACCGCAGCTTTTGCCCTTTTGATTATCAACAGCCTCATCATCTACATGCGTTTCCGTTGGGCTAATGTCTTGGTTCGCCATCGCTGGTTTTACCTGGGACTGTTAGCCACCGGCGTTGTAGCCGTTGTGACGACGGCTTGGCTGGGATCTGAACTGGTTTACCGGCTACAGGTGGGCGTACAATCCGGGCCTTGATCCTCCTCTCACCCTCTGCAACTTTTCAGAAGATGCAACGTAAAGCCTTAGGGCATTAAAGATTACCCCAGGAGTATTTGCGACAAATTTGCGACAAACTCGTGATAACGGGGTTACACTTTCGCGTTACTCTTGATCAGACAGACGATACACAACTTCTTAGAGGCGACATGGACGTTATCAATCACAAAATCTGGAGCGATCTCTGGCATAACAAAGGGCGCACCCTGCAAATTGTGCTCATTATTGCCATGGGTGCGTTTGCTATTGGCATGATTATCGGCAGCAGCGGCTTGATGCGCGAGGCAATGACGGATATCTGGTTATCATCTTCGCCGGCCATGATCAATTTGGGGGTTGACCCGGCGGTTGACGACAACACCCTGGAGAGCTTGAAGAACATCCATGGGGTAGTTGATGTGGAAGGGTACATCGAAACGACCATCGAGTGGCGGTTGAAGCCGACCGACGAGTGGAAACCGGCCGGATTAATTGCTCGTGATGATTACGAAGAGCAAAAATTTGCCAAACTTAGCCTGGTGAGCGGCAAGTGGCCCAAAGAAAAGGTTTTTGCCGTTGAACAGGGCGCCGATACAGCTTTTGGCATCCAGGAAGGCAGTCAAGTTTATATTCGAGTGGATGACCGCGAGTACGAAGTTAACATTGGCGGCACGATTTACAACCCCACGGGCCAGCCTCCGGCTTTTGGCGGCAATGCTCAATTTTATGTCACCCGCGACCGGATGGGACAGATCACCGAAGACCGGAACTTTAACCGGATTGCGGCCAGCGCCCCGGTTTTTGACGAAGCGGCTGTCACCAACCTGGCCGACCGCATGGATCGCCGCCTGGAAAAACTCGACATAGAGGCTTTTGGCGCTTCCCCCAGCCGGGTTTCTAACCCCAACAAACACTTTTTCCAGGACACTCTGGACGGTATTTTTTTGGTGATGGGGATTATGGCCGTTCTGGCCCTAATCCTGGGCTTATTCCTGGTCTACAATACCATCAATGCGCTTATTACCCAGCAAGTCAACCAGATCGGCATTATGAAAGCGATTGGAGCCAAAACCGGGCAAATTCTACGCACCTATCTCACCCTGGTTTTTATCTACGGCCTGCTGGCCTTGCTGGTGGCCGTGCCCCTGGGCGCACTTGGGGCTTACCACCTCAATCTGTTTTTGACCGGCGCCTTTAATGCCGCCCCGGAAGCCTTTAGTATCTCCTGGCCGGCCGTGCTGGCTCAAGTTGGCATCTGTTTGCTCTCTCCGCTGCTGGCCGCCCTGGTCCCTATTTTTTCCGGGGCCAGAATCACGGTGCGCGAAGCGATCAGCACTTATGGTTTAAACGCCTCTACCGGACGGATGGGCCGCTGGTTGGCTACCCTGCAAAATATATCGCGCACTTGGTTGTTAGTTATCAGCAATACCTTTCGTAACAAAGGCCGGGTTATTCTAACCCAGCTCACGCTCGTGGGCAGCGGCTTGATTTTTATGATGATTATGAGTGTGGGGGATTCGGTAACTTACACTTTTGACGATTTGCTTTTCTCCATCCTTCGTTTTGATGTCAGCCTGCTTTTTGAGGACAGCGAGCGTATTCAGCAGATTGAAACCATAACTTTAGCTCAGCCGGAGGTCAAAGCTGTGGAAATGTGGGGCTTTGCCGGTGGCACTATCCGGCGGGCCGACCGGCCTGAGTCGAATGATGACGAGGATGCCACCTTTTTTGGCGTGCCGATCCCGACAAACCTCTATGGGCCGCAACTGCGAGCGGGCCGCTGGCTGGAACCGGGCGATACTTATGCCGTTGTCCTTAACCAGAAATTAGCGGCAGAGGCGGGGGTGACAGTAGGTGATTGGATCATCTTGACTCAAAAATTGTACGGCGATTCAAAGTGGCTGGTGGTCGGTTTGTTGTTTGACCCCATCATTACCGATTCGGTTCACGCACCCAGAGAAACGGTGCTGCGAGAAACGCGCAGCGTCGGTAAAGCCATCGCCGTATGGATTCAGACCCGGCAGAACGACGCCGCCAGCCAGCTTAGAGTCGCCAGCAATCTGCGCAAATTTTATGATACGCACGACCTGGACGTCAGCCCTCAAAGTATCTTTGGCCGGGATACCGCCTCGGAAATTACCCAGATGGTTCTCGATCAGTTTAATATCATTGCCAGTTTGCTGGCAGTGATGGCCGTTGTTATTGGAGCGGTCGGTGGAATTGCCTTGAGCGGGGTGTTGTCGCTCAGCGTGCTGGAGCGGCGGCGTGAAATCGGCGTCATGCGGGCCATTGGGGCCTCGTCGTTGCGGGTTGCCGGCCTGTTTATCGGCGAAGGGTTATTTTTGGGCTGGCTGAGCTGGCTGATTGCCCTGCCGCTGAGTATCCCGGCCGGCTACTTAATGACCCAGGCTTTAGGTGCGGCGTTAGAAAGTGAAATTGTTTACAAATATACTCCCATCGGGGCGTTGTATTGGCTGGGTATCGTAACCGTGCTGTCCATTGTCGCCAGTTGGCTGCCCTCCCGCAGCGCCACTCGCATCAGCGTGCGGGAGAGCCTGGCTTATCAATAACTAACTTTCGTATAGGTAATTTTTCAGAATTACATTGGACTTTCCAACCAATCCAACAGGCTTTTTTCCTCCGGAGAGTGGCGAATTTTTCAACATATCCCATAATTCCGCTTCGAGGTTGGCAGATTGCAGGGCCTTAACGGCCCTTCGATAATCCTCCCGGGTCGCCTCTTTTTCAGCGATAGCGAGTAGTTCGCGCTCCAGCCTACCCTTTGTCTCTCTAAGTTCGGCCATTGTATCACGGGCTTCCGCCTTTAACAAAACACCTTCCGCTATCGCTTCGGTCAGGCGGTTCAAATATTTGATTTTGCGTTACTACTCAGGCTACCCAAAATTGAGTATTCCTGACCGCAGACCGCAGACTGCCGACCGCCATAATTCGCCCTGTACCCTGTCTTTTCGGCGGTCAGCGGTCAACCGTCGGCGGTCGTGGGGGTAGGGCTGAGTAGTTACGATTTTGCAAGTATAAACGAAATCTCAAAATAAGACGAGTTTGATAGGGTGCATAAAGCTCCCCTTGAGCCATACACGATTGAGGTTTGGCAAGCAAAATCAGGCTTTAGTGTGAAGTCGAACAGCTTCCTCGGCAATTTCGGTAGCATTTTCGTAACCGCGATTATCTGCTTCAAGCAAAACTTCAAGCCCCAGAGCGGTCAACCACCACTCTTTGTCTTCGCCTTCTACCCGCCCTTCCCCAATAACAAATTCGGCAATCTCTGTAGCTACACGGCTAAGTTCGTCGGTACTCATTTCTTATCTCCGCAGTTAAAATAACCCTATCCACTAACCCCTATTCGTACCGTAACGCTTTGATAATCTCCATGCTCGATGCTTGGCGCGCGGGAACCAGCGCAGCAAGCACGCCAAAGATCAAGCCCGCGGCGATGGCCGCCAGAACTCCGGCCAGCGGGAAGGTATAGGCCACTTTGAAAATGCCGCTGGCGCTCATCCCCTGAACGAACACGTAACTGAGGTACAAGCCGGCCAGGATGCCAAACCCCGTGCCCAGCGAAGCGAGCAACAACGCCTCGGCCACAATCGTCTTCCACACTTGACCGCGTGTCGCCCCAATCGCGCGCAACATGCCGATTTCGCGGGTACGCTCGATGACGCCAATCGCCAGCGTGTTGAGGATGGCAATCAACGAGGGGAACGCCAACACGCCCAGCAGAACATAGAACCCCGCATAGATCGCATCATATTGCCTGCGGAATTCTGCCGTGTACTCGCGGCCCGCCACCAGGCGGAATTGCGGATAGTCTTCTACAACTTGACTCAGCCGTTGCTCCACCGCGGCGGGGTCTGCGCCGGGCGCAAGATCAACCTGGTAGAAAATATCCTCGCTCTTGCGGAAATCTGCTTTCATATTCGCTTGCGAGATGTAGGCCGTGTTGATCTTCATGCTCATCACCTCGCCGCCAATGGCGACGACACGATAATTTTGTCTCCCCGACGTCGTCACCAGCGGAATGACATCGCCAACGTGTAAGTTCGTGCCGGCGGCCAGAATCCCGTTGACGATGACATTACGTTCACGGGCGGCCAGCGCGCTAAAAGCATCCTGAGCGTTCCCTTTTTGAAAATCCATCCCCGATACTTTCGGATACTCGACCGGGTCAATGCCCAGGACGGAAATCGTCGTCTCGCCTACACCGCTTTTCAGCGCGGCGGAATGGAGCGACGATTGAGCGTACCGCAACGAGCTGACCGTGTCGACCCCTGGCAGCGCCTTAATCTTGGCTTTGAAAGTGGCGCTCGCGCCGACATCGCCTTTCCACACGGCAATCGAGGGCGGAATGAGCAAATAATCGCTGCCCAGTGTTCGGCTAAACAAATCCATCACGGTGCCGACCGTACTGAACATCATGCCGCCGGCGCCGACGATAATGGCCAGGCCGATCATCGTGGCGCTGGCCGTGATCGCCGCGCGCGAAGGTTGGCGGGTGAGGTTGCCCTGCGCCAGTTCGCTCGTGCCTTGCCGCGCAAAAATCAGCGCGAGCAAAACGCCAAACACATTGGCAATCGGTTTGACCAGGGCGGGCGCAACGAGCACCAGGCCGACGAGAAAAAGAACACCGCCCGGCGCGACGAAGACAAAATTGCCCGTGAGCAAGCCCCCAATGGCGGCGACGATCATCACCGCGCCGGCGATGGCGCCGATGCGGCTGAAACGTTGCATGGCTGGGCTGAGCGATGGACGCAGAGCCTCCATCGGCGTGACGCGACTCGCGTTCACTGCCGGCAGTAAACTGGCAAAGAGGGTGACGCCGACACCCAGGGCGATCGAAACAACCACCAGCGACAGTTCGACCACGACAGTCATTTCTATATTCATAAGTTGTTTGACAATTGAATTTGTCCCGGCGACAATGACGACGCCCATCAGATAGCCCAGCCCCAGGCCAATCGCCGTGCCGACGACGCCTTGCACCAGTCCTTCGGTCAGCACCAGGCCGACGATGGTGGCGCGATTCGCGCCAATGGCGCGCAACATGCCAATATCGTGACGACGCTCGGCCACAATCGTGCGAAATGTGTTAAAGATAATGAACCCGCCCATCACCAGCGCGAGCACGCCGAACATATTGAACATCACTTGCCCTAACTGCATCGCCCCGGCGAATTCCGAACCGCTCGACAGTCCGCCAAAGGTGTACGTGTCCCCCAGTTGCGCTTTGATCGTATTAACGATAGCTTCGCTTTCCGCCTTGTCTTTGGTGGTGAGATTCGCTTCGATCACGCTGATGCGACCCGACATGTCAAACAGTTTTTGCGCCTGGGTCAGGGTGACCAGCACCTGTTCGTTGCCGATGAGGGCACGTCCCGGCACCAGGCCGACAATTGTCAATTTGACCACGCCCTCGGGGGTCGGCAGTTTGAGCGTGTCGTCCAGTTTTACACCCACCTCATCGGCAAGCCGTTCCGAAATCACGGCAACTTTGCCGTCGCCTCGTTCCAAAAAGCGCCCCTGGGTAATACGATAGTCGTGCAGGTCCGGCGCAAGCGTCGGGTCAAGGCCCACGAGCGCCAGTACGTTGACCGTCGAGTCCTTGCCGTAAAAGTTCGGCGGCAGATTGATGATGCGCTCCAGCGACCCGGCGATGACGGCAATCCCCTTGATGCGTTTGATTTTTTTCAGCGTGGAGGCCGAAAAGGATTCGCCGGTCTTATGCGTAATCATCACGTCGGTTTGACCGGACGCCGAGAGCAGGCTTTTGTTGAAAGCGTCCGTAAACGACGGCAAGTAAATGCCCGTACCGAAAATCACCATCACCCCGATGACGATAGCGAGGGTGGTGAGAAAGGTCCGTAGTTTGCGTCCACCCAGATAGCGGGCAGCAAGAGTCAGTTGGAACCTCATAGTATTTACTCCGAAACCTGACAGGTTTTCGGAAACCTGACAGGTTTATTATTCATGCAATTTCCTTCATCATTTGCGAGACTGCTTCCACATTGTCCGGCCGCTTGGATTCCAATTGCACCTCGTTCACAATCTTGCCGTCTTTGAGAAAGACAATCCGGTCGGCATACGCGGCGATGCGCGGGTCGTGCGTCACCATCAGCACCGCCCGTCCCCATTCCTTCGCCACTTGTTTCAACAAACCGGCGATTTCATCCGACGATTTGGTGTCGAGGTTGCCGGTCGGTTCGTCGGCCAGCACCAGAATGGGATCGGCGATGAGCGCGCGCGCAATCGCCACCCGCTGCTGCTGCCCCGCCGACAATTGATCGGGGCGGCTGGCCAGGCGATGCCCCAATCCCACTTTGGTCAGCCACTCGATGGCTTTTTGTTTCGTCTGGGCCGAGTTGCCGCTGTCGAGCAAAAGCGGCAGCGAGGCATTTTCAACGGACGATAAAATCGGGATGAGGTTAAAGAACTGGAACACGAATCCGATTTTGCGACGGCGCAATTGCGTCACCGCATCGTCGGACATTTTCGCCAGCGGTTGTCCGTCAATGCTGACGTTTCCGTCCGAGGGCCGATCGAGTCCGCCGAGCAAATGTAATAGCGTAGACTTGCCGCAGCCGCTCGGCCCCATCACGGCGACAAACTCGCCCGGGTTCACGGTGAGGTGCACGTGATCGAGCGCGACGACCGCGGTATCGCCCGCGCCGTACACTTTGGTGAGATTTTCCGCTTGAATGAGAGACATGGTGGTCAATTCCTCATTTCTGATTGCCGATTGAAAAACAAAATCTACAATCCTAAATTTTCCTGGGTCTGCCGCGCGGTTTGGACTCCGGCTTGGGCAAAGGCTGGTGTTTGATTTCGTCGAGCCGCCCCTCGATCATATCAAGCCAGCGCAAATCGGCTTCCAGGTGCATAACGGCTTTATCGAGCAAAAGAATCTGGGCGAGTTCTCGGCCGGGATCGGCCTGACTGCGCTGTTCGGTGATGTCGTGCAACTCCTGAAACAAAGATGCCCGCTGGGTCTGGATCAAGCGGTATGGATCTGCCGCGCCCGACACCAAACCGATCATCAATTTGAGGAAGAATTCATCGTGCTGGTGTTCCGGTTCAATCCCGCAGGCAAACCACTCGGTGAGGGTCTTGCGCCCCGCCAAGGTGATCGCATAAATTCGTTTTTCAGGACCTGTATCCTGTTCAACGCTGTCTTCGGCAACAAAACCGCCCTGCTCCAATCGCGTCAGCGTCGTGTAGATTTGCGCCGGCTTGACGTCCCAATTCTCCTCACCGCCGACAAGCGCCTGAAACGCCGCGCGCAATTCGTACCCGTGACGCGGGTGTTGAGCCAGCAAACCTAACACAGCATGGCGAACTGACATAAATCCTCGCTCGTAAAAAACTATACTACGAGTTACTAGATTTGTCAAAAGGAGTAGCGGTGGAGGGAGTATTTCCTATTGGGGGCGAATGTCAAAACCAGCACCCTTCGATACGCACTCCACTGCGTTTCGTGCTACTCAGGATGCTGGTTTTTGGCGACTTAGCATCCTGAGTAGTCCTGACGCGAAGCGTGGCGAAGGGCGTATCGAAGGGTGCTATTTGCCCTAAATGTACTAAGAAACCAAATGGGTTTCTTTGTAGAACGAACTGCTCGTAGGGCAATGGCTATGGTGAAATGCTCCCTCATAGCTTTCATTATGTCTGGTAGTTTGCTATAATGGGATAGACAATTAAATTGACGTTCATGGGTGACTGTGCTACACTCACTTAACATGACCCAGGCAATTGCTCGCGGCGTGTATCCGATTTGCCGGAATGACCTGCTTCTTTATCGCCCTTATGCCTTTGATGCCTATCCCAGTTTGACTTGCGCCATTTTTACGCGGCAGGGAGGATACAGCCAGGCGCCTTTTCACACCCTAAATCTGAGCGTCTCGGTCGGGGATGATCCCCAAACCGTTAAAAAAAATTTCGCCAAGAGTTGTCACGCGCTGAATGTCTCACCTGATCAGACTGTTTCTTGTCACCTGATCCACAGCGCGCACATTTTGATCGTCAACCCGGCCAATCGCCAACCGGTGATGGGTCAGGCTGACGGCCTGATTACCGCCGAACCGAATATTTACCTGGCCATGCGCTTCGGCGATTGTACGCCGCTCATTTTTTTTGACCCGGTGCGAAACGCAGCCGGTTTGGCCCACGCGGGCTGGCGCGGCACCATGCAAAATACCGCCGGGGCGACGGTCAGAGAAATGGTCAGACAGTTTGGCTGCCGGCCTCAAAATATGATAGCTGTCATTGGACCGGCCATCGGGCCGTGTTGTTATGAGGTAGGGCCGGAGGTGATGGCTGCGGCGCAGCATGTTTTCCCCGAGGCTGAGAGCTTGTTCACCCGCCGCAATGGTCAGGCTGACCATGCCCATTTTGATCTGTGGGAAGCCAACCGGCGGCAATTGGCTGAGGCCGGAGTGGGTCAGATCATTCAAACCGAACTCTGTACCGCCTGCCGGACCGATGAGTTTTTTTCGCACCGGGCGGAGCGAGGGCGAACCGGGCGGTTTGGGGTGATTATCGGCCTCAGGGGAGGCGTTGGGTGAGCGATCTGGCGGCCAGGATTGAGGCCGTTTATGAACGTTGCCATCGCGCCGCCGCCCAGGCCGGACGCCAGGCTGAGGAGATCACCCTCGTTGCCGTAACCAAAACGTACCCGCTGGCGACGGTTATCGAGGCTTATCAAGCCGGATTGCGCCACTTTGGCGAAAATCGGGCCGGTGAAGGACAAGCCAAGGCCGCCGGCCTGGCCGAGTGGCTGGCGAAAACCGGGAGCGAACCGCCGCTTTGGCATCTTATAGGTCATGTGCAGAGCCGCCAGGTAGCCGATGCTCTGAGTACTTACCAACTTATTCATTCGGTGGACAACTTCAAGTTGGCTGAACGGATCAACCGGCTGGCCGAACGGGATAACTACCCGCCCGTAGAAATATTGCTCCAGTGTAATGTTTCCGGGGAGGCCACCAAGTCGGGTTTTTGGCTTGACCGGTGGACCACGAACCCGGTTCAGCTTGCCGGATTCTTGGAAACCATTGACCAGATGGGCCAACTTGGCAAGATAACCATACGGGGATTGATGACGATGGCCCCCTGGTCCGCTAACCCGGAAGATGCCCGGCCCACGTTCCAAAGCCTGGCCGCTTTGCGAGAGACTGTCCGGGCCAGCAGGCCCCAGTTCGACTGGCGGCATCTCTCCATGGGGATGACCGATGATTTTGAAGCAGCGATTGAAGAAGGCGCAACAATCGTTAGAATAGGACGCGCCATTTTTGGAGAAAGGGAGTAGGATGGGAGTAGGCAGTAGGCAGTAAGGAGTAGGAAATGGGTTCGCTCTTTCCCTTACTCCTTACTGCCTACTGCCTACTCCCTAAAGGATTATGCTGCAAGATACCAAAATTTGCTTTATTGGTGGTGGCACTATGGCGACGGCCATGATTGCCCGGCTGACTGAACAAGAGCTGGTCAACCCGGGGAATATCATGGCCAGCGATCCCTATCCGGCCCAACTGGAAAAATTGGCCGCGCAGTTCCACGTCAACACAACCTCGAATAACCAGGAAGCGGTTGCGGAAAAAGACATCGTGGTGTTTTCCATTAAACCTCAATCATTGGGAGAAGTCGGCGCGGAGTTGCAGGGGTATATCCCTCGCCGCGCCCTGGTGTTGTCGATTATTGCCGGGGTTTCTATTACCAAAATCAGCCAGAAGCTGCACCATTTTAGCGTGGTGCGAGTGATGCCCAATACGCCGGCCCAGGTTGGCAAAGGTATGTCGGTTTGGACGGCCACCCCGGAGGTCAGGGAAACGCAACGGAATCAGGCCAGAGCGATGCTGGCTGCTTTGGGTGAAGAGCTTTATGTGGACCACGAAGATTACCTGGATATGGCCACCGCCCTATCCGGCACCGGCCCGGCCTATGTGTTTATGTTTATGGAGGCTATGATCGACGCCGGCGTGCATATGGGCTTCTCACGGCGCGTCTCCGAACAACTGGTTTTGCAGACGATTGAAGGCTCTGTTGCTTTTGCTCGTTACACTCAGCGTCACCCGGCCGAGTTACGCAACATGGTCACATCGCCGGGTGGCACTACCGCCGATGCATTGTATCAATTAGAAAAAGGCGGTTTTCGGACCGTACTTTCCAAAGCTATTTGGGCGGCTTACCAGAAAACCCGCTACCTCGGAGGTCTCGACAGCAATGACTGAGGCGTTGGTGCTAATTATTGATATTGTCTTTCAAATTCTATGGTGGGCCATTCTGATTAGAGTGCTTCTCTCCTGGTTGCCGATGGCCAATATTCGGATTGATCCTTACAATCCCGCCGTGCGGCTGCTTTATGCCATAACTGACCCAATTTTAGAGCCACTACGCCGGTATACAACGGTAGGAATGATTGATTTAAGCCCACTGGTGGCTCTGCTGCTTTTAGATGTTCTGAGACGCGTTTTAATCTCTATACTGATCTAGCGGTATTACTCAGGAGACAAGGTTATGCGAGAGTTCAAGATTACCAAAGCCGAAGAAGGCGCTGCTTTTGCCGTCCATGTCGTTCCTAAGTCGGTGAAGAACGAAGTAGTGGGCAAACATGGCGATGCTCTCAAAGTGCGGCTCATCTCCAACACGGTCAGCGGAATAGCCAACGAGACCCTTATTAACTTTCTGGCCCAAAAGCTCAATATCGAACGAGACAAGGTTGAAATTGCCGCCGGACTGTCCTCGGCTGAGAAAATGATTGTGGTGGTGGGCGTAACCCCCGGCGAGGTCGAAAGCCGCTTATTGGGTTAGGCTTGGGAACTTTTGCGCTCCAACCACCGTCTGGATAATATACTAAATGCCTGAGTTTTTTGGTTGGAGGTAATCTTATGCTGAGTATAGGGTGTCGAATTTTTTTCGCCGGACTGGTGGCGGGTGCGGCTTTAATGATGGCAGCCTGCACCCCGGTAAATCCGTCGCAGGATATTCCGCCGCTAACTCCGGCTGAAGCTCAATCCGCCCCACAGAGTAATCAACCGCTACCCGTAGCAACCGGGCTGCCTACCGAAATTTCGGCGCCGGACACAGGCGCAGCGGCAACTAGTTTACCCCAAGAAATCGTCGAGCCGGTCTCGCCGGTTTCACCTGTTCCAAGAGGAGTAGAACCTGCGGTGGCTCCAGCAGATAAACCACCAGTACCTGGCAGTGAAGCAGCTCTGGCGGCGGCCAAAGCCGATCTAGCCAAACGCATTGGTATTCCGGCTGATCAAATTACTTTAGTATCAATGGAAGCAAAAGAGTGGAGTGATGCCAGCCTGGGTTGTCCCCAGGAAGGGATGATGTATGCTCAAGTGATTACGCCGGGGTATCTGATGATCCTGGCCGCGTCAGGGCAGCAGTACGAGTATCACACCGATCAGGCTGCCCACATCGTGTTGTGCCAGAAGTAAAAAATACGTTACCACTCAAGTGCGACGCACTTATTCAGGCTAAAATTGCCAAATTTGCTCACATTTAAGTGCGTCGCACCTCTGGCTACCCTTTAATACGCATAGTACGGCGACGATGCCCGTTCTAGCGCCTCACGTATCTCCAGGCCGTAACCGGCTCCCAGAGCCACACAGGCAATCGGATTATCAGCCACGTAACACGGCACACCAATTTGACGGGTTAGCAGCAGATCAATATTTCTCAACAGGGCCGTACCGCCGGTCATAATCACACCACGGTCGATGATGTCGGAGGCTAACTCCGGCGGCGTCTTTTCCAAGACACTCTTAACCACGCCGGTAATAGCCGCCAGCGGCTCGGTGATAGCCTCGGTGACCTCATCAGAGGTAATTTTGATCGTGCGGGGCAAGCCGGCTACCTGATCGCGACCTTTGACCTCCATCTCTAGCGGCTCTTCCATAGGTGTAGCGCTGCCGATAGTGATTTTGATTTCTTCCGCCGTCTGTTCGCCAATAACCAGGTTATATTTGCGGCGAATATAGTTGATGATGGCATCGTCCAATTTCATACCCGCGACCCGGATAGAGTTGCTGGTGACGATGCCGTTCATGGCAATCACCGCCGCCTCGGCCGTGCCGCCGCCAATATCAACCACCATATTGCCGGTCGGGGTATCGATGGGCAGGCCCGCACCGATAGCCGCGGCCAGCGGTTCGGGAATCGTATAAGCCTGCCGGCGGGCTGCTTTGCGGGCGGCGTCTTCCACGGCTCGTCGTTCAACGCTGGTAATGCCTACGGGGGTGCTAATCATCACTTCCGGGGGAAATAAGCGGAAACGGCCGACCAAACGCTCGATATAAAAATCAAGCATCTTTTCAGTGACATAGTAATCGGCAATCACCCCGTTGCGCAGGGGGCGTGTTATTTCGATGGCATCAGGCACCCGCCCCAACATCGCCCGCGCTTCTTCGCCAATGGCCACAATCCGGTCATCTTTCTGCGAAATCGCTACAATCGACGGTTCTTGCAGGACGATGCCTCGCCCTTTCATATATATTAAAATACTGTATGTACCTAGGTCTACACCAATTTTCTTTTCCAGCATAACCACTCCGCATGACCGTTAATGGTCAATAACCGGCTTATTGTAGCCAAAATTGCCCATTGAGCAAAGAAACACAAGCCTCACAAAAAAGCCAGGAGCCTCTTTGATAGCTCCTGGCTTTAAATGCTTATCATGGTATCTCGTTAACGATTAACGATTGACAATTCACCATTCACAATTAAGACGGTATCCTTCCACCGGGGCCTCCGGTTTGTCGCCCTCCCACCCTGCGGCGGCGCTCGGCCACTTTGATGCGAATGATAGAACGACGAAGGGCAGCTTCGGCGCGCTCAAAATCCTCTCGCTCTTCCGCTTTGGACAGGAATTCTTCGGCTCGCCGGCGGGCTTCTTCGGCGCGCACTACATCAATCTCTTCAGCGTGTTCCGCCGCATCGGCCAAAACGACCACGTGATCCGGCTGGACCTCCATAAAACCACCGCCGATGGCAAAGAATTGATCTTCCTGGCCGTCTTTCTTGATCTGGAGTTCGCCAAAGCTCAGGCCGGTAATCAACGGCGTGTGGCGTGGTAAAATACCCAGCATCCCCTCGGTGCCCGGGGCAATCACCATATTTACATGGTCATCGAATATTTTGCGCTCGATGGTAACAATTTCCAGATGGAGCGTTGGCATAGTTTTCTCCAGACCTGACAGGTCTTTAAGACCTGTCAGGTCTCTTACAGATTAATCTTGCGCCCCTTTGGCGCGTTCAAATACTTCGTCAATGTTGCCGGCCATCAAGAAGTGGACTTCCGGCACGTCATCCAACTCACCATCCAGGATCCTCTTGAAGCTGTGGACGGTTTCTTCCAAAGGCACGTAGCGGCCAGGCCGGCCGGTAAACTGCTCGGCCACGAACATCGGTTGGGAGAAGAAGCGCTCAATTTTACGAGCGCGAGACACAAGCAGCTTGTCATCTTCCGATAGTTCGTCGACGCCCAGGATAGCAATAATGTCTTGCAGGTCTTTGTAACGCTGTAACACTCGCTGCACGCCGCGCGCTACCTGGTAATGCTCTTCACCCACAATATTGGGATCGAGGACACGGCTGGTCGAAGCCAGCGGGTCTACCGCCGGGTAGATACCTCTGGCGGCGATAGCGCGCTCCAGCGAAATCGTCGCGTCGAGGTGAGCAAACACCGTGACCGGGGCCGGGTCGGTATAATCGTCGGCGGGTACATAAACGGCCTGCATGCTGGTGATTGAACCCTTTGTAGTGGAGGTGATTCGCTCTTGCAACTCACCCATTTCGGTGGCAAGCGTCGGCTGGTACCCTACTGCGCTAGGCATCCGGCCCAGCAGGGCCGACACCTCGGAACCGCTCATCACAAAGCGGAAGATATTATCAATGAAGAGAAGTACATCGCGGCCTTCATCGCGGAAATACTCGGCCATAGTTAAGCCGCTTAAAGCCACCCGCAGGCGCACGCCGGACGGTTCATTCATCTGGCCGAAGACCATACACAGCTTGTCGAGTACACCTGCTTCGGTCATTTCCTTATAGAGTTGCGTGCCCTCGCGGGTGCGCTCGCCTACACCGGCAAAAACTGAAAAACCGCCATGCTCGCGAGCCAACGAAGAGATCAACTCCATGATGATAACAGTTTTACCCACTCCCGCGCCGCCAAATACACCGGTTTTACCGCCCTTGGTGAAAGGGGCAATCAGGTCGATAACCTTGATGCCGGTTTCAAAAACTTCGGCCTTGGTGACCTGGTCTTTAAATTCAGGGGCGGGGCGGTGAATAGGGTAGCGGATGTCGCTTTCAACCGGTCCTTTTTGATCGACGGGGCGGCCCAAAACGTTGAAAATACGTCCCAGGGTGGCCGGCCCGACCGGCACGGTGATAGGCGCGCCCGTGTTAATCGCCGCCATGCCCCGGCGGAGGCCATCGGTGGCGTCCATGGCTACGGTTCGCACGGTGTCATGACCCAGATGTTGCTGCACTTCCAGCACCAGCGAATCCCGGCCTTCACGCTCGATCTCGACCGCGTCATAAATCTCCGGAAGTTGTTCCGGTGGAAATTCTACGTCCACGACTGCACCCATCACTTGCACAACGCGGCCTGTAGCTGCTTTTGCCATTCAATCCTCCTCGTAAATAGTAGACAGTAGATAGTAGTCAGTAGTCAGTAGTCAGATAGAAGACGACGTGCAACTTTGCTACTTGCCTGCTACCCTGCTACCCTGCTACCTTTGTGATGCTTTGGCCAGAGCCTCTGCGCCACCGGCAATATCTAACATTTCTTTAGTAATAGCATCTTGACGAACCTTATTGTAGGTCAGGGTTAGCTCGCCTACCAGTTCATTAGCGTTTTCAGTTGCATTACGCATGGCCACCATCTGCGCCGAGTATTCGCTAGCCTTGGCTTCCAACAGGGCCTGGTAAATTTGTAATTCCGTAAAACGTGGCAAAACAGTGTCAAGCAAAGTATTGGGGTCTGGTTCGTAAACATATTCAGAAGTAGCCAGGGTTGGTGTTCCGCTGAGGTACTCTCGCATAACCTTGCTTTCTATACTACCCGGTTGAATAGGCAGCAGTAAGCGAATGTTCGGTTCCTGAACCAGGGTGTTGATAAATTCGGTGGAGGCCAGGTAAACCTGGTTGAAATCACCGGCCAAAAAGCCATCAATAGCAATTCGGGCAATGGGGGCCACGTCGAAGGCTGAGGGACGAGGAGGTAAATCGCTAAACTCGGCGATAACGGCTCGCCGGTAACGAACCATAAAATCTCGCCCCTTACGTCCGACTGTAATTAACTTGGCATTTTGCTGACCTCGCTCAGTCATAAAGCGGCTGGTTGCGCGGATAATATTGCTATTATAGGCTCCCGACAATCCCCTATCGGAAGTAATCAAAATGACGGCAATGTTACTAACCTGCTGCTGTTGGGTGAGCAGCGGATGGAGTTGTGCCACATTGCCCGGTTGGGCCACCAGGTGGGTCAAAATTTCCCAGGCTTTGGCCGCATAGGGCCGTGAAGCCAGGGCTTGTTCCTGAGCGCGGCGCATTCTTGAAGCCGCCACCATCTGCATGGCCCGCGTCACCTGAGAAATATTTTTGACGCTTCGGATGCGTTGCCTGATTTCACGAATGGAAGCCACGAACTAACCCTCTGCTCTCTCCGTTGGAACCTCGTAACCTACGGATTGATTGTACTCCGCCAGGGCCGCTTTCAACGAAGCCTCGATGTCGTTGCTGATAACCTTCTGATTGGCGATAGCCTGAGGAATTTCCGGGTGGTTGATACGCATAAACTGGAGGAGGTTGGCGGCATACTCCTGAATCTTTTCAACCGGCACAGCCCGGCCATAGCCTCTGGTCATAGCAAAAATTTGAACGACCTGATCTTCCATGGGCATGGGCTGATATTGCGGTTGCTTGAGTAGCTCAGTTAGCCGCAAACCACGATCAAGTTGATCTTGAGTCGCTTTATCCAGGCTGGAGCCGAACTGGGCAAAAGCAGCCAGCGACCGGAATTGGGCCAGTTCGATCCGCAGCCGGCCAGCCACCTGTTTCATAGCCTTGGTCTGGGCATCACCACCAACCCGCGACACCGAGATACCGACGTTGAGAGCCGGGCGTTGTCCGGCGTAAAACAGGTCACTTTCCAGGTAAATCTGGCCGTCAGTGATAGAGATAACGTTGGTCGGCACGTAGGCGCTCACGTCGTTGGCCAGCGTTTCAATAATCGGCAGGGCTGTCAAGGAGCCGCCGCCATTCCCCGGAGACATCCGGGCGGCTCGTTCCAGCAAGCGCGAGTGCAAATAGAACAGGTCGCCGGGGTAGGCTTCGCGTCCGGGCGGGCGGCGCAGCAGCAGCGAAATCTGGCGGTAGGCCCAGGCGTGCTTGCTGAGGTCGTCGTATACCACCAACGCATCCTGGCCCTTATCCATAAAATACTCGCCGAGAGCGCAGCCGGTATAGGGGGCAATATATTGAAGCGGAGCCGGGTCGGAAGCGCCGGCAACCACGACAATAGTATGATCCATCGCCCCAAATTTTTCCAGCGTCGCCACCACTTGGGCTACCTGGCCTTGCCGTTGACCAATGGCCACATAAATGCAGGTCAGGTTCTTGCCTTTTTGGTTGATGATGGTATCAATCGCAATGGCGGTCTTACCCGTTTGGCGGTCGCCAATGATAAGTTCCCGCTGTCCCCGGCCAATAGGAATCATCGCATCAATGGCCTTGATGCCGGTTTGTACGGGCGTATCCACATTGGCCCGCTCGATCACACCGGGCGCAATTTTTTCAATGGGATAGTAGCCGTCGTTCTGAATGGGACCTTTGCCGTCAACAGGTTCACCGACGGCGTTGACCACCCGGCCAATCATAGCCTCGCCGACGGGCACGGAAGCAATCCGCCCGGTGCTTTTAACGGTGTCACCCTCTTCGATGTGCTCGTACTCGCCCATGATGACCGCGCCCACCTGGGTCTCTTCCAGATTGAGGGCCATACCTAACACCCCGCCAGGAAATTCCAACAGTTCCCCGGCCATCACATTGGCCAGACCGCTGAGACGAGCGATACCGTCGCCCACGCTAATGACCGTACCCACATCGGCCACCTCGATGGGCGCTTCAAAAGCCTCAATTTGCTGGCGAATTTGAGCGGTAATATCGTCTAATTTTAAAACCATCTAACCTCCAATCATGTTGAAGGTTGAAAGTTGAAGGTTAAAGGTCTTATGTTCAACCTTCAACCTTCAACCTTTAACCTTTAACGCCTAATACATTACTCATAGCTGTTAGGCGATTGGCAATACTGCCATCAATGACTTTGTCGCCTACCTGGACAACCGCCCCGCCGATGATCGCCGGGTCAACGGTGAAATCGAATTCTAGATTTTCGCCGTACTTGGCCCGTATTTTCTGGCGGAACTGCTCCATCTCATCTTCTGCTAAGGTCACAGCGGTAGTAACCCGCGCCACCTGCACCAGCGGGCCGCCCCGCATCATTCGCTCCAATTCGGTGATGACATCCCCCACCAGGCTGATGTCGCCTTCACGCAGCATGAGGTATAACAGGTTGCGTACTTCCGGGTTCGCCTCGGCGGGGATGAGGAGGTCTAACTCCTTTTGCCGTTCGCTAAAGGGGCGCTCTGCGTTTTGCAGGTTCTTAATCAGCATCGAATTGCCCGCCAACTTGTTGTTAACCGTGTTGAGACTCGCCAACCACTTTTCCAGGGCCAGGCTGAACACGGCCGCAGCATATTTCCGCGATAGCTCTTGTGCTTTCACCGTGTTTCTCCTAGAGATTGGCCAGGAATTGGTCAACCAACTGGCGTTGAGCCTTTTCGTCTATGGCCTGACCGACGACTTTTCGGCTGATCTGCATCGCCAATTCAGCCGCCTGTTTCTGCAAATCGGCCATAACTTGTTGCTTTTCTTGTTCGGCCTCTGTTTTGGCTCTGGCTCTGATTTCATCGGCCTCTTTTTGAGCGGCCAGCAGAATGTCTTGCCGCATTTTTTCGGTGGCTTCGGCAGCCTTGCGGGCTTCGGCCTGAGAACTTTCGCGTGCCTTGGCTAACTCTTTTTCGAATTCCGTTCGTTGCCGGGCTGCTTGCTGAGCCGCTTTGTCTGCCGCCGCCAGGCCCTCGGAGATACGCAACTGGCGTTGAGCCAGCATCCCACTCACCGGCTTATACAGAAACATCCGCAGCAAGACCACCAGAATGATAAAATTTAAAATGTAGGCAACTAGCCCAAATGGAGAAATTCCTAGCGCTTCCACACACTACCTCCCTTTACATACAATCCAATCTTTGTGTATCACTACGTAAGACAAGATGCTATCTTGTTCTACATCAAATTACAAACAAGAGAATCAGGGAGACGACCAGAGCATAAATGGCAATGGCTTCGGTAAAGGCAATGCCAATAAACATATTCGTTTGGATTTGGCCGGCAGCTTCTGGGTTGCGGCCAATAGATTGCAAGGCTCCCAAAACCAGTAGACCCACTCCAATACCAGGGCCGATTGCACCGAGGCCAATGGCCAGACCAGCGCCTAACAACTTTACTGCTTCAGCATCCATATTACTTTAATTTGCCTCCTTGGGTTAATTTTTTTCAAAATCAGGTTTTTAACTTAGGGGTGTTCGCTATGCTCCCCATGACTCTGGGTTGCCATTGACCAGAAGACCAGGGAGAGAATGAAAAAAACAAAGGCCTGAATCAGACCGACAAATATTTCCAGGCCAAAAAAGACGACGATGAGTAGTAAGGAAACCAGGGACGACATAATAATGAGCACCACCTCACCGGCGAAGATATTGCCAAACAACCGGAAGGCAAAAGAGATGATCCTGGCAATTTCACTCACTAATTCAATAATGCTCATGAAGAAGTCAATAAAACCCAACCCCAACCCTTTTTTGGCAAAAGCGCCAATTTGGAAAAACTTGCTAAAGTAACCGGGGCCCAAGGCCATAATTCCAAATAACTGGGACAAGAACACGGAGATAAGCGCCAACCCAAAGGTCAGGTTCAGATCGCTGCTGGGCGCGCGGAAGAAAGGCACGATGATCGCTTGTTTTGCACCGCCATGTTCCGTCTCACCTTCAGTGGCAGCCTCGCCGTGATGGAGGGGGGTGATTGTCTCCGGACTGCCGGAGAGAAACATAACAGATGGAATACCCCATTTTGTTTCTTCAACCGGGATCCCGCCATGCTCGGTCGAATGAACAATGCCAAAACTGCCGAGCAGGGGGGTCAATAGACTGAACCAGTTGACAAAAAGCAGATAAATGAAGATGGTCGCCAGGATAGGGAAAAAGACGGGGGCCCATTTTCTAGGGGCGATATCGCTGATAAACTTCTCTAAACTCTCAATGGCCATCTCGACCACATTCTGCACCCCACCCGGTACTTCCTTCAAGTTACGGCCAATAAAAAAAGCGCCGATAACGAGAATGGTGGAGAGAATGAATGAGGTAAAGAGAGCATTGGTCACCGGGCCTAATCCAATCGGCTCGGCGGCTACCGAAATTGCCGCACGAGGCACAGGCAGCAACCAATTGCCGAGAATAATAACTCCCAAAATAACGATCACACCGATAATCATTCTAGCCATACGTTATACAACCTCGGATAGAAACTTAGTTACTCACAGTCATTGTGAATTGCCCGGTAGAGGTAAGCAATTATGGCAATTTTCGACTGGCGGGAATGGTAAATTTTAGATTACTTAGGTGGTTCTTTTACCGTGCGGTAAACCGCATATGTGGCAACAACTATGCCGGCAATCATCAAGATCAGCATTAACCAGGGTCTTGTCCCCAAGGTTTTATCTAGCCAGATGCCACAAAACAGCGAACTAAAAACCGAACACAGGAGAATACTGCTGATTTGGATGGCCAGGTAATAACCCTCGAAGATCCCCCGGTACTTCTTCACCTGAATGACTCAGTGACCACCAAAACGGCGGCGGTTATAACACGCCCCCCTAATTTCGCCAAATTGCTTGTGTAAGGTTTCTCAAAAATTACTACATTTGATGCTAATTTCACAAGCGAGGTAAATATTACCTTACTTCCCTGCTTTTGTCAATCAATAGGGCCTAAATTCCTACTTCCCCAGCCGTCAAATCAACAGGTTTTGACGCTATTTTTACGGATAATTATTTTCATCTGGCTTATAATAAGAAGAGTAAATATTGAACTGATTAACAACTCCAGATAAAAAAGCGGTAGCCATGAAGAATATTTTACTCGCCTGCGCTCCTTCTCGGATTGACAGCCCCTTGCGGCGAAGTTTGGCTCATCTGGCGAAATCTTGCCAGATTGATGTGGCCCACGATGGTCATCTCGTCTTCGAAGAGCTATATGCCAAAGCTTTTGACCTGATTATTATTGACTTTGTCATTAGTGGGGTTGACAGCCTGGAACTGGTCGAGAGTATTCAGTATATTGATTCGGGTATACCGGTTATTTTGATGATCCCTGAGGCGCACAAGGCCATTGCCAATACTGCTCGGCAGCTTAAGGCCCAGCCGATCATCCGCCCCTTTAAGCCGCTTACTTTTCTACGGCTGGTTGATCAATTACTCCACCAACATCTCAATCGTTATCGGCAGTTGGTTATAACCTTACAAAACACGGTCGGATTTCTCCGGGCAGTCACCAATGCCGCCTGTACTTTTCTAGTGGAAGAGACAGGCCAGGTTTTGACCTCTAACGGTGAGGCAAACCAAATTTCCCTGGAAGCGCTGGGCAATTTGACGGTCCAGAGTTATATTCAGGCTAAAGAACTGGGGAAGTTGTCCCATCAAGATAAAAACTTGTACGTCTCTACGGGGGCCGAAGAGGCTTACCATCTTTATACAACTGCCGTCGCTGAAAATCTTTACCTGGCTCTTATCATGGCGATAACGCCCCGTCCTTGCAATACCAGCACAGTTTGGGTGCAGTTGGACAAGGCCGCCGGTGAAATTCGCCGGGCGTTTCAGAGTCAAACCGGGGTTAACCTACTGGAGGGGGAAACTGCCGACTCAAGGTTGAACCGCATCTTTATTCCGCTAAAACCTAGTGGTGACCCCATCTGGGATGACGAACCCGCCGATCTGGCTGCCGATACAGAGGACCATGATATCAACTGGCAGTTCATCACCCAAGTTCCTACCCTCTCAAATCGTCTCCATAGCTTTTGTCGGGCTAGTTAAACTAATCAGGCGAATTAGCCGCTACTGTTGTCTCAGAGGTAGCCAGGCCGCGTCCGGCGCTGACCTCGCTGGTGGAAAGCCCCTCATATATAAAAGCAAAAATGCCGGGGATTATTTCTGGGATAAACTGGGTTAGATGAATTAAGACCCCGGCCGCAGCCACTACTTCATTAAAATTGGCAGCTTTTGGCAGGCCGGCATAGGTTAAATCCAGGGTTAGTTTGATAGCCGCTTGTACCAGGCCCACGCCGCCGGGTGCAACCGGAACAGTTAAGCCCAAAGCCATAACTGGGAGCATCAGGACGGGCGCTTGCCAGGGTACAGGCGAGCCAAAGCCAAAGGCCAGCAGGGCAAACCAAAAAGAAATAGGAATGAACACCCAGGTGGCAATGTCCAGTAGAGTCACCATCGCCAGTTGATAAGGATTTTTGAGGACGGCCAGGCCGCTGCTAAAACTATCCAGCAAAGCCAGCACCCGTTGAGCTAGGTGGTGTGGGAGAAATTTGTTGATGAGGAGATCGGCCCAATGACGTTTGGCCATATACACAATCAATCCAACCATGGCCCCCACATAAAATAGGCCCCCCACCAGACCGATTGCTTGCAACTTCTCATCATGCACCCCGAAAATAATCACGCCCAGCAAGATCAACAAAACAGTCAAGCCATCAAAAATACGCTCCACGACCTGGGTGGCAAAGACACCGGTTTTGGACAGGCCCGTGGAACGACCTAACACATACGCACGTAAAAACTCGCCTGCGCGGGCCGGTAAGACAAAGTTACCGGTAATACCAATGACAAAGGCGCGAAAAGCCGGCCAAAAGCCAACCTTACCCATCGGCTTGAGCAGCCACTGCCAACGCATCACCCGAAAGACCATGTGGAGACAAACCATAGCCATCGACAGCAGCAGCATCCAATAATTGGCTCCGGCCATCGCCGCGGCAACTTCCGCCAGATTGATCTCGGCGAAGACGAAATCCAGGAAAAATAGGCTAATTCCCAGGTTTAGCCCCAGGCTTTGCCAGCGAGCCGGCAATCGATTGAGCAGCGCCAGCAACCCTAATCCACCAAACCCGACAATGAAGGCCAGGTAAATGACATGCCCCAACTGATAATAACGATAACCAAAAAAGATGGCTATCGCTATTATAAATAGACCACGAATCAAGTTAGCACGGTTTGTAACTGAGGCCATTAGCTAATATCCTTTTCGTTCATTTATCATCAGCCATTGTAACATAACCAGGTTGAATTTTGGTTTGAAAACCGGTATTACTTTGAGGTTTCTGGGTGAGGCAGATTAAGCTGCTGCCCACCGGGAAACGACCTCCCCAGTCCAACCAGACTCTCTCCAGATTCCGAATATTAATGAATAACCGGTTGAGCCAATGGGGTAAAGGGTGCAGGTCAAAAGCGCCCAGGGTCGGAAACCAGCGCATCAGCAGGCGAGTTGCGACTACCATGGGTAACAGTGTGGCGTTGGTATATGAAAATACACCCCTTCTGAAACCAGCTTGATATAAATTCTCACGCATTGCCGCCAGGGTATAACGCTGGCGAGCATAGAAAATCTCATCGTGGGCACTCCACAGGCCGGGCAGGGCCGAGTCGGTCAGCAACAGCCACCCACTTGGCCGGAGTACCCGGTAAACTTCACGTAGGGCCTGCTCGTCATCAGTGATCCAGCGATGATAAAGAACATCAAAAAGGGTGACTAAATCAAATACCTGGTCAGGATAGGGCAAAGCCAGGCTCGAGGCCTGGACCAGCCGGGCCTGGTCTCGACGGCGGGCCAAACTCAAAGCCAGCGGACTCAAGTCAACCCCTGTTCCACTATTTTCTTGCCCCAGGAAAGCCAAATTACCACCCGTGCCACAGCCAACATCCAAAAGGCAGAGCCTGGGCTTGGGCTCCATCCACCGTTCGATCAGTGCCCGGGCTAAGCGGCGGCGACTCACAAACCACCAATGCGAGTCCTCCAATTGATACATCCGCTCATATTCGCCCGGGTCCATTGCACATCAGTGAACCGCTTCCTCATAAGCTTGGTGGATAGTCTGGGTAATATATCGGATCTGCCGCTCCGTCAACGATGAGGCTGAGGGCAGGTAAAAGCCGCGTCGGCAGAGCATTTCGGCTACCGGGTAATGCTGTCCCTTGAAAGCCTCATAGTAAATAGGTTGGAGGTGCATGGGAATGAAGAAGGTTCGGGTTTCGATGCCATGGCGGGCCAGGTAAGCCCGCAGTTGGTCACGGGTCATGCCAAACTCGTCTTCTACCAGCAGCGAATACATCCAGTAAACATTTTTGGCCCACCCGGCTTCCGGTGGTGTCACCAGCCCCGGAATATCCTTGAGTAATTCCGTGTAAAGCGCGGCATTGCGGCGGCGTGCTTCGACAAATTCATTCAGCCGCTCGGTTTGAGCCACCCCTACGGCAGCTTGCAGGTTGGTCATACGGTAATTGAAGCCAATATATTTGTGCCAGAAATGCCGTTCGGTCGAAAAAGCATGGTCGCGCAGATTTTGGCAGATCTCGGCAAATTCGGCGTTGTTGGTGGTGATCATCCCGCCTTCACCGGTAGTAATGATTTTGTTGGCATAGAAACTGAACCCTCCGGCGTGGCCCAATCCCCCGGCTCGGCGGCCTTTGTATTCAGCCCCATGCGCCTCGGCAGCATCCTCCAGGACAAAAATGCCGTGCTTCTCGGCCAGTTCTCTTAGTGGGTCCATATCAACCGGATGGCCGTAAGTGTGGACAGGCATAATCACTTTGGTTTTGGGAGTAATTTTGCCGGCCAACTGCTCGACATCCATGTTCCAGGTATTAGGTTCGGAGTCGATCAGCACCGGTGTCGCGCCGGTGTAGGTCACCGCGTTAATAGTGGCAATCATAGTAAAGGTGGGCAGGATGACTTCATCGCCGGGACCCAGGCCAAGAGCAGCCAGCCCCAGGTGCAGGGCGACCGTGCCGTTGATACAGGCGATGCCGTATTTACAGTGACACTCGGCAGCAAATTTTTCTTCAAAAACGGGGATATACTTGCCCGCCGACGAAATCCAGTTGGACTCGACGCAGTCTTTGAGATATTCCATCTCCTTGCCCCCTAGCGTCGGCTCACAGACGGGGATAATTTTGCTGCTCAAATCTAACTCTGACACCGGAATGCGCTTGATAGTGATGGCTAACTCCGGATCTTTACCAGGGATAGTGGCAGCGAGTTCTTCGCCTAAGTCTTCAGGGGTAAGACTAGCAGGTTGTAACATAATATCTCCAATCCATTTATTCTTGTAATGATTTTTATTGAGATTATACTACTTTAGCCGGATAGACAATAGTTACTTTAGGAAAAAACGCCGGTCCTTGACGACTCCTCTTATCAACGCCAGCCGCGCAGTCCCCATGCTAGAGCTGCAAGGGCCAGGGCAGTAGCGGCGGTAGAGATCAGCCCCGTCGCCACAATGCTACCGGCCAGCCAGATAGGCCCCCCGGCCAAGGCGCCAATAACCCGGCCTATGCTCATCGCCGCCATAAACGAGGCCATCATGGTGGCCCGCGCGCCGGGTAACACTTCGGTGGCCAAGGAAATGGTGGTGACGACGGCAAATTCAAAGCTCAAAAAAACAAAAAATAATCCGGCCAAAGCCAGTGGCAACGCCTGGTCCAGCCACGGCAAAAGAAGGTAGCTCAACGTTGACAGGACCAAGCCGGAGATGATGGCTCGTTTTAAACCCAGCCGGTCGGCGATGGAGGCAGTCAGCCCTTCACCGATCATCTCAGCCGCGCCGATAACGCTGGAGGCCATCCCCAAGGCGACGATACTCAAGGCAAAAGTTCCCTCCAGCCAGGCTCCATACACCACATATAAATTGTCGTTAGCCAGGCCGATCAGGAAAGAAAAGGCCAATAGACTCAGGGCCGCACGATTGTGGCGCATCTGCTGCCAGGCTTGCCGGAAGTTGAGCGATGCGCCGTGTGCCGCCGGTCGAGAGTCTTCTGCGGAGATGAGTTTTCCCAGGGCCACCAGGGCCAGCAGACTGAGTCCCCCTAAAATCAAAAAGGGCGACTGCCAGTCCACCCGGTCCATCAGCAAGCCAATGAAGGGCAAGCCCACCAACGAACTCCCTGACCAGCCAAATTCGATGATCCCGATGACCAAACCCCGGCGCTGGTAGGGAACCATTTTCCCCAGGTAGGCTTGTAAAGCCGGATCAAAGATGCTTTTGCCCAGTCCGGCCAGGAACAGGGCCACCATAATAGCGACGTAGTACGGCAGCAGCCCGCCGGCCAGTAGTCCGGCCGCCAGCAGCCCCAGCGAAACCAGCATCATCAGCCGGTAGCCCCAGCGATCGCTCAGAGGGCCAAAGAGGGGACTGAACAGGCCGGTGGCCTGATTAATGGCAATGAGCGAGGTGATCGCCGTCAGCGGAACCCCCAAGCCTCGACTCAGAGCCGGGGCAAAAGGATAGGGGAAACGTTTGGCGCTATTGAATAAAAAACGACAGCCTGTCGCCATCCCCACCTGCCAAACTAAACGGCGGGTGGGGAGGTGGACACTAACAGTTATTGGTTGGTCAGACAAATGGGAATTCCTTTAACGCCTTTGGTTCAGATAAGCAGCGCCCGGCCTCGGCCACTCCGGCCTGGCTGGGACCATCGATATTCTTGAAATCGAGCGAACCATAACCGGCCACATCGGGTTGAAGGAATATGTGGGGCGGATGGGTTGCCAGGCGCTGCTGGTGGACATACCAGGTCATCACCCGCATTGCTCGCCACAAGGCTGATTTTAATAGTATCATGATCCCCTGATGCCGACAAATGCCTCCCGTGGCCTGACCAGGCGTGTGGCAGAAGGAAAAACTCGACCGGTTGTAAATACCGGATAAATCTGCTATAATAATAATCGAACATTAGTTCCAATTTAGGGGGTTTTAAGTTATGTGTGGACGATTTACCCTGGCCGCAGACACTAAAAAATTAGCCGAGGCTTTTAGCGGGGTCGAAATTCCAGAGAATTTGCTCCCGCGTTACAACGTGGCTCCGTCTCAGCCGGTAGCCGTGATCGCTAACAATAATCCGCATAAACTTGAGTTTTTCCAGTGGGGACTGATTCCCCATAGGTGTTAAGCTAAACCTTCCTCAATCATAGCCAATATTTCGAGGGGATACAACCTCTGTTTACTTTTACCTTTGAGACAATGTTTGACCATGAATTTGATCGCCTCGCTCAAAACAGTTTCGACCTTTTCCGGCTCTTGAATAATGGCTATTAACCATTCGTGGCCGATGATTTCCATTTAAGGAGAACAAATAATGATTACCACTAATTCCCTGGGACTTCAAACTTTGGCTATTCACGCCGGTGAAAAACCCGACCCTACCACCGGAGCCTCGGCCCCTAACTTGGTTATGTCCACCACCTTTGTGGTCAACCCGGATATTTCCTTCTCGGCGGAGGATTTGGGCGCCGAAGCGCCCTTCATTTACACCCGTTGGGGCAACCCCACCATTGACCAGTTGGAGAAAAAGCTGGCCTGTCTTGAAGGCGCTGCGGCAGCCGTTGCCTTTGCCAGCGGCATGGCCGCCATCTCCGGCCTCTTCTTCTACACGCTTCAGGCGGGCGACCACCTGATTATGAGCGATGTTTCTTATGCCGGGGCGGCTGAACTCACCCACGATTTTTTTCCCAAAAATGGGATCGAGGTCACAAAGGTAAACTTTTCAGATTTGCGGACCGTCGAAGCTGCTTTCAAACCGAATACCCGACTTGTTTATGCCGAAACGCCGGCCAACCCTATCTTACGGCTCACGGATATTCAGGCCCTGGCCGAACTTGTCCACACCAGGAAGACTCCCCTGGCGGTTGATTCAACCTTTGCCACGCCCGTCGCTACCCGCCCGCTGGAATTAGGCGCGGATTATGTTATTCATTCGTTGACAAAATACCTGGGGGGACACGGCGATGCTATCGGCGGCGCCGTACTGGGGGGAACAGAGGCGATGGCGCAGATCCGCCAGGGTGTAAGTATCCACCTGGGAGGCGTCATCAGCCCCTTCAACGCCTGGCTGATTATGCGGGGCATAGCCACCCTACCCCTGCGCATGAAGGCTCATGCCGAGGGGGCGCTGCAAGTAGCCCGGTATTTAGAGCATCATCCCCAGGTAACCCGGGTGATCTATCCCGGATTGCCTTCCCATCCTCAGCATGAATTGGCGCAAAAGCAGATGAAGAATTATGCGGGCATGCTGACCTTCCAGACCCACAATGGGCCGGAGACAGCGCAGCGGCTGGCCAAGAAACTAAAGATCGTCCATTACGCGGTGTCGCTGGGCCATCAGCGCAGCCTGGTTTTTTACCTTCCCACGGCCGATTTACTGCGGACATCCTTCAAAATGACGGCGGAACAGGCAGCGGCCTATCGCGTTTTTGCCGGGGAGGGCATTTTCCGGCTTTCGGTGGGGCTGGAAGACCCCCTTGATATTATTCAAGATTTTGAGCAGGCTTTGGCCTAGAACAGGGCAGCCTATGGCTGGCTGAGCGGCTGCTCATTGATAAAAAGTTGGAACACATCCGGCCGGGCGTAGTGACCGACTACGTCGAAATCAAACTTGCTCCGGACTACCTCCGCCAGGTCGAGATTAGCATACAAGATACCTTCCTGGTCGTACAAGGGGCCGGCCAGAATTTCGCCCAGCGGGGAGACAATGATGCTGCCACCGCGACACATCACCTCCGGCTGCTGGGCCAGCTCTTCCAGCCCCACCAGGTCTGCTGGGTACATAGCCTTGGTCACAAACTGGTTGCAGCCCAACACAAAACAGCGCCCTTCACAGGCAATGTGGCGCAAGGTGGCCTGCCAGGTGTCACGAGAATCGGCGGTGGGGGCCAGGTAAAGTTCTACTCCCTTGTTGTACAAGGCCATCCGGGCCAGGGGCATATAGTTCTCCCAGCAGATCAAGCCCCCAATTTTGCCCAACTCCGTCTCGATCACGGTCAGGGTGCTGCCGTCCCCCTCTCCCCAGATCAACCGCTCGGCCGCCGTGGGCTTGAGTTTGCGGTGTTTCCCCATAAGCCGGCCATCCGGGCCAAAGTAGAGGAGGGTGCAGTAGAGTGTGCCCCGGCTGAACTGGGTATCCCGCTCGATCACCCCTACGGCTAGATAAACGCCGGCTTGCTGGGCTGCCCGACCCAGTGCCTCGGTGGCCGGGCCGGGCACATCGACCGCATTAGCCCAGTAGCGCTGCCAGGTGAGCCGCCCGGCCGGGCTGCGGCTGCCTACTACCGTCCCAAAGCTCAGACCGCGCGGGTAGGCCGGGATAAAAGCTTCCGGGAATAGAACCAACTGTGCTTTTTGAGCCGCGGCTTCAGCTGTAAGCTGGCAGGTTTTCTCGACGGTCGCCTCCCGGTCGAATAGAACCGGGGCAGCCTGGATGATAGCCACTTTGACTTGGGGAAAGGTATCCCCTACCGGATGTGAAATGCTCTCCATATTTTTATGACTCCTGATGACCTAGCGAAATTTCACTTGAGTTGAGTATAATTCATCCCTTCCTCACCAGCAAAGAGCGAAATTGACAAACCTTCATTCCCTTACTACATTGGAGCGTGAACCACGCCCTGTTTTAGATCATCCGAAACTGATTCTGTAATTCAAATTCAATAACTTACCGAGGAGTTAATCCGTCTATGAAAGCGATTCGTGTTTACCAGTTCGGCGAGCCGGAGGTGATGCAACTGGAAGAGGTACCCGACTTGCAGCCGGGCACAGGCGAAGTGTTGGTCCGTTTGCAGGCTATTGGGGTCAATCCGGTCGATACCTATTTCCGCTCCGGGGCGATAGCGGGGGTCTCGCTGCCCTTTACCCCGGGTTTCGATGGAGCGGGTACGGTTGAGAGGGTAGGCGCAGGGGTTGAGGTGGCGGTAGGAACGAGAGTCTACTTGGCCTGGAACCTGAGCGGTTCGTATGCTGAAACTGTCTTATGCCGGGCTGAACAGGTGCAGCCGCTGCCTGAACAGGTCACTTTTGCCCAGGGAGCCGGGGTGTTTATCCCCTACGCGACCGCTTATCGGGCTTTGTTTCAACGGGCTAAACTCATTCCGAGCGAAACCGTCCTGGTACATGGCGCAACCGGAGCAGTGGGGTTGGCCGCGGTCCAGTTGGCTAAAACCTATGGCTGCACGATTATCGGTACCGGTGGAACCGAATCTGGCCGCCGTTTGATGGTGGAACAGGGCGCCCAGTATGCCCTCGATCATCACACGCCGGAGCATTACCAGCACATTCTGGAGTTAACGAAGGGGCAGGGAGTCGAGGTAATTCTGGAGATGGTTTCGGCCAATCTGGGCCACGACTTGCAAGTGTTAGCGCCCCGTGGCCGGGTGGTGGTAATCGGCGACCGGCAGCGGGTGGAAATTGATCCGCTGGAGGTGACCCAACGGGATGCGACGATTTTGGGTATGTCCATTGGGAACCCTTCGGAACCAGAAATGAGGAGTATTCACGCGGCCCTCTTTGCCGGTTTGGCCAATAAAACCTTGCAGCCGGTCATCAGCCAGGAGCTACCGCTGGCTGAAGCGCCTCGTGCCCACCGAGAAGTGCTCAAGGCTGGCTCATCGGGCAAGATCATTTTGCTGCCGTAAAGGAGGAGCAGACGGCGAGGTTGTAACCATTTAACCCACCCCGATAAGGTTAAATGGTGGAGTTAGGGAGATATTGATTGCAGAAGTATAATTTTCGACAAGGAAATGGATACAGGTCTGGCAATCTGCCGGGAATGAGTTAATCGGCCAGCAGGTCAGGCGCAAACTTTAACTCAGTGGCCGTAATCCTCCGGTGACGTCTGCTCCGCCTGGGTAAAAGTCAACTCCCATAAATAGTAGATCAGTTTCCAGGTTTCGGCTTCATCAAAAATGGGACCGAAGGAAGGCATAGAGGTGCCCATCCCGCCCCGGCGCAGCTTGGCGTAATAAATGTCCATCGTCGCCGCCATCGTTTGGGGTGAAGGAGCGAAAGAGGCCACCTGATGGGTCATACTGGCCATCGGACTGGATTGGAGTTGGCTATTGATGGCAGCAGCAGCCGGGCCGTTGCCACGGCCGGTTTCGCCATGGCAGGCAGCACAATTTTTGGCATATTCTTGGCGCGCCCAGGCCCGGTTATCAGGTGAAAGAGGAGCCGTCCAGAGATAAGCGATGAGGTTCCAGCGCTGCCCCTCGTTTAGCTGAGGCAACTTCTCCTGAAGCAAAAGATAAGCCTCGGCCGGGCTGTGCTGCCGCAGCCAATTGGCCTCAAAAAACTGGGGCGGCAAATCAGCGCGGTATTGTTCGGCCAGGGTCTGGGCGATGGCCGCCGAAGGTGTCTCGGACGGTACAACCGGAGCCTGGCGGGGCGCGTCAATATCAATGTTGCGGGCGATAAGGGACTGGATGACCGGGTCGGGACCGGACCTGACTTGCAAATGAGCCTGGGGATCGGTGGGGTCGAGAACAGTAATCGTGCCGCGCATGCGCCAGTGGTTGGGGCTGCACCAGGTGTTGCAGTAAAAGGTAACAGTCCCCGGCTGATCGAATGTGACTTCGACCTCTTTCACCTGGCCGGGGTCGATCTGGCCGGTATCCACCCCCAACCCGGCAATAGCCACGCCGTGCGTGACATCGGGCACGCTAAAGCGCAAGAGAACCTTTTCACCTTTTTGTACCTCGATGCTGTCCGGTTGAAAACCGCCATCTTCCGGGGTTGCGACAAGAATGTCGATGGTCCGCACGCCACTCGCAGCCGGGCGCAGCCTATACTGGTAACCAAAAACCCCCAACGGCAGGCCGACCAGGATGAGGGCCAGGATGGTTAGAGCCAGACGTTCGATGGTACGTTCATTCATGAGAAACCGCAGGGGCGCATGGGTGCGGAGGAGCAGGGGAGAATTTATTATCTATCCCCCCCGCTCCCCTGCTCCTCTGCTCCCCTGCCCTCTTTCACCCCAAGTACAGTTTCAAAAACACCAGCGTAACAGCCGACAGAAAAACCGCCACCGGCAAAGTTCCCCGCCAGGCCAGGGCGTCGTTTTGGGCGTGCTGGCGGCCAATGCGAAAGGCAATGGAAATGGAGTAGGCCAGGCCCACCAGCAGAACGGCCACTTGTAGGGCCGCAGCCAGGTCGGGTAGGAAAGGTGTCCAGGGAACATTTTTGGTCCCAAACAGGTTCCAACCCCAGCCAAAGGGGTCAGATAGAACCGGCAAGGCATAGCTGCCGTTGACGAAGACAAAGGCCAAGCTAAAGGCAATCCAGCCCATTAGGCCCATAGGCACCAGGGTATAGGCATAAGCCACAAAAGCCTGGCGGGGCGAAATCTCCAGCCGGGCTAATGCCCGCGCGGCAAACGCAGCCAGCCAGAACAATCCGGGAATGACCAGCAGATTGAGGCCCAAAAAGCCGATGGTGTAGATGGCCCACTGCCCCACCGTATCCATATTAGCCCACCCTTTCAGCCAGCCCCACGGTCCCAACAGCACCGCCGAGTAGAGCAGGGCGCAGGTGAGCATAATGAGCGCTTTGTAGGCTTCGTCCAGGCTGCGACCTTTGGCGACCAGTAGATCGCTGCCGAAGGGCCGCAAGTTAAGGGCAATGTTATCTTTGGAACAGCTTTTGAGACACTCGGTACACAAGCCGCAGTAGGTATTACGCTCCAGGTTGCCGGGAAAAACCAGCCAGGGGCAGCCGTAGCTTGTAGCCGTACCGACCACGCAATCTTTGGTGGGGTGATCCTTACACACCTGGGCATCCTTGACCCGTAGTTCAACTGTCGCCGTCAGCGAATAGAGACCGATAAAGCCGCCGACCGGGCAGACGTAGCGGCAAAAGACCCGGTTTTCGTAGAAAATGCTGAGGATCACCCCCAGCAGGAGAAAACTCAGCAGCACCCAGGCAGTGACCGAGGGGCGGGTCAAGATGATGGCGCTAAACAGAGCTACTCCCAGAAAGCCGAAGTTTTGCAGCCAGATATTCTTGAAGCGGCGAGGCCAGCGCCGGCGCAGGCTCATCAACTTGGGAAAACGTTTGTAGATGAGACTACGCCGCTGCAACCATTCGCCGGGAGCGGGAATGGGGCAGACCGTACACCACAACCGTCCAAAAAGCGGCACCAGCACAATAATCAGCACCGCCCACCACACAATCCAGATATAGATGATGCTGAAATTTTTGGCCCCGGCCGGCGTCCCAAACAGGCCGGTCAGGATAGCAAAAATAAAGAAAAACAAGGTCGCCAGCATCAGCACGGGCTGAAACAGGCGTGATTTGAGCACGGTTTTGAGCAGCGGTATTTTGTTTAAGAGATCAAGGCGATATTGTGTCATCATACCGTCGCCTCACCAGGCTGGGGTGGCGGAAAGCGCCACAGGAAGACTAACACCCCCGCCACTACCAGCGCCAACAGGGCCACTGTCCGGCCAAAGGTGGTATTGGGACCAACAACGAGTTCGCCGATCATAAAAGGATGAAGGGTCCCACAGCTTACCGAACAGCGATAACGGAATTTGCCCGGCTTATCGGCCACAAACTGGAGGGTTTGCGATTGCCCTGGCCCCACTCGTGTTTCCAGGCCATAACCGTCCAGATATAACCCGTGAACCACATCCGAGGCCGTCAGGGTAATAATCACTGTGTCGCCCTGGTTGACCTGCAAAACACCCGGTTCGTAGGCAAACTGACGGCCATCCACCGTAAAATGGCGGGTGGTCGGGATCGGACGAAAAGGCCAGGGGACCACCAACACAGCCACACTTAAAATGGCAAAGATGAACAAAAGTAGACTTTTGGCGAAAAGGTTTGGATACGTCATAGGTTGTCGGCCAGGAACGGCTCTGATGATACGATCACTCCACCGGCGGTGTATGGGTTGAGGGGCCGTATGGGCTGTACTGCTGGTCAATGTAGGCGCGAATAGTCTTCAAAGCCTGCCCCTGGCGCATCAAGCGCATGACATCCTGAGTAATATCTACGCAGATACTACAGCCGGTCGCATGAGGGTCGAACTCAATCGAGCCATCAGGCCGGAACTCTTTAACGTAGCACCCCAAATTATCTTGATGTCCCATTGCTCCGCAGCCGCAGTAGCAGGGGAATTTGTGCATCACCTCGGGGTTGGCCACCGCAAAACGATAAGCTTCCTGCACCGATGGAGCAGCCTCTTGCACAAACCCCGGCATAGCCGCCAACGAGGCCATAGAGAGTTCGACCGAAGAAGTCACCGGGGTAGAAGCAGCCTGGGTGTCGGTGATGTTCCCATTGCTACAGCCGGCCACTCCTGGCATTACCAACAGCAGGAGTAATCCCCATAGAAAATAGATTTGCATTTTAGCCATTTGGAATGGGCTTCCAGCCATCCCTGCAACAAATTTCTCCTTCTTTTAATGGAATAAATGAGGTTTTAGTAAGTTGCCAACAACCGGGCTGGTTGGATAGTCTTATCCTACAAGAACTATTTAAAGTTTTGGCGAAGGTTTTATGAAGATTGTGTAAAGAAGCACAAAGGAAACTCTCCCTACCAAAGATAGGGAACTTGCCCCTGCTGCCTCCAACAAAAGTATGGTACGATCAGGCCACAATTGAAAAGTCAATCATCATTATCAACCTTATACGACCAAAGGAGGTATCTTAAAATGTCAATGACCGGAAGAGAACTGTGGACCGTGATTCACGGTATGGGGCTAGGAGCACTTTTCCTGCTCTCTTTTGCCGGGGGTCTGGCTGGACTGTATAGCCTGCGGCCCGAATGGGTCACTGTGACCGGGGTCCGCGAGCGGATCGTTCGTTTGAACATCGGAACCACGCTGATGGCTGTGGTTTCCTGGCTGACCGTGATCACCGGCACTTATATCGTTTATCCCTGGTACCGGGCCAAGCCCCCGGAGGGCTTGACCGATTTGAGCGCCTACCCTCGCTCGTTCCTGCTCTCGATGCCGAACCTGGCTCAATGGCACAGTTTTGGGATGGAATGGAAAGAGCACGTGGCCTGGTTTTCACCTATTCTGGCCGTGGTCGTTGCTTACGTGGTCTGGCGTTATGGCGCCCAAATTGCGGAGACGCCGAAGCTGCGTAATGCCCTGATCGTGCTGTTCATCCTGGCTTTTGCTGCTGCGGGTATCGCCGGGCTGTTCGGGGCCTTCATCACCAAAGCCGCCCCGTTGATGTAAGTGAATGACCATCTTAGCAAGTTAAGGAGTTGATAAAATGACTGCAATAAGCTCGACCCAAGCCAAAATAGTGGAAAAAGCCTCGGCCAAAGCCAAAGTCGCTATCGGCGTCGCCTCCGCCGCCTTCGTCTCCAGTGGTATCGGTTGCCTTTTTATTGGTCTGATGGTGACCGGCGCGGAAATGAGTGAAGGTTTGAAAAACGCGCTCAACTGGTGGAATCCTGCCGGGCCGTTGGTCGGTAAAACCAGCGTGGGCATCTTGGCCTGGCTCATCAGTTGGGCCATTCTACATACGATGTGGAAAGATAAGGAAGTAGATTTCGGCAAGGTTTTCACCGCCAGTCTGATCTTGATTGCCCTGGGCTTTGCCCTGACCTTCCCGCCCATCTTTGAACTCTTTGCCGCCGAATAGAACCTGAAAACCAGTTTTTCCTCACCTGCCATAAAAGCCCGCGTGATTATAACGCGGGCTTTTAGTTGGCAAACGTCTTTAGGTTTCGCGGTTGGCCCCAGGGTGGTAACGCTCGATGTGGTGGCGCACGGCGTAGGTGGCCGCTTCGATCCGGTTGGTCAGGCCCAACTTTGCCAGGATGGCGCTGACATGGTTACCGACAGTTTTTTCGCTTAAACTTAGAGTAGCGGCAATTTCGGCGTTAGTTTTCCCCTCGGCCAACCGGGCCAATACCTCGATTTCTCGTTCCGACAGGCCACGAAAGGCCAGGTCCGTCATCTGTTGTTCGGCCTGGCGCACCTGGGCCAGTAACTTGCGCGTTACGGCGGAATCCAAAATGGCTTCACCTCGGGCGACCGTCCTGATGGCTTCAAGCAGGTTGCTGCCCTCGACTTTTTTCAATACGTAGCCTTCAGCTCCGGCATTGATGGCTTCCAACACCAGTTCGTCGTCGGCGTAAGAGGTGAGCATGATGACGTGAGTTTCGGGCCACTGTTGTTTGATGTCACGGCAAGCGTCAACGCCGCTGCGGCCCGGCAAACGCAAGTCCATAAGAACCACCTGGGGACGGAGGCGGTCAACCGCCGCCACGGCTTCAGCGGCTGTGGCGGCCTGGCCCACCACCTCAAAATCCGGCTCAATGTTAAGCAGAGCTAACAAACCCAGGCGGACCACTTGATGGTCGTCAACCACCAAAATGGTTGTTTTCTTCATAACCTTCCTCCGTTCTCCAGGGTATGATGAGTTGCAGGCGGGTACCCTGATCCGGCCGGCTGCTGATGCTCAATTCACCCCTCAGCAGCCGCGCCCGGTCATGCATATTCCGCAAGCCGTAACCGGCCACATAATCAGCCGGGATGCCTTGTCCATCGTCGGCGATGATAAGGTGGAGCGAGTCGGCTTCCGCCTGGACGGCAAGCTGGACATGGCGAGCCTGGGCATGGCGAGCCACATTGCTGAGGGCCTCGCCGCTGATAGCTAAGAGATGGCGTACCTGTCGCGTGGTCAGGGGCCGATCTTCGGGCAGGTCGAGTTTTAGATCAACTTGGGCCATGGACGCCAGGGCGCTGTCGCGCAGCAGTTGGGTCAAACCTTCGGCCAGGCTGAGACTGGTCGGCTGCGCTCGCAGTTCGGCGATATGGCGGCGAATATCGGCTACCGCGTGGTCAAGCGTTTGGGCCGCTTGGCCCAGATTATCGGCCGTAATCCCGTCGTCCATCAGGCTGGGGACACGCCGGGCGGCGTTTAACATTAAGCCGGCCGCATAAACCGATTGGAGTGTATGATCGTGCAAATCGCGCCCGATACGCTCGCGCTCATTGGCCAAGATCTGAGCCTCTTCCATGAGGCTCAATTTGCGCTCAATCTCCAAATCAAAAATTTCCAGGGTGCGGATCATCGCCAGGGCCAGGCTGAGGCCAAGCAGGCTCCGAAAGACCGGCACAGGCACAACGAGCCAGTCCTCCATTGAGGTCACATTAAGCCAGTTGGCCGGAAAATAGGGGCCGGGCGGCACAATCAGGCCGCCAAAAATGGCATAACCGGCCAAAGCCAGGGCAGCCAGGCGTAACATCTGTAAAATACGAGCCTCCCGGAAAGGGGCAATCAATTGACCGGCCTGGCGATGCAGGCCGTAAGCCGCCAAAGCCGCGCCCGGAAAACCGATCAGGTACCTGGCCCCAATGTTGTTCCACAAGTGCCAGTCGGTTGAGGAGATACTGCTGGCCGTCAACCCGATCAAAGCGGCCAGGGACCATCCGATCAGTACCGTAGCAGGCAGCCAACGCAGCCAGACCCAACGTTGAGGGAGAGGCCGCAACAGGTCAACTCCAAACTGAAAGAGGCAGGCAAAAGAGAGGCTCAGTAAAGCCAGGTGAATGGCCTGGAGTAGGTCAATAAAAGGGGGCGGCAGATACGCGGCTTGAATAGGGATAAAAACATCACCCCATTCGTAGAAGGCATGAATAAACCCAAACAGGGCCAGCCAATGCAGCGAACGGGCCAGGATCAGCCGGCTGTGTCGCCGCGATTGCAGCGTGATCGCCAGCCCCAGGACAAAAAAAACCAGGCCATAAACAAAAAGGACCAGGGGTCGATTAACGGTAAATAGCTCGTGCAGCATCGTCATCATCTACTACTCACCTGAGCAACATCCGCCTGGTTTTAATTGTACTGTGGTTCTCGAGTTCTCGCCAGAGTTCCCAACCGTTTCATCGCCTTCGACAGGTCGGGCAGCGCTTTGATGTCGCGCTGAAGTTACTGCACCTGCGCTCGATAATTAAGGTTACTCAACCGGCGGGGTGAAGATTGTGTAAAGAATCACAAAGAAAAACCCTTACCCAACACTCGGAGCGCTGCCGGTCAGACGCCGCCGTTCCAGCCGAGAGTTTGCGGTGGGTCTGCATGGTTACGGCAATCATCCCCCGCAGCGTTTTGCCATTGGGGTCTATTACCTGCTGCGCGATTTGGTAGTCTCTCTAGCGGCCTTTGCTGGAGCTTTTTTGTGGAGCGTGGAGACAGCCCAATTTCTGTTTGACGCGCTGGGATTGGCCGCAACTTGTGGGTCGCGTCGTAAGAGGATTACCAGCGTACCCGGCAAGCCAGTAATCAGAAGCCCATAATCCTCACTAATGGTGAAGGACAAAGCGGCCATAAAGCCTATGAGTGACCACAGCAAGGGAATCCCGATGACATACCTGGGAAAAACTCTATCTGTCCATAATAAAAGCCCGAAGGTAAATATCGTCGTCGGACATGGTGCGCCAAAGGTGGGCGAAGTTGGATAGACGTGTCCCAGGAAATAGCCCAGAGTTGGGTAAATAATGAGGCCATAAAGAATGAACAGTCCACCCAGGATACCTTGAAGATTGGGTTGAAGCGGAAGGACAGGTTGGAGCGATAAACACCCACATAGAGAAAAATCAAGCCTTGCCCGACACATAAAATTCCAAACACATAAGTACCCGGCGACTTCAAGGGGTTATGTATGAAATCCTATAGGACGTGTCCCTCCTTGCCCGACCATGCTTGTCTTGCCAGCCAAGTTATCATAAAATGTAGCTGATTTTATCATCTGTTTTGGTACGATTTTGGGATGATGCCGATGTTCGAGGCCTTATTACAGACAAAACTATTCATACCAACCGTACCGTCGTCGCGTGTTGTTCGCCAGCGATTGGTTGACAAACTCAATCAAGGAACAACCAGAAGACTCTGCCTTGTATCCGCCTCGGCCGGGTATGGCAAAACCACGCTGGTAGCTGCCTGGGCTCAACAAAGTCAACGTCAAATAGCCTGGCTTTCTCTGGATCAAGGCGATAACGAACCAACCCGCTTCCTGGCTTATCTTATGGCTGCTTTACAGACGTTGCCATCAAACCCAGAAAAGATAGCTTCAGCATCTCCCCAACGGCAATTACCTGCCTTAAACGAAGCCATCCTCACCCACCTACTCAATGAAATCACGCGGCATTCCACCTCTTTTTCTCTCGTCCTCGATGATTATCATCTTATTACAGAAGTACGCATCCATGAGGCGGTGGCCTTTATCCTGGATAACATGCCCCTCAACATGAACTTGATTATCACCTCCCGGCAGGACCCTCCCCTATCCTTATCTCGTTTAAGAGCGCGAGAGCAAATTTTGGAAATTCGCCAGGCAGATCTGCAATTTACACTGGACGAGGCAGCAGCGTTTCTCAAGACCCACACCAGCCTTAACCTCACTGAAATGGATGTTGTGGCGTTAGAAACACGTACGGAAGGCTGGGCAGCCGGTCTGCAGTTGGCCGCCATCGTCTTACAATCAGCACAGACAGGATCTCAGCCAGTTGAAGTCTGTCATTTGATCCAGTCCATAACCGGCAGTAACCGTTTTATTCT
>CAZUNT010000019.1:42887-56039 GCA_964622215.1 uncultured Caldilineaceae bacterium
GATTTTTTATTGCAAACGGCCGTTTTAGATAGCCTCAGCGGTTATTTGTGTGATGCTGTGTTAGAGATGGAAACTTGGCGATTAACCTATGGAGCGCCGGACCGTCTACGCGCCATTTTCCAGACTCCCCTCACCAGCCGACAAATCCTGGAATATCTGGAACGGCACAACCTGTTTATCATCCCCCTGGACAATGTCCGGCAATGGTACCGCTATCACAGCTTGTTTGCCGACTTGCTGCGCCAACAACTGGGGCAAAAATCGGGCCAGCAGGCCATTACCCAGTTACACCAACGAGCTAGCCAATGGTACGAAGAAAGTGACATGCCATTTAAAGCGATTGACCATGCTTTAGCCGCAACGGATTATCCACGTGCGGTTCGTCTTATTGAAGTGTATGGTCAGCGCGCCTTGTGGGAGCACAGCCATTATGTTACGGTTACCAACTGGCTCAATACCTTACCCAACGATCTCGTCGCCTCTAACCCCAAACTAGCCATCTTACATGCCGTGGGACTCGGCCTGGTAGGCCAACTCCCCGCCGCCGAAAAGCGCCTCCAAATGGCCGAACAAATTATGGCTGCCTTGCCGGCAGACCAGCAAAAGACCTTAATTGGGCAATACACCCCAGATGACGGTGTTATCAGCTACACAACGCGCCCGGCTCGACTTGGTCCAGAGAGATATTGCCGCCGCGGGACAATGGGCTGACAGTGTCACTCTCACTGCAGACCGTTTTGCCAGCCATACACTCGACGAAGAGATAAGCACCCTGGTTCACGTACGTATCACCCAAGGGCAACCTGAAACGGCGCTTGACCTGCTGGCGAAGATGCGAGCAATTGCCGAAGCCGATGGCCGTTTAGGCGATGTGTTGGCAATAACCATTCTCCAAGCCTTGGTTTTCCAGGCCAAGGGTGACATGCCGGCCGCCCTGGAGGCCATTGCCGCCGCGTTGATCCACGCTAAGGCCGAGGGGTATGTCCGCCTATTTTTAGATGAAGGTCCTCCGATGGCCGCCTTACTGCAACAAGCTGCCAAGTCCGGCCTTGCGCCGGATTACGCTGCCCACCTGCTGGCTGCCTTCCCAAGCGGTGAGAAACCATTAGAATCACCTATCGAGACCCAACCCCTGCCAGACCCTCTGAGTGACCGAGAACTGGAAGTGCTATCCCTGCTGGCTGCCGGTCATTCCAACCCCGAGATTGCCCACGAACTGGTTGTTTCTGTCGGTACGGTCAAAACTCATACCAGTCACATCTACACTAAACTCAACGTACGTAATCGAGCCGAAGCCGTCAAACGAGCCATTGAGTTGAAGCTGGTTTAGGCTCAACCCCAAAAAATCAACCCTCCCATCAACCATCAGCAGATGACAATCCCATTTCCGGTATGGCATACTGGGAGCATGATTTTAATATGGGTGTGTTTCATTTGAGTTGAAAGTAGCTCCGGAGTGCAGAATTTATTCTGCTTTTTAGAAGAAGCAGAATGAATTCTGCACTCCTTCAACCAATTTGAGACACACCCTTTTAATATACATTGCCTGGGTCCAAGTCAACTAAAAAACTGACCCAACCTAAAAGGAATAGACAAAATGAACAATCAAGTTGATGAAGATGAATTGATGAAAAGCCAAATGGAGAAGGCCGTCCCCTCCTATGACTCGTATATGAACGAAGTTACTTGTGGGAGAGAACAAGCCTTACGCGAGATGACGGTTCACCTGGCGCAGGTAGAACCAGGGGATTGTGTGCTCGAAGTGGGCTGCGGCACCGGCACGTTGACCCTTGCGGCCAAACGGCAGGCCGGGCCAGCAGGCCAGGTGTTTGGCCTGGATGTTATACCGGGCATGATCGAACTTAGCCAGCGTAAGGCCGAACAAGCCCATGAGGAGATAACGTTTCAGGTGGGCAGTATTGACGACATTCCCTTTCCGGCAAACCATTTTAATGTAGTGATGGGTAGCTTTATGATCTTCCACATGTCCGAGACCATGAGGCGTAAGGGGGTTGCCGAAATCTACCGGGTTCTTAAACCACAAGGGCGATTATTTATCTTGGATGTCGCTTTACCCACCGGGCCACGGCCCGAAGCAACCGCCCAGGGTGATGGGCAGCCCCATGATTTGCGAGAACTACTCCCGTTGCTGGAGGCCTCTGGTTTTTCCGATGTAGAAATTGCTCCCGTAGAATTTCAAATACAAGGGCCCTATAGTCTCGCTTTCGTCCGTGGAAGTGCTCAGAAGAGATGAACATTACTGTTCAATCAATGTCATTAAGATAAGCCGGAGTGCAGAATTTATTCTGCCGGCCAGACTGAAGTCTGGACTCCTTAACTTAATGACATTGACTGTTCAATAGCAGCCCAAACGCCCGGCATGGCTAGCTCCTGGAACATCTCATCCATCCGTTCCGGCGAGTAAGGCATGTTGTGGTCAATCCACCAGGTGAGCAGGGTCAGTAACGTGCCGGCCAGGTAGGTGGCGATCACCGCCAGCGGCACCGAGGATGGTTGCCCTTTTGGCAGAAGCCGTTCAATTTGTTCCTGGATGTGGCTGCTTAAGTGATTTTGGATTGTTTTGACCATCATATCCATGCCCCGTCCGGCGACGATGGCTTTGTGGAGGCCATATTGCTCTTGGGCATGCCGAAATATAGGCAGGGCTGACAAGATACGGCGGCTTTTCCCATGCCCTTCAGTCCCTATTGGGGAGGTTTCAACAGCCGAGATCAGGCTATGAACAACTTCTTCCATACTCTTGAGCAGCAAATCCTCCTTGTCTTGATAGTGGGCATAAAAGGTGGATCGTCCCAAATTGGCCCGGTCGATAATATGTTGCACGGTGATGGTTTCGTAACCCTGCTCCACAATCAACGCCATCAGGGTATCGGTTAAAAGCTCGCGGGTCCGCTGTATCCGGCGATCCAGTTTTTCGTCCTTTTTCATTGCCTGCTCGTTTCTAGTGGGGGGCGATCATCTTGAGCGCCTCAATAAGATCAAACCCGGACAATTTTAGGTGTTTGTTTATTACTGAACAAAAGCGCTGGTTTTGGTTGTTGACATTCAGTCTCACTCTTTATATACTGTTATCAAACATAATGTTCAGTAGTGAACTATTATACACTAAAAAACCGGGAGGTAAAACTGATGAATGCAGAAAAGGCGTACGACCGGCCCGTGACCAAAACAAAGGGCCGGACGATCCCCTGGGCATCCTTTTATGATACCGTCGTCTGGCTGCTGTCGCGGGGAAAGGGACAAGCTCTTCGGGAGGCAACCGTTAAACTGGCTCAGATAAAACCCGGAGAGAGGGTATTGGACGTCGGTTGCGGCACAGGGGATTTGACAATGGCGGCTAAAGCATTGGCCGACTCTACCGGCGAGGTGTATGGAACGGATGCCTCGCCGGAGATGATAGACCTGGCCCGGCGAAAAGTCGCTCGAGCCGGGATTGACGTTACGTTTCAGGTTGATTTGATAGAGAAGATAACCTTCCCGGATAACCAGTTTGATGTGGTGTTGAGCAGTCTGATGATGCACCATTTACCTGATGATTTAAAGCGTGAGGGGTTGGCCGAGATATACCGTGTTCTAAAACCGGGCGGGCGGCTTCTGATTGTCGATATAGAATCGTCGTCAAGCGGCTCGGTGGTCCAGCGGTTTTCCGATTTGATGATCCAACTGCATGGCGGCCATACGGTTATGCAGAATAATGTTAAAAAACTCATCCCCTTGGTGGAAGCAGCCGTGTTTACAGGCGTGGAAACAGGTAAAATAAATCGGCAACTTTCATTTATTGCCGGTCAGAAGGCATCTGTCAGTTAACACGATAAGTTGAGACAAGGACAGGTAACGATGGCAAACAAAGCGAATAATCACCCCCATCCTCACGATCATCCTCACGACCACGATCATAATCATACCCACCACCATCAGGGTTGGTGGGGCCGGATGGCCGCGATATTTCATCTCCACGAGCACAGCCACTCGCGTGGCGAATTGGCCTCGGACCAGGCTTTTCTTGACAATGAAGAAAGTATCCGTACCGTTTGGCTGGCCCTGGCTGCTTTAACGGTGACCTCTATCCTGCAACTTGTCATTGTTGTCTGGAGCGGCAGCGTCGCTTTGTTGGCCGACACCGTTCACAACATCGGCGATGCTCTCAATTCCATTCCCCTGCTTTTCGCTTTCTACCTGGCCCGCTGCGCCGCCACACGCCGCTACACCTATGGTTTTGCCAGGGCCGAAGACATAGCCGGTATCTTCATCGTCCTCTCCATTGCTTTTAGCGCCGGGGTGATTTTTTGGGAGTCGTTTCAGAAATTGCTTCATCCTCAACCGCTTACCCAGCCGGGTTGGGTTATTGCCGCCGCTATCATTGGTTTCTTGGGCAATGAAGCTGTGGCCCTGCTCCAAATTCGAGTGGGGCGAAAAATCGGGTCGGCCGCCCTCGTGGCCGATGGCTTACACGCTCGCACCGATGGCTTAACCTCTTTGGCCGTGCTGCTGGCTGCCGCTGGTTCCTGGTTGGGATTTCCCATCATAGATCCCTTTATTGGCTTGTTGATAGGCGTTGCCATCCTTTTCATCACCCGTAACGCTGCCGTAACCATGTGGTATCGCCTAATGGATGCCATAGACCCCGAACTTTTAACGCAGGCTGAGCAGATCGTTCAGCAGCAAGCGGCAGTGAAAGAACTGCGCCGGCTGCGGATGCGGTGGATGGGACACCGTCTTTATGCCGAAGTCTGCATTGCCGTTGAGCCGCTCCTGACGACAGTCCAAAGCCATCACATCACCGAACAATTGCGGCACGATCTCTTCCACCAAATCCCCAACCTGGCGGAAATCGTGGTCCACGTCGATCCCTGGGCGGAACAACTGGAGACGGTTCATCAACTGACCATCCATCACGAGCCAGTTCCCCGACCTATTGATAATGTAGATGACCCTATTGTACAAGCCCTACCTAAAGTTTTGACAAAGGTTTTATGAAGATTGTGGGCAGAGTCACAAGGAAGAAATCTGTAAGATAACAAAGGGTTTATTTTACGCACGAAATTGACATTTTGACATTGGCGATAATATTCAGCAGTTTTTGGCCCTGGATTTGTCCGCTGAACTCAAGCGGAAAATTCTGCGGGAGAATGCGGTGAGGGTGTTTAATCTGGTTCGCTGATGGTGATTTTATCTACCGCCGCGGCCAGGGTGCGGGTGTCGGGGGAAAGGCCCAGGCGCAGATAAGCTGTCGCTGAGTTAGTGGCAGTAACTTGTAGAGCTGTACCGGCCGGCGCGCCTTTCACCCCGATAGCGGAGAAGGGTGGTGTGAGCGCGTCCGTATTTAGGCCGAGGCTCTGCAAATTGGCCAGCGTCTCGGCGTTGAAAAAAGCAGCGGCATCTAAACCTTGGGTGGCAATGATGACAATTTGCCCCCCGGCTATCTCCTTGATAAATTGACTCAACCCTGCTGCTTCGTAAGCATTGGCGGCGGTGTCAAATCCCTTGACCGCTATCACCCGGCCCGACCCAGGCTCAATGACGGCCATATTCACTCCGCGCCGGTGGGCCGAGGCGTCAACCTTTCCCCGGTCAAAACCAACGGTGATAAAAGCAAAATCATTCCCACTGTTGGCCTCTAAATCAACCGGCGTATTTAGCCCGGTCTGCCCAATTGTTGTATTGGCCGGAAGTACCTGGCGGGGTGGAGCCGTTTGGCTGAAGTGCAGGGTCAAATAGTTTAAGCCCTCTTTTAAGTAAACCTCCGGTAGGGTTAACTCGATGGTCTGCCAGCCTTCGTGTAATAAGAAGTTGTCGGCCACAGGCGTTTCATTGAGCGAAAAGCCGACTCGTTGCGCCGGCATGGTGGAATAGTTGAAAGGGGCCATCTGAATAGACAGGCGGCGGTCACCGCGTCCTCGCACAGGGAAGAAGACCTGGGCTTCAAGAGCAGTGGCCCAATTGGCCGTAGCCGCAAAAATCTCCTCATTACCGGCCCAGCCCTCGCCTCGGTAGGGGTCGCTGCGCCAGTCGCCAAAGTCAAGGGTGAGGGGATCAGGAACCTCTGCCTGCTGCACCGCAAACGCCTGAACCCCGGGCGACTCATAGACCGGTTCAGGCTGGTGAGGGATCAGGTCAAGGGCTATTTTTCGCGTAGCGAGATAGGTGTCTTCGTAGGGTTTGCGGTGAGGAAGCGGTTCGTGGATGACCAGATATTTGACATTGTAGAGCGTCATCAACTCGGCGGCCTGGAGGCGGGCACGCTGCTGGGTGATTTCGTCCACGTTGCGGTAAAGCTCGGTTTCGGTCAGGGTGTAGAAGAGGGGAATATGGGCGTAGTAATCGAATTTGAAGGTCGGGTTGCGCGAGGTATTCCCTCCCATCATGGGGCGGTGGTGAGCCGCTTGGTAATATTGTAGTTGGGTTTGCTCCGCGCCCAGCGTGCCGTAGCTGTTTCGCCAGCCTAACGGCAACTGCATCAAGCTGAAGTCACCCGGCTCGGCTCCGATTTGGTAATAAACCTCCGGGATGCGGGCCTCGCTCAGAGGGAGAGGCACGCTGTATTGGTCAAACAGGAGGAGGATGAGAAGTAAAACGTAAAGGGTGAAGCGTGAAGCGTGAAGCGTAAAGGGTGAAGCAGCTTGCCCTGCGACTAAAGGGAGTGGCGAAAAGCGAAATGTGACCCAAGATATGGCGTAGCCTACAAGCACCGCCAGGCTCAACGTTAGCGGGATGCCGAAGCGGTTGGGGACGCGGTTGGCGCTGATGAGGGGTAGATAGTGCAGCAGGGCGAAGGGGAGAGGCAAGTTTACTTCGAGGCCATCCCAATTGAATTGGTTTTGGCCGTTGATGGTCAGTAATGGGCCGAGGCTGAGGATGGTAAAAATCAGGGCGCTCCAAAACCAAACCTTGCTCTTTTTCCAACATAACACGCTGCCCAGCAGGGCCAGCGCCAAAATGCCGTAACCTAAAAAGAGGGTGTTGACATCGTTAAAGCGGCTCGTACCTTCAATCACGGCTCGTAACTCGCGCTGCCAATCCAGGCCGGAGAGTCGACTCAGCGGCGTCGGCGTGACCAGGCCGGCCAGGTCGGCGCTCAGTTTCAGGCCCTCGCCCCAGCCTGGCTCGGCGTAGGCGGGATTGAGAAAATCGGGTAAGACGGCGAGGGTGAAGGGGGCCGTAAGAATAAAAGTGACCAGGCCAATGGCCAGGAGGCGAGGCAACGAGGAGGTGAGGAAGCGAGAAGATAATAAGCCGCCTGCTAATAGAATCAAGGTGATAAAAATGAGGAAAACACTAAAGGTCAATTCGGCGTAGAGACACAGGGCCGCGAAAAGAGCGTCCAGTAAAATATTTTTTCGACCGCCGTCACGCAGGGTTTTGAGCAGAAACAGAGTGTAAAAAGGAAACCATTGGATGGTTACAAAGTTATAATGCCCCAGGGCGGCATACATCATCCGGCTGGCCGAGAAGGCGTAGACCGCTCCGGCAGCAAAAGCGGGGAAGTAATTGTAAATTGTAAATTGTGAATTGTGAATTGTGAATGGTAAATCAGTTTTAATCGGCGGTCCCACGGGGAGGCTTCGCACTCGGCGGTCTTCCGTCGGCGGTCGTGTAAGCAGATACAGCAATAGGAGAAACATGCCGTAGGCGCTGGAGATGTAGGAAAAGATCAGGGCCAGGTTGCCGGCGAGTGGCAGCGAAAAGGCCAGTTGCAGAGGCAGGCCAAAAGCGGCGTTGAACAGGTTAAAGGTGTAGGTGGTCAGACGAATGCCCAGAGGGAAAAAGATGTAAGTTGATGCCAGGGGTGTTTGGCCCAAATCGAGCAGGCTGTATTTGAACCACCACATGTTCCACAGGAAGGTAGACTCGTCAAAAGCCCAGGTTGGCTCGCCGGGAAGGTGGGTGGTGAGATGAGGGGTCAGAGGCCAGGTGAGAAAAAGAGTCAACAAGAGGTAGAAGCCAATAATGATCAGGTGAGGTCGATAGGCTTTGCTCATAGTGGGTTATGATACCACAACCAGGGTTGCTCCAAAAATAGTGCATAGATGAATACGGATTGATGAGTCAATCAGCAAGTACAATAAAGTGTTCAGCTTTTGTAACTGCACAGGTCGCAGAGATGCACAGAGGATTCACCGAGATTCGCAGAGGTATTTTAAGTTTTTCTCTGTGTTCCTCCGTGTCTTCTCTGTGAAACTCTGTGTAACCTGAGTAGTTACCATTTCTGGTTCTCCTTCTCGTAGACTCATTGGAGATTCGTTGACTTGGTTGTAAAATTACAAGCAACTTGAGCATTATTTCCCCAGTTGAGAGAATAACGATGAAGCATAGCACCGATCAAACAAAAGAACAACTTGCCAAAGAGGTGGCCGAACTGCGCCGGCGGGTAGCGGAGTTAGAGACGCTGGAAATCAAACATCGCCATACCGAGGCCGCCCTGGCCCAGGAAAGGAATATGCTGCGTACCTTGATTGATAACCTGCCTGATTATATCTATGTCAAAGATACGGAAAGCCGCTTCATCACGGGTAATGTGGCCGTAGCGCGAGTAATGGGCGCAGCTTCGCCGGAAGAACTTGTCGGCAAAACCGACTTTGATTTTTACCCGCATGGCCTGGCTATTGGCTATTATGCCGATGAACGAATTATCATTGAAACAGGTCAACCGCTGATCAACAAGGAAGAACCGTTGATTGACCAGGTGAGCGGGGCGGACCAATGGCTTTCCACGACCAAGGTGCTGCTGCGTGATAGTCAGGGTAAAATTGTCGGCCTGGTGGGCGTGGGGCGCGACATCACCAAGCGTAAGGAAAGCGAGGCGATGTTGCAGGAATCAAAAGAGCAAATTCAGCGTATCCTGGAAAGTATCACCGATGCCTTTTTTGCTCTGGATGAGGAGGGGTATTTTACTTACATCAATCACCGGGCCGAGCAACTCATGCGCCACACCCGGGAAGAGTTACTGGACAAAAATATTTGGGCTGAACTTCCGGAGATGGTTGGCTCAAGATTTTATGCCGAATATCACCGGGCTATGGACCAGCAGGTAACGGTTGAATTTGAAGAGTTTTATGAGTCGTTCCAAACCTGGTTTAAGGTGCATGCTTATCCTTATCCGGGCGGCCTGTCCGTTTATTTTCGGGATGTGAGCGGACGGAAGCACTCAGAAGCGGCGCTGGCTCAACGTGCGGCGCAATTGGCCCTGATTAATGATATCGGGAGTAAAATCGCCGCCGTGTTGGAGTTAGACAGCCTGTTAGATCGAGCCGCGCGGTTGGTGCAGGAAACATTTAATTACCATCATGTTGCTTTATTTTTGCTGGATAAAGATAGAGCCAGGTTGAAGGCTATTGCCGGTTCATACAAAACCTATTTCCCTCCTTATCATAGCCAAAAGTTGAGCCAGGGTATTATTGGTTGGGTGGCGACGCATGGCGAAAAGCTCCTGGCTAATGATGTCAGCCGTGAGGCGCATTATATTTCGCTCATCGCCGACCGCACCGAAACCAGGGCTGAGTTGTGCCTGCCCATTCAAATTGCCGGCCAAACGGTGGGGGTGTTGGATATCCAAAGCCCTCAACTGAATGGCTTTAGTGAGAATGACATTGTGGCGATGGAGATTCTGACCGACCAAATTGCGGTTGCTATCGAAAATGCCCGTTTATACCAGGCTGTACAGCAAGAATTGGCCGAGCGTAAACAAACCGAAGAAGCTTTGCGGCTTTCAAAACAGCAAGTGCTCAATATTCTTGACCGTCTGGAAGAGATGGTTGACGAAAGAACGGTTGCTCTTAAAACGGCTAATGAACAGTTGCAGCGGGCGCAGCAGTCGCTACAGCGTTACGCCGAACGTTTGCAGATTTTGCAGGCCATTGATCGCTCGATCCTGATGGCGCAATCGCCGGAAGCCATCGCCCAGGCCGCGCTGCATCACCTCCAGCGATTGGCTCCATGCCGGCAGGCGGCCGTGGTTGGTTTCGATTTCGAAACCTATGAGGCGGTGATGCTGGCCGCCTTTGTACAGGGCGAGACGAAAGTGATGGTGGGCCAACATCCGCCGTTAGATATGTTTGGTATTGCTGAGGAACTTCGACAGAGTCGGGTCAGCGCCCCGGAGAATATTCTCACCCTGGCCCAGCCGCCCCTGGCCCTCCAGGCGTTGCCCGCCGAGGGGGTCTGTTCCTATATTAATATTCCATTGGTAGCCCGGGGTAAGCTAATTGGCAGCCTCAACCTTGGCGCAGATACACCGACAGCTTTCACCGCCGAGCATGTGGATATTGCCCGCGAGGTGGCCGACCCATTAGCCCTGGCTATCCAACAAGCCCGTTTATACGAGCAGGTCCAACACTACGCCGCCGAATTGGAACAGCGGGTGGCCGAAAGAACCGCCAAATTGGAGGAAATAAACGACGAACTTAAATCATTCACTTTTTCGGTTTCGCATGATTTACGAGCGCCGCTACGGGCTGTGCAGGGTTTTGCCGAGGCCTTGTTGCAGGATTATATTGATAAACTGGACTCGGATGGCCAGGATTACACCCTCCGAATTTTAGGGGCAGCTCAACGGATGGATGTTTTAATCCAGGACTTGCTCACTTACAGCCGGCTCAGCCGGGCCGATTTTCGGCTCCAACCAATTGACCTGAACGCCGTGGTGGCCGATGCTCTGGACCAATTGGAAGTAACGATGCGCGAGCAGAATGCTCAGGTTACGGTGGAAGCGCCTCTGCCTCAGGTCATTGGAGATCGAGCCACGCTCATCCAGATTCTAGGTAATCTCTTCAGCAATGCGATTAAATTTGTCTCTTCTGGGGCGCGACCTCAAGTGCGAGTTTGGGCTGACTTTTTCTCTTATAGCCCAATTTTATCCGGTGGAGAAGGGGTAGGTTGGGTCCGGCTCTGGGTTGAAGATAATGGCATTGGTATCGCCCCAGAGCATCATGACCGCATTTTCCAAATCTTTGAGCGCCTGCACGGCATCGAAACTTATCCTGGCACGGGCGTGGGGTTGGCGATTGTACGCAAGGGAATCATCCGCCTGGGTGGACAGGTGGGCCTTGAGTCGAACCTGGGCCAGGGCAGCAAATTCTGGATCGAGTTGCCACAAGCAGTGGGGAAGGAAAAAAACGGAGGAATAGAAACCAACAGCCGCCCGCTTTTACTCTCGGAGGATGGGCCGGGTTAGACACGTTGGCCCCCCTTCGGCTTTAAGGGAGATTTCGTCGCCTCGGTAAGTCAAACAAACAGGCCGTCTAACCAGCACCCGGCGGAGGGGGTTGATCATATGGCTCACCGCCCCTACCTGGATTTGCGACCTGGAAAAAACGGCCCTCAGTGGACATCTCCAGCTATCCACGCCCCTGGTAATCTTAGCAGACCCCCCCGAATTTAGTGGTAGGGCCAGCCCAACCCGGATTTTACACGGATACACGGAACGTCCAGCCTGAAAATCTGTGTAATCCGTGCCCGAATCCGGGTCGTGCTTATCTTACCCCTAAATTCGATGGAAAGTGAATCTTAATTTAACACCGCGCTGTCTGCTAAAGTGTTAATCAGGTATAAATAAGGAAATGCTCCGTCATCTCCAACTTGCGTCATGATGAGTGTCACTGTTTCGTCCTTCGGATCATTGTTCCATAAAGTGCTCCAAATACCTCGCCAGCCATAGCTGCCTTTACCTCCCAACCAATATCCAGGGCCGCTAGGTTCATCAGTTACTTGTACATCTACTCCGTAACCCCAAAGATTCCCGGTGAGACCCGACTCATTAAATTTATCAGGGGTAGGCTGGGTCATCAACTCAACTGCCTCACTACTCACGACGCGTACCCCCTCCAATTCTCCTTTGTTCAACATCATCTGGGCAAATCGGAAGTAATCATAAGTTGTGCCGTGCAATCCCCCGCCTGCGGAAAGATAGGTCTTGTTTTTTCCAAACGTATAAAGTGGGTTTTCGGGTAGTATACCCAGGGTCTTTTCGACAAACGGGCTGTCCGCTTTGCCTGGTTGAGTAACTTCCGGTATTCTGGAGAACACACTTTCAGGGGGATAGAACCAGGTCTCATTCATCTTGAGCGGTTTAAATATCGATTCTTCCATATACTTGTCCAAAGGCTTCCCTGAAAATTTTTCTACCAGATAGCCTATAACATCATGAGAAGTGTGGGCATAATACCACCCCTCGCCTGGTTGATAGGCCAAAGGGCATTTAGGCAACGCTTTGGTATTATCCGCGATGGTGTGAGTGTAGTCAGCATCAAATAGGTCTTGCACGCCTTTAGCAACATAGCATTTCGTCACATAGGAATTCACCGGATTCGAGCCATAATAAAATGAGCAGGTGAAACCGGCCGTATAGCTCATAAGGTCATGCATCGTGATTTCTCGTTCGGCCGGCACAAGTGTTATGTTGCCGTTACCATCATCCACCGCCACCTGAAAGTTCGTATATTCGGGGATAAACTTTGAAACCGGGTCGTCGAGTTTGAACTTGCCCTGGTCATATTGTTGCATTAATGCCACCATAACCAACGGTTTCGTCATAGAGGCCCAACGGAAAACGGCATCCGTCTCCATCGGCTTATCCGGCTCAGCTTCGCCATAGGATTTGAGATAAGCAATTTGGCCATGGCGAGCGACCAAAACAACCGCCCCTTTAAAATACTTGGCATTAATTCCTGCTTCGGCAAACTCGTCAATCAACGCCAGATTCTTCTCGGACATGCCGACTGTTTCGGGTTTTACAACTTCAATCTTGCCCTGATTATTCGGGAGCGATTCAATGCCGACTGTTTCGGGTTGTACAACTCCGATCTGCCCAGCCCAACTCGGAATGGCCACAAGGAGAAAACTGATGATAACAATCGCTGTGATAGACAGAATTTTTTTCATAGTAACCTCCCTTGAAAGTAAGAATTTTGTTTTAGTAATCACCTTTAATTCAAGCTTTGCGCCAATTCCAGGTTGTCTGATAACTAGTGTTTGAGGGGCGAGGGGGAGACTGTATCCTCCCCCTCGCCAGTTCAAGTATTAGCCATCAGTTTTTTGGACCGGATGATCCGGCCTCAATCACCTTGAGGTGGGAGAACGGTTTAGTGTTCCACCCAGTCGAAGGTGCGGGTGACGGCCTTCTTCCATTCCTTGTAC
>CAZUNT010000020.1:0-5382 GCA_964622215.1 uncultured Caldilineaceae bacterium
ATGGTTGCCATTAAACCGTTCCCCGGCCTTACGCCCAACCCTGCTTATGCTCATGAGGTAGCGGCGCTGCCTTATGATGTTATGAGTTATGAGGAAGCAAAAATGCTGGTGAAAAATAACCCCCGCAGTTTTCTGCGGGTTGAAAAATCAGAAGTGGATTTTGGACCGGAAGTTTCCTCGGCCTCTGAGCCTGTATTTCAGCAAGCCGCAGCCAACCTGATCCAGATGTTGGAGGAAGGGGCACTGATTCAGGCTAAAACCCCATGTTTTTATCTGTACCAACAGCAGATGGGCGATCATGTTCAGACCGGACTGGTGGCCGGCTCCTCTGTAGCCGATTACAATGCCGGGAAAATTAAAAAGCACGAATTCACCCGCCAGGACAAGGAAGATGAACGCACCTGGCATGTGGATACGGTGAATGCCAATACCGGCCCGGTCCTCCTGACTTATCCGCACCGGGCAGAGATAGATAACCTGGTAAACCGCCTGACCGGGGCCAAACCGGAGATCAACTTTGTGGCCGAAGATGGTATCCGGCATACGTTGTGGCAGGTGGCGGACCGGGCGGTAATGGCTGAATTTGAGGCTGTTTTTAAGGATATCTCTGCCACTTATATTGCCGACGGCCATCATCGTGCGGCGGCAGCCGCACGAGTTCAGGCCAAACGGCAGGAAAAAAATCCCGCCCATACCGGCCAGGAAGCGTACAACTTCTTCCTGAGCGTGATTTTTCCGGATAACCAGATGCAAATTATGGCCTATAATCGGGTGCTGAAGGATTTAAATGGCCTGACCGAAGCCAATCTGCTGCAACAACTGGAAACCAAATTCTCGGTGGTAAGCCTGGGGCCGGTAGATGCAGAAGCAGCGCGTCCGAAGCAGGCGCACGAATTTGCCATGTATCTGCCTCAAAACTGGTATAAACTGGTTATTAAACCGGAACTAATTCCCAACGATCCGGTCAGTGCTCTGGATGCAGCCCTGCTTCAGAATGAAGTGCTGGCCCCCCTGTTTGGCATTGACGACCCCCGCACGAACAAACGAATTGACTTTGTCGGCGGTATTCGCGGCCTGGACGAGTTGGTCCGGCGCTGTGAAAGGGATTGCGTCCTGGCCTTTGCCCTGTTCCCGGTTTCTATGGCTGAACTTATGCGCGTCGCCGATTCCGGCCGGGTGATGCCGCCCAAATCTACCTGGTTCGAACCTAAACTCCGGTCCGGTATGGTGGTCCGGCCTTTGGGCTAGAGTTTCTATGATTTAAACGAAATGTAAGTTACGTTGTCAACACCAATTCCCCATGTTTGATCCGGTAAACCTTATCCGCCAGGGGAATGATTTCCGGGTTGTGGGTAGCCATAATCAGGGTTTTGTTGGCCTGGCGGGTCAGTTCTAGCAAGAGTTGGATAATAGTGCGGCCGGTGTCTTCGTCCAGGTTCCCGGTCGGCTCATCGGCCAGGAGCAGGGTAGGGTTATGAGCGATGGCCCGGAGAATGGCTACCCGCTGCTGCTCGCCACCGGAGAGCCGGTCGGGAAAGGCATCTTGGCGATGGTTCAGGCTAACCCGTTCCAATAAAACTTTAATTTCTTGCTCTTTGACCATTGTTAATCCACCGTTGAGATGTATGGGCAGAGTGATATTCTCCAGTACGGTCAGAGTTGGGATCAGATTAAAGAATTGAAAAATAAAGCCAATGTGCTCCCGCCGGAAGAGAGTCCGCTGCTGTTCATTCAGGCGCTGGATGGGTACGCCGTTGACCAGAATCTCGCCACTATCGGGAGCATCGATACCGCCGATGAGATTGAGCAGCGTACTTTTGCCCGAACCACTTTGACCCAACAACAGCACAAACTCGCCGCTGTCGAAGGTGGCGTTGATGTTACTGAGAATGGTGCGGCTGGACTTGCCCTCGGTATAGGTTTTGGTCAGATTTTGCAATTGAACAATAGGGGAGTTACTCATAAGCCATACTTTTTATAAAAATCAATTGTTAAACTTTAAGCGCCCATCTATTGACATTTATTCCCGATTATTGATAATAATTATTAAAGAAGGAGGTTATCATGGCAAAAATTGACCCCAAATTAGAGCAGCGTTTGCATGATATGCCAAATCGGGTGGCAGACTTGATTGTGAGGACCAACGGCGACCCCACCCCCCACCTGGAGTGGCTGGCCGCCAACGATATTGAGGTCAGGCAGCAGTTTAAGTTGTCGCCCGGTTTAGCCGTTTCTGCCCCAGGCCGCGAGGCCCTGCGGTTGTTAGACCAGGACTGGGTGGTGTCTGTTGAACAGGATGAGGCAGTCAAAGCTACGTAACCTGTTAGGAGGTTACACGCTGCCGCATGAATTTAGAGAAAGGGAGAAAATCATGGCCGTAGAAAAAATTTCACCGGCGCTGCAAAACCAGATGAACATATTGGCAAACCAGGAACCAATCCAGGTGATTGTACGCCGCAAATCCGGCTTCTTTGCCGCCCGAGCCGCTACCCGCGCCGTTGGGATAGCCCCCGAGTCGCCCATCTTCCAACTTATCGCCGCTGAAGTCCTCAGTATCACCTCCGCCGGCATCGAGGCGTTGAGCCAGGAGGAGGACGTAGAATATGTCTGGCCCGACCTGCCCGTACATATCTGCCTCAATACGTCGGTCCCCAAAATTAATGCGCCCCAGGTGTGGGCCGCCGGTTTTAAGGGGCAGGGCATCAAAGTGGCGGTTATAGATACCGGCATTGACGATACGCACCCCGATTTTGCCGGGCGTATCGTCACCAGCAAGAGTTTTGTCGGCGACAGCGCCCGCGACGACAACGGCCATGGCAGCCACGTAGCCGGGATTATTGCCGGGAGCGGGGCCAAGTCGGGCGGCAAATATGTGGGCGTGGCTCCCGAAGCCAGCCTGTACGTGGCCAAGGTGCTGCGAGCCAACGGCAGCGGCGCGATGAGTGGGGTCATGTCCGGGATCGAATGGGCAGTGCTGGAACAGAAGGTGCAAGTTATCAACCTCTCTTTAGGGGGGAGCGATTCTTGCGACGGCACGGACGCGCTCTCGACGATGTGCGATGAGGCAGTCCAACAGGCCGGGGTGGTAGTGTGTGTAGCCGCAGGCAACGAAGGGCCGGAGGCAAAGACGGTTGGCTCGCCCGGCTGCGCCCGCCGGGTGATTACTATCGGCGCGACAGATGACACCGACCGGATCGCCAACTTTTCCTCGCGCGGTCCCACCGCCGATGGCCGCACCAAGCCGGATATTGTCTTCCCCGGCGTGGGCATTATCGCCCCCCAGGCGGCCGGAACGCGGTTGGGTAGGGTCGTCGAGGAAGGCTATGTGTCCGCCGACGGTACCAGTATGGCTACTCCGCACGCCGCCGGGGTCGCGGCGTTGATGCTCCAGGCCAACCCCAACCTGACCGCCGAGCAAGTCAAAACATTGATGATGGCGGCGGCGGTCAATATCGGCGCTTTGCCCAATGAACAGGGGGTGGGCCGGGGCGACGCTTATCAAGCTTACCAAAAAGCCGTCGGCGCTGGAACCCCTGAACCCCAGCCTGAACCTGAACCCCAACCTGAGCCTACCCCCTCACCCCAACCCCAGCCTGAGCCGCCCGGCTGCCTGGCCGGAATTTTTGGGCGGCGGAAGTGACAGGGGTTGTAGAGAAGGACACAGCCAAATATCCGTCGAATTCGGAATTGGTTTCGCTGATGTAACCCGGTGCTTTTACTCGAAACTACCTCCCAGCATCCCCTGCTGTATATAGGTTTTAAGCTGCGGGCCATCGTGCGAAATGACCAGGTGGATAGGTTCACTATGGGCAATGTTGTAAAGTGTTCTGATTTGTGGCCCTTGCATTTGCCTATCCTCTTTTAGCCCCAAACTCGTCAGTAACGGGCGTCCGGTCAACTGGTCGAGGTTCTTGGAGTTCCATACCACATCCCCTACCAACAGGTACTCCATCCCATCTTGCAGATGCACATAAATCATCTGGCTGCCGGGGGTATGGCCGGCTGCCTTGATTAGCACAACGCCGGGCGCGAAGAGATGATATTGGTTGTACTTCAACGGCGTAAAGGCAGCCAGCATGTCAGAGGTAAATCCTGTTTCCGGGCCGGTATGTTCAATTTGCTCGCCGGTCAGAAAAACCTTTTCCTGGATTTCCTCCAGGTAAGGCGACTTGGCCAGCCCGCCAATGTGGTCAAAGTGTTCGTGTGTAGCCAGGATAGAGCGACTCTGGCGCATAGCGGTTTGCATTAGCTCGAATTTTTGGGCGTCGTAGGACTGGCCGGGGAACATCTCGTGATGGCTGGCTTCACTTTGAACGGCATCCACTACAATTGTACTATCCTTATATACAATCTGGAAGGTGGGAAAGGCCATAAGCTGTTCTTGAAAACTCGTCCCGGCAATGACCAGTATTTCAGGATAAGCCCCCTCTGCCACAATCATCACATTCAAACGCACCGGTAAGGTTCCCTCGTCGGCCAGAGCCAGTTGTCTGACCCGGGTCAAGTCTATATTGTAATCCGATGTTGCAGGTACGGGCGAGAAGCCCAGCAAAAGATAACCTACCAGGCCCACAATAATTACCAGGCCGAGTATCCCATACAAAGCGATTTTTAAGAGGCGAAGGCCGCGCTTTTTGGGTTGAACGATAGATTGACCGGTCATTGTTAACTTTCCTCGTAAAGTGATTGATAGGTTGAACAAACCCTGATAATACCAGGGTTAGCGGATGTAGAAAAATTGTGACCGTTCAGGGATAAAATCCCGGATTTCAGTAGCGTATACCCTCCTGACTTGATAAGAGTTGTAGTTTACCAAGAACAGATTTATCGTTTTTTGAATCACTGAGACACTGAATTTTGATGAATCCACTGAAAAAAGTTGCCTTTTCAGTGAAATCAGTCCCCTCAGCGTCTCAGTGATTCGATCTGTCACCTGTTCTGTTTTGTCAAATTGAGGGGGTATACGCTACTAAGATCCCGGATTTGCTAATTAGCCATAACCGTCTAGGTTGGGAGCAAGGATGGAGCCGGTTTGCCCCAATTGGCAGCCTCACAAGCATCAACCAGATAGTTCAGGACATTACGATGTTGCTGTTTCAAGGTAGCGGCAAATCGGGGCAGGTGGGGCGATAGGGTTGGTCGCCGAAAAGTTGTTGCCACTCGGCTGGGGTCAGGTTGCGATTGGCCCGGCGGCAGGCCCGGGTTTGCCAGGACCCCGGATCAAAATCCCACAGGATAATAGTGCTGCGATCGCCCGAAGCCAGGGTTTGGCCATCCGGACTGAAGGCCACACTAGCCACGCTATCCGTGTGGCCGGTTAGGGGCAGGCCGAAGGGTTGTCCCCTGGCCACATCCCACAATCAAACGGTTCTGTCACTGCCG
>CAZUNT010000020.1:5392-19773 GCA_964622215.1 uncultured Caldilineaceae bacterium
AGGCGATTGGAATTCAACGACTGTGGGCGGGAATAATTCCATCCGGGCTGAAAGTCAGCCCGACTACACTATTTCGAAAATCCGGGTGCGAGCCTAAGGGTTGGCCGCTGGCCACATCCCACAGGATAATGGTATGATCCCAACCCGCCGAGGCCAGGATTTGGCCGTCCGGACTAAAAGCTATCGCGTATATGTCATCGGTGTGGCCGGTTAGCGGCGGCCGGAGGGGTTGACCACTGGCCACATCCCACAGGATAATGGCCTCGTCCCAACCGGCTGAGGCCAGGATTTTGCCATCCGGACTAAAGGCCACAGCTTTCACATAATCGGTATGACCGGTTAAGGGCGGGCCGAGGGGCTGGCCGCTGGCCACGTCCCATAAGATAATCGTATGATCCCTGCTGGCCGAGGCCAGGATTTTACCATCGGGGCTAAAACTTACCCCGAGGATGATATCCGTGTGACCCTTGAGGGGCGGCCCTAAAGGTTGACGGCTGGCTGCATCCCAAAAAATGATCGTGTTGTCATCGCTGCCGGAGGCCACCATCCGGCCATCGGGACTGAACGCTACGCTTGTCACTCCGAAAAAAACGCCGACTTCTTCAATTTTGTCTTTGCGGGTGGAGCCGATGAGGGGTTGACCCAGCGGCTGCCGGCTGGCGACATCCCAAAAGATGAGGGAGCGGTCGAAACTGCCCGAAACGAGGGTTTTGCCATCCGGGCTGAAGGCCAGGCTATTCACCCAACCGGTATGGCCGGTCAGAAAGTGACGGAAAGGTTGGTAGCGATCTACCGCTGCTGTCGCCGGCTTCGAAATCTCCGGGTTGAGCCGGGAGGATACATCCCAGAGGATCATCGAGCTGTCGCCCCCCCCCGAAGCCAGGAGTTGTCCATCCGGGCTGAAGGCCACCGGCCCCACTCCCCCGGTGTGGCCGGACAAGGGTTCTTCAAACGGTTTATGGGCAGCTACATCCCACAGAATAATGGTGTTGTCCTGGCTGCCCGAGGCCAGGATGTGGCCATTGGGACTGAAAGCCACGCTGTTGACGGCTTTATCATGACCGGTTAGCGGCGACCCCAGGGGTTGGCCCCTGTCCACATCCCACAAGCTGATGGTTTTGTCCCAACTGCCCGAGGCCAGCAGCTTGCCATCCGGGCTAAAGGCCACGCTCTTCACCGGTCTTTTGTGGCCGGTCAGGGGTGAGCCGATGGGGTGGCCGAATGACGCTGAACCGCTGTCCACGTCCCACAGGATAATGGCGCTATCTCCACCGCCCGAAGCCAGGGTCCGGCCATCGGGGCTGAAGGCGATGCTATTGACGGAGTCTGTGTGACCTGTCAAAGGCTGGCCCACTATTTGACCCCTGGCCGCATCCCACAGGATGATGGTGTTGTCTTTACTGCCCGAAGCCAGGGTCCGGCCAGCGGGGCTGAAGGCGATGCTGTTGACGGAGCCAGTGTGACCGGCCCAGGGCTGACCAAGAGGCCGGCGACCGGCCACATCCCAGAGAATGATGGTCCCATCCTCGCTGCCTGAGGCCAGGGTCTGACCCTGCGGGCTAAAGGCCACGCTGCTCACGGAATTGGTATGGCCGGACAACGGCGAGCCGAACGGTTGACCGCTGTCCAGATCCCAAAAAATGACCGTGCCGTCGGCCGTACCTGCGGCCACCGCCTGGTTATCTGGACTGAAGGCGATACTATGGATGGGAGCGGTATGGCCCCGCAAGAAGGTAGCCAGGCGAGCCTTGCTCTCCAGTCCGCTGAGCAGGCTGCCACGCGCTTCGAGGGTGTCGGCAGCCCGGACAGCTTCCACACCTAATAAGAGGGCCAGGTCCAGTTGATTGTCCAAATGGGTCAAAGCCTGTACCGCAATTTGGCGGGAGAGCGCTTTTTGGGATTGGTCTCGTTCAGCCGCAGCAATGGCCTGAGCCTCAACGGCGGCTTGCCGCTGCCCCTCGGCTATTTGCTGCTGTTCCTCAGCCACCTGCCGCTGCTGTTCAGCTTGCCGCCACTGCCAGCCGGCCAGCAGAGCCAGAATAAGGGCAATAGCCAAGCCGGCGATGGCTCCCACCGTGATCCGCCGTCGCAGCCGCTCACGGGCCAAACGGACCTGTTCTCGTTCGATTTCTCGCCGCTGGCGCAGGGCCATACTGGCTTGAATAAAGGTTTGCTCGGCCTGGCTCAAATAATCCGCACGCTCGGCCAGCCAGGCCTCAGCCTCGGTCAACAGTACGCCGCGCAGTAAAGCGCCTTCATCCTGCCCGCTGGTGTCCCACTGCTGGTGCGCAGTCCGGAGCCGCTGTTGCCAGAGCAAGAACTCTCGGTCTTCGTCCAGCCAACCCCTGAGCCGGCCCCACTCCCGAATGAGGCTCTCATGGGCCACTTCAACGGTTGGGCCGCGCGTCACCGGGTCCCGGTTGAAGGTGAGGAGGCGATGGCGGCCAAATTGAGCGATTACATCGTCCAAGACCGCCGACCCCTGGCCGCTGACCGCCGCTGGTTTGTCGCTGGAATCCTCAGCGGTCGGCGGTTGGCCATCCGTGGTCAGCGAAGCAAGTTCGCTCCGCAGCACCCGCCGCCGCGTATCTAGCGCAGTTAGCCCATCACTGGTGAATTCGCCGGGGGTGATGAGCCGCAGGAAGAGTTGGCGAGTGGCTTGTTGCCCCCTCTCATCCAACCCGGCGTAGAGTTCATCGGCGCGAGCGGTCAAAGCCGCTCGCACCCCGCCGCTGGCCTGATATGCGCCCAGAGTCAGGGCGCGGCCTACCCGCCGCTCGAACAGTTCGGTCAGGGTGTATTGGAGGAGGGGCAGCGTGCCTGGTTGGTCACCCAATTCCTGGATGATGGTTTCCGGCAGGCCGGGTTCAACAGCGAGGCCGACCCGTTGAGCGGGTTTGAGGATGGCTTCGGTCAATTCATCCGGCGTGAGCGGCAAAACAAATTCGACGCGCTGGCGTACCAGTTCGCCAAAATCAACGTATTGCAGCGGCCGGTCGATAAAATCGGCCCGCAGGGTGATGATGACTCGTAGGCGGCTGCGCGGATCAAGCACGGCTGTCACCAGGCTGTTGAGCAGGTGGGCGCGCGCGGCTTCATCCTCACACAACGTAAAAACCTCCTCAAACTGGTCAATCACCAGCACCAACTCGATGCGGCTGTCTGCCGGCAGAATTCGGTGCACGGCGCGCAGCAGGCCGCGCTCATCTTCTTTAAGTTGAGCTAACAGGCTTTCAGGCGGGTTGACCGCCACCCGCAGCAAGGCCGCTTCCAGTTCTTCCAGGGGATGGGGGCCGGGCAATATCTCAACAATAAACCAATCATCGGAGCAGGGCAGGCCGCCCTGGCGCAGAATAGGCAGGAGACCGGCTTTTACCACCGACGATTTGCCGCTGCCGCTCGGTCCTACCACCGCCAGGAAACGGGAGAGATCGTCTGTCTCGGTCAGCCGGCCTAACAGGGCCTGGATGAGCGTGTCGCGGCCAAAGAAGTCGGCGGCATCGGCTTCACCAAAGGCGCGCAAGCCCTTATATGGGTTTTCCAGCTCGGCCCCGTCCCGGCGTTCAACCATCACCCATTGTTCCCTGGCCACAGCCAGAGGTGCTGCTTGTCGGAAATCTTGCAACAAACTCAATATATCAGGATAGCGAGCGGCCGGGTTTTTGGCCGTGGCCCGTTGAATCACCACGTCGATGGTTTCGGGCAGATCGGCTCGCTGTTTCGCCAGGGAGGGCAAGGGCATATCCAGATGTTGCTGAATATAGGCAATGGGGGTCGGTCCCTTGAAAGGTTTCTCGCCCAGCAAAAGCTCGTAGAGCATGATGCCCAGGCTGTAGATGTCGGTTTGGGCCTTGATGGGTTCGGCTCTGATTTGCTCCGGCGCGAAGTAGGCCGGGGAACCAATGACCTCGCCAGTGCCGGTTTGGTCCGCCAGGTTGAGATTTTTGGCAATGCCAAAATCGGCCAGATAACCGTTGCCGTCCTCATCGAGCAGCACATTGGCCGGTTTGAGATCGCGGTGAATAACCCCGGCGCGATGGGCAGCGTACAAGGCTGCGCCGATCTGCTCCAAAAGCCGGCCGACTCTCTCTAACGCCAACGGCCCTTCCCTAAGTTGATCCTGTAAGCTCCCGCCTCGCAGGAAGCGCATCACCAGGTAAGCAACTTCCGGTTCACGCCAGTAATCATACAGGGGGACAATGTGGGGGTGCTCCAGGCGGGCCACCAATTGAGCCTCGGCCTCAAAGCGGCGAATAAAATCGGGGTGGTCGGCATATTGGGGCAGAATGATTTTGACCGCCACTTCCCGATCAACGGCGGCCTGCACCGCGCGATACACCGCCCCGTACCCACCTGTGCCAATCCGCTCACCCAATTGGTAGCCGCGGATGGCCCGGCCACTGAGGTCCGATTGACCAATTTCGGCGGGGAGTGGCGGTGGGCTGGGTAAAGGAGAGGGGGCATGGTCGGCGCGAGCCAGCCGTACAAAGGCCAGGTGTTGCTCTTCGGGAATAGTCAGGGCGCGGGCCAGATGCTCGGCAATTTGCACTGAGGGCCGCAGGGCATCAGCCTCGATTTTGCGGATGGTGACCGCTGCACACCCGACGCGCCGGGCCAATTCGGCCTGGGTCAACCCCAAGCTGCTGCGGTGTTCCTTAACGATGGAGCCAAAAGTGATCTCGTCACCCATAAGTCACCTCCCGGCGTTATGGTTCAATAACGCTAGCCGTCAGCCTGGACGGTGGGGTGAGTAGATGGGTTGGGGCCGGGCAGGAATTTGATTGGGGAAGGCTCAAATTGAGCGAGGGTGGGGAGGAATGAGTATTTATTCGGGCCGACTCATCACATTGCTAATGCAAAACCAAAGGCTGAGGGCCACCGGAATAAAAAAACTTCGGTTGATTTAATTCCATTATAAAAGAGAGGGTAACAATTTTCAAGGGGTTTAACCTGTTTGTATCGCTTTTGTATCGCTTCCTGGTGTTTGGCAGTCCTGGCTTTAGTCCGACCAAAAGCCGCCGAGTTCTCTCCTTTGCGCCTTTTTTGCTTTTGCCGCATAATAGGCCGGTTCCTGCCCCGCCCCGATTCGCGCCCGGTAAGGGGAGAAAATTTGAAAGGAAAGTTGTTTGAAAGATAAACTTTTAACCCTCCTCAAGCTTATTATCAGCCTGGGGTTGATGGCCTACCTGTTTTACCGCTTCCTGTCTAACCCCCAAGACCGGGAAATTTTGCTGGCTCACCTCACCACTGCCAATTATGGGTATCTCCTGCTGGCCCTGGTCCTCTATGTTATGGCTATTATCACCAACGCCGTTAAGTGGTACATTTTGCTCCGGGCGCAAGGCATCCCCGTGCCGTTAAGCGCGTTGACTAATTACACCTTTGTCGGCTTCTTTTTCAATAACTTTTTGCCTGCCAATGTGGGCGGCGACCTGATGCGGGGTTTCGGCCTGGCGCAATATACCGCCCGCAGCGCCGAGGCCGCCGTGTCGGTGGTGGTAGACCGGATTATTGGCCTGCTGGCTTTTATGTTCACGGCGATGGCGGCGGCGTTGATTGCCGTTAACATCGTCCCCGGCGAGGAAACGGGCAGCGCCTTAGCTCAAAATTTAAGCCAGGTCGAAATCATAGCAGTGATTGGGTTGTTGGTTATTGCCGGTAGTTTTGCCGTGATGCTGAGTTACCGGCTGCGCCAGTTAATAGGCCGAATTTTTGCTGTTGGATTTTTGAAACCCCTGGCTCCACTCTACCAACGTATCTCCGATGCTTTCGGCGCGTATCGCACCCAGTATGGGGCGCTCCTGGGGGCGTTTGGGGTGGGGGTGATGACAGTTTTGTTGACCGGCCTGGTCGATATCGCCATTGTGGCCGGGCTGCACGGCCGAATCCCGCCCATTTACATTTTTCTACTGAATCCCATCATTGCCGTAGCTTTAATTGTGCCAATCAGTATTGGCGGGCTAGGCACCGGTTCGCTCTTATATGTTTACTTTTATGGGCTGGTAGGCGTGCCGGAGGCGCTGGCTTTTGCCCTGTCGCTGGTCAAACAAGCGGTGGTTTACATCGGCAGCTTGCCGGGGGGGGCGCTGTGGCTGCGCCGCCGGGAGAATCGCCGGGGGGCGAAGGTGCAGGGAGGCAGGGGAGCAGAGGCGGTCAGTGAATAGTCATTAGTGAATAGTTAGCAGTAATCAGTTTAACAATTCGAGTATTTCCCACTTAGCATGGGTAAAGTATAAGAAGTGCAGATTTCTGCTTCGCGTGCTACCAGCCCAAAAGCGGAATGAATTCCGCACTCCTCCCCATCAGGCAGAGGCTGCGAGTGAAGGGGGAAAGACTGTTTTTCCCTTACTCCCTACTCCTTACTCCCTACTCCCTTACTACACTTCCAACACTACCGGGAAAATCATGGGGTTGCGGCGGGTGCGCTGATAAAGAAACTGGCTGAGCTGGTCGCGGATGGCGGTCGCCGCTGTGTCACGGTGGGTTTTGCCGCTTTCCAGTAGTTCGATAACCTTGTCTTTGGCTTCCTCGATTAAATCTTCAGAGTCGCGCACGTAGACAAAACCGCGCGAGATAATATCGGGGCCGTCCACCAATTCGCCGGTTTGCTCGTCCAGGGCAACCACAACCACCACAAATCCATCCCGCGAGAGCAGATGGCGATCCCGCAGAACAACACTGCCGACGTCGCCAATGCCCAGGCCGTCAACCAAAACCTGACCACTGGGCACGCGCTCGGCCGGGTAGGCCCCCTCTTCGGTAAATTCGATCACCTGGCCGTTTTCAATCACAAAGATATTTTCTGGGGGGATGCCTACAGCCTCGCCCAGACGGCCATGCAGCACCAACATCCGGTATTCACCCTGGATAGGAATAAAATATTGCGGGCGGATGAGGTCCAGCATCATTTTCTGCTCTTCTTGAGAGGCGTGTCCGGAGACATGAACCGGCATTAAGCTTTGATAAATGACATCAGCGCCCAACCGGAAGAGGTTATTGAGTGTACGATGCACCAACTCCTCGTTACCGGGAATGGCCGTAGCGGAGAGGATCACCGTATCTCCTTTTTTCAGGCTGACCTGGCGATGCTCTTGATTGGCCATACGCACCAGGGCGCTGGTGGGTTCACCCTGGGTGCCGGTGCAAACAATGGCGATTTGGGGGTCGGAATAATCGTCCAGGTCATCTACGTGAACGATAATATCTTCGGGTGCATTTAGATAGCCCAGGTCCAGGGCGATTTTTACGTTGTCCACCATACTCCGGCCGACAACCGCCACTTTACGGTTATATTTCATGGCCGTATTAATCACCTGCTGCACCCGCGAGATATTGGAAGCAAAAGTCGAGACAATAACTCGCCCTTTGGCCTGGCCGAAAATCTTGTCAAAGGTTTCGTTGACCACCTGTTCAGAAGGCGTATGTCCGGCTCGCTCGGCATTGGTACTATCAGACAAAAGCACCAATACACCTTCATCGCCATAAGAACGCAGCCGGTCAAAGTCGGGGAGCTGCCCATCGGCAGGACTGGGATCAAATTTGTATTCGCCGGTATGGATAACCAAGCCCTGGGGGGTGTAGATGGCGTAGCCAACTGCATCAGGAATCGAATGACAAACGTGAAACAGTTCGATGGTAAAAGGGCCAATCTCAATCACACTATCGGTGGTGATGGTGTGAATCTCCGTCTTCGCCAGCAATTTGGCCTCTTTTAACTTCACCTCAATCAGCCCACGGGTTAAGGGGGTGGCGTAGAGCGGCACCGACAACTGGGGCAAAATATAGGGTAACGCCCCTATGTGATCTTCGTGACCATGCGTCAAAAAAATTGCTTTGAGCAACTCGGGATTATCCAACAGATAGGTCACATCCGGGATCACCAGGTCAATACCCAGCATATCATTTTCAGGAAACATCAGCCCGCAATCAATAGCAATGGCGTCGTCGCCATACTCGATCAAGGTCATATTGCGGCCAACTTCACCCACCCCACCAAGAGGTACAATCCGTAAAGATTCTGTCATGTCGATTCCCAAAAAACTTATTTCCCCATAGTTTAGACTTCTGGTGCAAATTGGTCAAACAGAGGAGGGTGATTTTCCATAAGGTAAACGCAAGTTCTTAAGCTGTTTGACACGTATGTTATAATGACTATCATTACCCCTAGTTTACTATTCAGAGGGCTTACCGGCATGGCGATTAGAAATATAATTCTGGCCAACGACCCCCGCCTCCGTCAGAAAGCTAAAAAGGTGAAGTCGTTTACGCCCGGCCTGAAACAACTGGCCGAGGACATGCTGGAGACGATGCGCACCCAGCACGGGGTGGGCCTGGCCGGGCCGCAAATTGGGGTGATGCAGCGAATTTTTGTAGCCGAAATTCCGGCCTCACGGGGTAATGGAACCGAACCACACCCCCAAAGCGGTGTCAGCTACGCGCTAATCAACCCTGAAATTGTGGCCTTCGCCGAAAACCGGGTTGAGGGCAAAGAGGGTTGTCTGTCCATTCCCACCTGGTATGGCCTGGTCGAGCGGCCTGAATGGGTTGAGGTCAAGGCACAGGACCTCAGCGGTCGAAAAATCAGACTAAAAGTTGACGATTTACTGGCTCGCGTTTTTATGCATGAGATCGATCATCTCGACGGCATCTTATTCCTTGACCACATCCGGGACTCACAAAAATTGTGGCAAATCTTGCCGGAGGATGAATCATCGGTTAAAGAAAAAGAGGAAAAATCAGCCTAACTGCTGCGGCTGTTTGAATCTACACAAAAGGGGACCTATCAAAAAATGAATAACTCAATCACCAAAACCAAAGAAACACTTGACTTAGAAGCCCTGGAAACCCAGGAGTGGCTAGAGTCGATGGACTATGTTTTACAACACGGCGGCCCGGAGCGCGTGCAAAATCTTCTCCAACAACTCCAACTCCACGCTTATGAGCAAGGGGTGCGCTTGCCGTTCTCGGCCAACACCCCCTACATCAATACCATTCCCGCCGAAGCGCAGTCACCCTACCCCGGCAACCGGGAGATTGAGCGACGGATCAAAAGCCTGATCCGCTGGAACGCCATGGCTATGGTCGTCCGGGCCAATCTTACCAGCCCCGGCATTGGCGGCCATATTTCCACCTATGCCTCGGCCGCAACGCTGTACGAGGTGGGCTTTAACCACTTCTTCAAAGGGCCGGGGCAGGATCACGATGGCGACCAAATCTATTTCCAGGGCCACGCTTCGCCCGGTATTTATGCCCGCGCCTTTCTGGAAGGCCGCCTGTCGGAGGCCAATATGGTGAACTTCCGGCAAGAGCTGCGACCGGGCGGCGGATTATCGTCATATCCGCATCCCTGGTTGATGCCGGAGTTCTGGCAATTCCCCACTGTCTCGATGGGCTTAGGCCCAATTATGGCGATTTATCAAGCTCGGTTTAATCGCTACCTGGAAGACCGGGGCATGAAGAAAAATACCGGCTCTAAAGTGTGGGCCTTTTTAGGCGACGGCGAGACGGACGAACCGGAGGCCCTGGGCGCGATCAGCCTGGCGGCACGCGAGAAGTTGGACAACCTGATCTTTATCATCAACTGCAACTTGCAGCGGCTCGACGGCCCGGTGCGTGGCAACGGCCATATTATCCAGGAATTGGAAACTATCTTCCGGGGGGCCGGCTGGAATGTCATCAAAATCATCTGGGGCAGCGACTGGGACCCGCTGCTGGCCAAGGACCACGACGGCCTGCTGGTCAAACGGATGGGCGAGGTCGTGGACGGCGAATATCAGAAATATACGGTTGAAAGCGGCGCTTATATCCGGGAGCACTTCTATGGCGTTGATCCCCGCCTGCTGGAGATGGTTGATCATCTCTCCGATGAACAACTGCGCCGGATGAGGCTGGGTGGACACGACCCGGAAAAGGTTTATGCGGCTTACAAAGCGGCGGTGGAACACAAGGGGGCGCCGACGGTCATCCTGGCCCGCACCATCAAAGGGTATGGCCTGGGCGAAGCCGGCGAAGGCAAAAATATCACCCACCAGCAGAAAAAGCTGAATGAGGAAGAACTGCGCGAATTTCGCGCCCGCTTTGGTATTCCCATTGCCGACGACGACCTGGCCGAAGCTCCCTTCTATCGCCCCCCGGAGAACAGCCCGGAGGTCAGGTATCTCAAAGACCGGCGGGAGAAGTTGGGTGGCTATGTGCCGGCCCGCACGGCCAAGAGCTCATTCCTGACCACTCCCTCCGAGAAACTGTTTGAGGAATTTTACCAGGGTACGGAGGGCCGGGAAGTTTCCACCACGATGGTTTTTGTGCGTATCCTGTCCAAGCTGCTGCGCGACAAGGACATTGGCCGGCTGATTGTGCCGATTGTCCCCGACGAAGCTCGTACCTTTGGGATGGAAGCGCTTTTTCGCCAATTTGGGATCTATTCACACCCCGGCCAGCTTTACCAGCCGGTCGACTCTGACAGCCTGCTCTATTACAAAGAGGCCAGTGATGGGCAAATTCTGGAAGAGGGTATTACCGAGGCCGGTTCGATGGCTTCCTTTATCGCCGGGGGGACGGCTTATTCAACCCACGGCATTAACACTATTCCCTTCTTCATCTACTACTCGATGTTTGGCTTCCAACGTATTGGCGACCTGATCTGGGCTGCCGCCGACCTGCGCTGCCGGGGTTTTCTGGTGGGGGCCACGGCCGGCCGTACCACCCTGGCCGGCGAGGGGCTGCAACACCAGGACGGGCACAGCCACGTCCTGGCCTCGACGGTACCAACCCTCCAGGCTTATGACCCGGCCTTTGCCTATGAATTAGCGGTCATCATCCGCGATGGTATTCGCCGTATGTACGAGGAGCAGGAAAGTATCTTTTACTACCTGACCGTTGGCAATGAAAACTATGCCATGCCTCATATGCCTGACGGCGACTCGGTCAAAGAAGGGATTCTGCGGGGGATGTACAAATTCAAGCCCTCGGAAAACAAGAAGGCCAAGCTCCGGGCGCAACTCTTTGGCAGCGGAGCGATTATGAACGAAGTGCTGCGCGCCCAGAAAGAGTTAGAAGAAAAGTATAACGTGGCCGCCGACGTGTGGAGCGTCACCAGTTACAAAGAATTACGCCGCGATGGGCTAGAGGTAGAACGCTGGAACATGCTCAACCCAAACGAAAAACCCAGAGTACCGTATGTGTCCCAATGTCTGGCCGATGAGCCGGGCGTTTTTGTGGCCGCCTCTGATTATATGAAAAAGCTGCCCGATTCTATCGCCCGCTGGTTCCCCCGGCCGCTGGCCTCGCTTGGCACCGATGGTTTTGGCCGCAGTGACGGCCGTCGCGCGCTGCGCAAGTTTTTTGAGGTAGATTATCGCTTTGTGACCCTGGCCGCCCTGACTTCGCTGATGCGCGAGGATAAAATCAAGCCGGATGTAATTTTGGGGGCGATGGAAGACCTGGAAATTGACCCGAACAAAGCCAACCCGATGATTTCGTAGAGAGAGTCTAACCATGACAATCGAATTTAAACTGCCCGAACTGGGAGAGAATATTCAAGCCGGAGACGTTATCAACGTTCTGGTAGCTGTGGGCGATACGATCACCCCTAATCAGCCGGTGTTAGAGCTTGAAACGGACAAGGCCACCGTAGAAGTGCCTTCTTCTGTCGGCGGAACCGTCAAGGCCGTCCACATCAAACAGGGCGACAAAGTCAAGGCGGGCCAGGTAATTTTAACCGTTGAAGAAAATGGAGGAGCGCCGGCCGGCCTGCCTGCGAACCAGCCGGCCACAGCCCTTCCACCGGAACCGGAACCGCCTAAAGAGGAACCCAAACCGGTCCTACCACCGTCTCCTCAAGAGACAAAAGCGGCCCCTCCGCCCCCTCCCGCGGCGGCGCCGGTCACTACTGAAATCAAGATGCCCGAACTGGGCGAAAATGTCCATTCAGGGACGATTGTCAACGTCCTGGTGGCGGTGGGAGATACGATTGCCCAGAATCAACCCCTGCTGGAAATAGAAACCGACAAGGCTACCGTCGAAGTGCCCTCATCGGTGAGCGGGGTGGTCAAAGCTGTGCATATCAAAACGGGCGATACGGCCCAGGTTGGCCAAACGATCCTGACTGTTGAGGCAACTATGCCTGTCGTCGATCTGGCGGCCCCGGCACCCACGCCGCAGCGGGAGGCTGCTGCCCCACCGCAGCCTCCCGAAGAAACCCCTGCTACCCTGGTAGAGGTTGAGGAGGAAGTCGTCTCCGCGCCGCTTGGACTGCCCGAAATCTTTACCGGCCCGGACGCGACCCGCGCGGCCATGCCCGCTGCGCCTAATGTGCGCCGGTTAGCGCGTGAAATAGGGCTAGACATCACCCGGGTGACCGGTACAGGCCCTGGCGGCCGTATCTCCATGGCCGATGTAAAAAATTATGCCCGCCGCCAAAGGTTGACCGGGGAAGTGGTCTTACCTGCCGCCGCTGCTGTGCCCGTCGCCGCGCCGCTGCCCGATTTTAGCAAGTGGGGCGCGGTTGAACAAGAGGCCATGAGCAATATCCGGCGCAAAACGGCGGAGCATCTCAGCCAGGCCTGGGCCACCATTCCCCATGTAACCCAATTTACCAAAGCCAACATCGGTGAGGTGGAAGAACTGCGTAAACGTTTTTCTAAAAATGTAGAGGCGGCCGGGGCCAAGTTGACCATTACCGCTATCCTGCTTAAAATCGTCACCTCGGTCTTAAAAACCTTCCCCCAGTTTAACGCCAGCGTAGATATGGCCAAAAATGAAATCGTCTACAAAAAGTATTACCATATCGGCGTAGCGGTTGATACAGATCGCGGGCTGTTGGTTCCGGTCATCCGGGATGTGGACCGAAAAAGTATTCTTGAACTGGCAGTCGAATTAAACCAGGTGGCCGAAAAAGCGCGGAGTAAAAAGTTATCGCTCGAAGATATGCAGGGCGGCACGTTTACCATCACCAATTTGGGCGGCATTGGCGGCTCTTACTTTACCCCCATCGTCAACGCGCCCGAAGTGGCGATTTTGGGCGTCGCCCGCGGCCAGATGGAGCCGGTTTACAAAAACGGCCAGTTTGAGCCGCATTTGATGCTGCCGTTGGCCCTCTCTTACGATCATCGCTTGATCGACGGTGCAGATGGGGCGCGATTTTTGCGGGCAGTGGTGGAGCATTTGGAGCAGCCATTTTTGACGGCGCTGCAGGGGTGGTGAGGTAAAAATACTGATAATGAACGCTTACCAAAAACTACAAGACAACCGTGATCAGATATTACGAATCGCTACCCAGTATGGAGCCAAAAACGTTAAAGTTTTTGGTTCAGTAGCTCGGGGCGAGGCCCAACTAGATAGTGATTTGGATCTTTTGGTCAAACTTGACCCCAATCGAAGCCTACTTGATCTTATTGCCATCAAGCAAGATTTGGAGGACTTACTCGGTTGTCAGGTAGATGTTGTCACCGAGACAGCCATTAGCCCTTACTTTCGAGAGCAAGTGCTGAAGGAAGCAGTTAGCCTGTGAAAGGTGACGAAGTTTACCTCAAACACATCCTGGATGCTATTGAAAAAATCGAGACTTATATGGGAGTTGATCTTGATGCCGTATGGGGGATTACTCAGAAAGACTTACCAAACCTAAAAAAACATGTCCAGGTAATCCTGGATGATTTGAGTAATATTTAGGTAGGTCATGGGATGAATAATCCCTTCCTCTCCGTCATCATCCCCCACTACAACGGCGCGCACCACCTGGTCACCTGCTTCAACGCCCTGCGCGCCCAGACTTACCCGCACCTGGAAATCATCCTGGCCGATAACGGCTCCACCGACGAGTCGGTGGCCCTGACCCGGCGTGACTTCCCCGAAGTGAAAATTGTCGAATATGGTTGTAACCTGGGTTTTACCGGAGCGGTCAACCGGGCGGTGGAACAGGCGGGCGGACAGATCATCATCCCGCTCAACAACGATACCGAAGTGGTTCCCGGCTGGGCGCAAGCAGTGGTTGAAACGCTGCAGGCCCACCCCGAAGCGGGGATGGTTGCCTGCAAAATGCTTCTGTTTGATCGCCGTGACACCCTCCATTCTGCCGGGGATGGTTTTGGCATTGACGGCATCCCCATCAACCGGGGGGTGTGGCAAAAGGATGAAGGCCAGTTCGACCGGGATGTTTACATTTTTGGCGGCTGTGGGGGGGCGGTGGCCTATCGCCGGGAAATGCTGGCCGACATCGGCTTGTTTGACGAAGATTTTTTTATGTACCTGGAGGATGTTGACCTCAACTGGCGGGCGCAGATGGCCGGCTACCGGACTGTGTTTGCGCCGCAGGCAGTGGTTTATCACCGGCTCAGTGCCTCCGGCGGTGGGGTCATCGCCAGTTATTACACCGGCCGCAACAC
>CAZUNT010000020.1:19873-29871 GCA_964622215.1 uncultured Caldilineaceae bacterium
TTATTTTATATGAGGAGTTCGTTGTGAAACTCACCCTCTCTCTAGCCCAAATAGATATTACCCTGGGCGACCCAACGGCTAACCTGGCCAAAGCCGCCGAGTGGACCGCCGAAGCCGCCCGGCGCGGCTCCGACCTGATCATTTTCCCTGAAATGTGGACCACCGGCTACGACTGGCCCCATGTCGAAAAATTAGCCCCCCAACAAGATCGGGTTCTAGCGGAGGTTGCCGCGCTGGCTAAAGCGCATCAGGTCTGGCTCAACGGCTCCATGCTGGCCCTGGACGAAGCCGGTAAGCCGACCAATACCTCTATTCTGTTCGATCCCAACGGCCAACAGGCTGGCCTCTACCGCAAAATCCACCTCTTTGGCCTGATGGAGGAAGATAAGTACCTGGCAGCAGGCCGGCATTTGACTGCCGTCGAGACCGCCTGGGGCCAAAGCGGTCTGGCGATTTGTTACGACTTACGTTTTGCCGAGATGTTTCGCACCTATGCCCTGAGCGGGGTCAATATGGTCTGCCTGCCGGCCGAGTGGCCCCATCCCCGGCTGAACCACTGGCGCACCCTGCTCCGCGCCCGCGCCATCGAAAACCAGATGTTTATGGTGGGCGTCAACCGGGTCGGCAGCGACGGAACCCATCAATTCTTGGGCCACTCAGCCATTATTGACCCGTGGGGCAACACCGTGATCGAAGGAGGCGAGTCTGAGTTACTGCTGACCGCAACCATTGAAACCGATATGGTGGCCGAAGTGCGGGCCAAAATTCCCGTTTTCAGAGACCGGCGGCCTGAATTGTACCGGCTGGGTTGATGAGCAGAATCAAAAAAGCGGCTGAGTGTTCAATCGACACTCAGCCGCTTTGATCAGATAACGTTATTGAAACCAAGTTTCGTTTTAATATCCTGTTTCCGGCAACAGGGAGGGCCAATGGGTTGGAATAGTTGCCGGAGCAGCGATAATCAAATCAGTTTGATAGCGAGGCAACAGGCGATAGTCGTTGCGAGAAGGATCGTCCTCCTCAGAATATTGGCTGACAATGCCCACTACCGTCACAGGCGTATCGCGGTCAATATACGGCTTTTTAATGCCGGTGCTCTGGCGAAGGTAAACTTTGGCCGGGTCTGTACCGTCGTCTAGCCAGAAGGTCGTGCGCCCTTTGAAGCGAACGGTATACCCTTGCAGCATGACCAGCATCCCTTCATACGGCTCTAGCAGTGAGGTCGTCACAATCGGCAGCGGCGGCAGAGGGAGGCCGGGTTCTAAAAATTTCACATCGCTGCGCTCATCTACCACAATTTCAAACTCCTCATGAAAGGTCCGCACATTGCCAACCACAGTCACCTTATCGCCCAAGTTAAAATAAAGGTTATGATCTTTGGGCAGGTAAATTAAGATACCGGCCGTATCATCCTGGATATACATATTTCTGGAGCCGAGTACACCGGGTGGAGCAGTTACCCGCCCCTTGACTCGCACCCAGGCATCGTCGCTGAGGCGTTTGGCTTCAAAAATTTTGACCGCCAGCGGTCCGTTGGCTGCTTTTTCCCAATTGGCGGCCATTGGAGATGGCCCGCAGTTATCACTCCAACCAGCTCCACCATCAGGCAGGCGGCACCAGCTTTCGTCGTAACCCGGCGAGTGGTCGTAACTAAAAGAGTCGACCATGACGCCGCCAGGATGAATAAGCCTGACGGCATCACTGCCGTTATTAAGCGAAATCCCGGTTTGGGTGTAGAAAAAGACAGCGTAAGCGTCCGGCTGAATGACCAGCCCCAGAGGAATGTCATAAGTGAAACCGGAACTATCCACCAGTTGCCAGCCACCCAAACCAATAGGACGGTTGGTGGGATTATAAAGCTCGATCCACTCGTCTTGATAATCGGGCGTGCCGTTGCCGTCCCAATCCCAATCGTGAGGCGCGGGCAGAATCTCGTTGACGTAGAGGGTATCGGGCAACGCTTCCCCTTCGATCCAGACTGGAGCGGTGTAGGCCGTATTGCCATCCGCCTGGACAACTTTGACCCAAAAGAAGTGGCCGGGCAGGATATTGACCATCGATGTCCATTGGCCGGTCGAAGTTGCCAGGGAGACAGTTGCCAGCGGCAAATTGCCGTCGTAGAGGAAAAGAGTCAGCGGCTCCGGATCGGGGTCAACCATATCCACCGTCAGCAATAATGACCCGGTGGCGCTCAAACTGCTGCCCATCCAGACCCCATTAATTCGCAAAGCTACGGCCAGGTTGCTATCCTCGGTGGCAAAGACCCGCCGGGCGCGGATCGCCTCAAGCAGGTCAGGCTCGGTTAGAGCCGGAGCGACAATGCCGGTGCGGGCGGAACTGTCGCTGCCCCAGTGGGCGGTGTGAATATCGCTGTTGTTGGTCGGAGCTACTTTCCAGCCGACGGTGTTGCTCCGCACAAAAGCCGGTTCATAGGTTTGGTAGCCCTGGGCGCGGTTGCCGATTTCTTGTATGAACATCATCGGCGCGGCGGCCGGCTGGTAGGCAAAATTATCAAAATCACCGCCATCATCATCAGCGGGGTGGTTGAATTGAGCAATGGCCGTAGGATGGGCGGCCAGCCAGGCGTAAAACTCAGGTAAGGTATCGACCAGGGGATCGGTGTGGCTGTTGAGCAAGGTGTCGTCATTAAACACATTAATGTGGCCGGCTCCATCCAGTGTCCATTCGAGGCCGCGCAGAGCCACAAACGCGCCGGGCACGCTGGCCTGGCGGGTTTGGATAAGTGTATTGGCCCACTCAAGATTGGCGAGACGCCAGTCGTGGTCGGTGATAGCGTAGAAGTGCAAACCGGCGGCGCGAGCCATAGCCAGGGCATAGTAGGGTGGGCCGGCCCCATCGGAATAGGTGGTATGGGCTTGTAGATCGCCCCAGAAAACGTACATCCCGCCGGGCAGAGCAGCCGGGGCCGGCGGCATTGCAGGTGGCGGCGGCGGCAAGGTCAGGCGGCCGGGGTTGGGATCAGTGCGGACAAAATCATGGGGCATCGAATTGGTATCGGTGGGCCAGATGCGCTGGAGGCTGTAGGGGGCAGGGGCGGAGGCCTCCCACTCCGGCTCCAGGCTGGCGTAATTGCCGTTACGGTAGGCCACGTTGTCGAGGACTTCATCGGTGGGACCAAGCACGACTAACTCATCACCATCATTAGCCAGTGACCAGCTCCCACTGCCCCAGGTAGTGTATTTGCTCAGATTAGGCACGGCCGGGTCGTCGGTGTAACTGCTGCCGGTAACAATTACTTCAAAGTCAGGTAGAAAGCCAAAGCGGGCCTGGAACTGGGCTGCATTTTTCGCCACCACGCGGCAACTATTGGCCTCTATGGTGGCGGTATTGGGAAGCTGGTACATACTTTCGCCGCCTCCACGTGTCTCTTCATCACCGATTTTATAATTCGCCAGACTAACCGTTGTGGTAACAGGATTGCACAACTCCACAAACTCATCGCCCTCGGTGGAAGAAGTGAGGCCATCATAGAGAAATTCGCTGATGAGGATGGGGAAAACAGGTGGAAGTGTATAGGTGGTCGAGTTGGGCTGCTTCGGTGTGCCATTGATAGGAGTACCGTTTACAGCGTGCCCGTTCCAGGCCAGACTGGAGTCATTATTGGCCCAATTGCTAGCAGTATCCGGCGAGAGGGGATCAACCCGTTCCATACTAACCCGAGGTGTGGCCATTCCGGCCGGCCAGGCGTCGGCGTTGGCATTGGCCGTATCAATCACTACCCCACCAACTGATAAAAATAGATTAGCGCCAGAACCAGCATTAGGTAATACAAAATTAGCGGTCAAATCTGCGGTTATATCAGCAATTACATCAGTAATCGTATCGTCACCTCGCTCAATCAGATAATAACTATGGGGGTCAATTGTACCGCTCAGAGGGATACTTATGCTGCCAGTATTGGTAATCACCCAACCAGTGAGGGCAACTGTTAAAGCAGTGGTATTGTAAAGTTCAAGCCACTCATGATTGGCGCTGGCAGCCGTGCCGCTCCATGCCACTTCATTAATAACCACATCCTCCGGCATAGCCAACGCCGTAATGGACGACGAGACAAGAGACGATAAGTCGGGCGTTGGGGTTGCGGTTAAGGTGGCGGTTTCAGTGGGGGCAACTGTAGCTGCTTCGAGGGTAGTTGTTAGTGTGGTGGTTTCGAGGGTAACGGTCGCTGTAGCTGTGCCGGTGGGGAGAACCGTAGACGTTGAAGTCGGAGTGGAAGTATTAGTTGAGACAGGTTCGGGTGTTAAAGTCTCCGTCGGCGCCGGCAGGGGAGTAGATGTATCGGCAGGTGGAAGAGGAGTTGAAGTTGGTGTTTCGGTTGGCGTCAGGCTGGGGGACGGTACAGTGGTCATATTGACGGGAGGAGTATCAACAGGCGCGGGCGATTCTGGCGGGGTAGCTGTGGGGCTATCAACCTGAGCACTGGCCAGGGGCGGCGGAGGGGTAAGCAACAACAAGCCGATAACCAAACTGACCAACAACAGAATCACCAGGACATCGGTGAGACGGGTGTGGAACTTCATAGGCAAAACTCCTCCCCAACAGGAATTCTTTCTGGGCAGGCCTCAATGGGATTAGTTCACGCCAGAAGGCAAACAATCAAACCAGGGCAACTTTGCCTCAGTTTTTTAGTTGGAATGGGGGTAGTGAAAAATCAGTGTGGGAGATGATAAAATTGCCGCTATTTTAAGTAAGTTAAGGAAATCGTGCAAAAAAGAACAATGGGTTTGAGAGTGGGTTTATAGATGGCTTTCCAAGACAAAACAACGTGTTTCTAACACGTTTCCTGTCCCAGAGCTGCGAATTCATTCGCAGATAGTAGTTATCCCTTTTTGTTCATTGGAAATAAGAAACGCCGGGTAAACCAAACAACCAAGCCACTTCCGACAATCACAACGATTACCCGGGGCCAGAATGATTTGGGTGGGCTGACGATTGGCCCCGGTGGTTGGATCTCAGAGGAGGTCTCGGAGGTTGGGGAAACTACCGTAGTTCCGCCAGCTAAAGACTCTCCACCTATAGTTCCGGGGTGCAGGGAAACAACTGTCCAGTCGCCAGAGAGAGAAGTGGGGAGTGGAACACCCTGAGCAGCGTAGTTAGCCTTAACGAGAAAAGCAGTAATCGCCCGGTATTCATCGTCTTTGAGCAGATTGGGGGACCAATAGGGCATAGTGGCGCGGCTGTAGCCGTACAAATCTTGAGCCGTGCGAAATTTGGTCAACGTATCCGGGCCAATGAGCGCCGGTACATTTTTGGGAAAGACAAAACCTTCGGGAGGGTGATTGGTGGCATGGCACTTGGATTGCCAGCAATTTTGTTTACCTTTAGGCCACGTGGCCCGCCATTCCGGGGTAAGCCCCTGACCCCGGTCGCCGTGGCAGGTGGAGCACCAGAACTGGTAAAGTTCGGTCCCGTTATCGGTAGGCGAGGAGGAAGAGAAGAGGTGAAAAGGAGAAGAGACGAAGGGGTGAAGAGGCGACGCGAAGCGGGCAGAGGGGAGAGAGGGTGGACGGCGGTCAGCACTCGGTGGTCGGTGGTCATTCTGGGCAGCGCCGGTGAGAATCAGGATTAAACTGAGAGCAAGAGCCATCAGTTTAAGGTATCGAGCTAAAGAGGGCATAAAGCGAATGTAGCAATAAAATAGTTGTGAATTGCGAATTATGAATGGTCAACGATTCTAGAGAAAACACTTTTTCATTCACAATTATTGTCTTTTTCACTCCGACCCCTTGAGACGCGGGTCGAGGGCATCGCGTAAGCCGTCGCCCAAAAAGTTAAACGCAAACATAGTAATAGCCAGGGCCAGGGCGGGGAAGATAGCTTGGTGCGGATAAGTGCGGATAGCCGAGGCCCCATCCACAATCATTGCCCCCCAACTGGGCATTGGCCGTAATACCCCCAGGCCAATGAAGCTGAGAAAGGCCTCGGTAGCGATGTAGCGAGGAATATCCAGGGTTTGGTTGACCACGATGGGGCCGAGGATATTGGGCAAGATATGCCGGGTCATAATACGCAAGTCAAAGGAACCAATAGCGCGGGCTGCTTCGATGAACTCCTTTTCTCTAAGGGAGAGAATCTGCCCTCGGGTGAGCCGGGCCATAGACATCCAGGCCGTCACGCCCAGGCCAATGAAGATAAAAAACATGCCCCCCATAGCATTATCAATAGCCGTTAAAGCTGAACGGAGGGTTCCTGTTTCAGCCGCAGTTGTAGTCGAGCGGAAGAGGGCCATAAGCAGGATAATGAACAGAATATCGGGAAAGCCGTACATCACGTCGACGAAGCGCATCATCAAATTATCCACCCGCCCGCCAAAGTAGCCGGAAATGGTGCCGTAAGTTACCCCAATCAACAAGCTGACCAGTGGACCCACAAAAGCCACCGCTAGCGAGACGCGGGTGCCATAGATAATACGGCTCAACAGGTCACGACCATTGTAATCCGCGCCTAAAATGAACTTATCGCTGATTTTGGCGTAGCCGCCCTCCACCCCCACCGGTTTGAGGGAGGGAAAGACAACGGTGAGCCAACGGGGTACCACGTTATTTTCAACCAGGCTTTGTTTGGCGTAATCCTGCGGGGCCAGCAAAGGCTGCGGTTCGCCGCCGGTGAACCAGGTAAAAACTGTCGTATCGGCAAAAACAGCCACCAGGATGATCAGAATAATTATTACGCCCCCCAGGACCGCGGCTTTGTTTTTGAGCAGCCGCCGCCAGGCGTCGCCCCACAAACTGGCTTCACGCCGGCGGATAGTGGTGACTGCTCCCGGCATTCGGGGCGCTGCAGCTTGTTGTTGAACGGCCATAAAAAACCTCCATTTACGATTTACGATTTGCGTAACTCTAAAGCGTAAATCGCAAATTAGAAATCGTAAATTGATTAGGTATATCGAATGCGCGGATCCAGCCAGGCGTAGATAATATCGACGGTTAAATTGGCCAGGACGATGATAACGGCAAAGAGCAAAATAGTGCCCATGATGACTGGGTAATCCCGGTTGGTAATGCTGGTCACAAAATATCGCCCCATACCAGGGACGCCAAAAATGGTCTCGGTTACGATGGTGCCGGTGACCAGAAAGGCAAAAATTGGTCCCATGATCGTGACCACCGGGATGAGCGAGTTGCGCAGGGCATGCCGGACGATGATGACATTTTCGCGCAAACCTTTGGCCCGGGCGGTGCGGATGTAATCTTCACGGATCACCTGCAGCAAGCTGGCCCGGGTTAACCGGGCAATGACGGCTGAACTGCCAACTCCCAAGGCCACCGACGGCAGGACATCTTGCCGCCAACTGCCCCAGCCGGTGGGCAAAAACCAGCCCGTCTCTACAGCAAAAAGCCAAATAAAAATAGGTCCCAGCACGATCACCGGCACAGATACCCCAAAAATAGCCACCGACATGGCCAGGTAATCCCAAAGTGAATTTTGTTTAAGTGCGGCCAGCACACCTAAAGGCAGGCCGATTGAGGTAGCAATGAGAAAAGCATACAGGCCCAATTCAAATGAAATCGGTAAATTTTCTCGAAAAATATCGTTAACGGAACGGGCCAGGTTTTTGTAGGATGGGCCAAAGTTCATCCATTGGAGGGTGTATGTGGAGACTAGGGGGATATTGATCAGATAATCCTCTTGCAGCGACCCTCCGATCGGCCCACTGGTGAGGCGGGGGATCAAAATATCGCCCATGTAATTAAGATACTGCTTCCACACCGGATCATCCAGCTTGTACTTTTTCTCCAACTGGGCCAGGATAGGTTTGGGCAACTTTTTCTCGCCCGAAAAGGGGCCGCCGGGCACGGCATGGGCAAAAGCAAAGGTGATGATCGAAACAAAAAAAACCACCACAAAAAGCCAGAGTAAACGGCGGGCAATATAACGGGCCATTGTATTATTCCTCCCCTAAGCCGCTTTTCTCAAACTAAACACAGGGACACTAAGGCGCTCAGTTGGTTGGACTCGGTGAGTTTTCTCAAGCTCTAATAACTGTTCGACCTTGTCAAAGGTTTCTTCTAAAACATATTGGTGTCCATTCACTTGACAGCGCAACGCCGGCACATCACGAATTATTAGCAGACGGTCATTGTTACGCCCAATATATTCAATCACAATATCATCAAGGTTCTGCCGGCAACGAGGGCAGTGTTCTGGCCGATAAGCCAAAATAGTTAACTTAGGATGAAGCAGATTACGATGAAGTTCAACCTCAAAGGTAACTTCTTCCATATCTTGCCAATACTCAGTTGAGTCATGGGTTTCCCAAAAGTCAACAGCTTCATCTAAAGTTTTGAAATTAGGTATTTTAGGCATTGACTAACCTTCTCGATATAACTTGCACTCGGTTTCGGTCATATCACGTGCGCTTAAAATTAAAGCCCGGCGATCAAGTTTGTAAATGAATACCACGAATAGGTATCGTCCGGCGGAGGTTTGACCATAAGCTTTGTATAAATTTTCCCCTGGGCGATTGCCGCGCGGCCCACGATAATAAACCGGACCAAGTTCAAAGACTTCTTCAACCTCTTCAACCTCAACGCCGTGTTTAACCTCAAGTTTTTCAATAATGTCTGGCAACCAAATCAGGGCATGGATTTTCACGAGGACATCTAAAAATACAAATTTGCCTTCCCAGAAATTTTTTAACTCGTTCCCGCGCCAAGTAGACGCCTGGCGGGGGAACGAGAATGTGCTTTTAGACCCTAAAGGTTTTGGAAACCTTTAGGGTCTAAACACCAAAACACAACCTATTTATTCAACGTCCACTTTTCGAAAGCTTCATGGCCGGTCATACTCTTGGTGCGAGTTACGTTCGGCTTGGTCACTTCCACGCGGGTGTACCAGTAAAGCGGGGCGATGGCCACATCTTCCTCAACCAGGATTTTGTCGGCTTTCTCGTACATTTCCTTGCGCTTGGCCTGGTCGGTTTCTATCGCCGCTTCGTCTACCAGCTTATCAAATTCATCATTACCCCATTTGGTATCGTTATTCGGAGAGTCAGAGCGCATGACCACGCGCAGGAAATTATCGGCGTCGGGGTAGTCCTGGCACCAGCCATTACGGGCCACCTGGGGCGGGTCATTATGCCGGGTTTCCAGGAAAACTTTCCATTCCTGGGTGACCAGGTTAACTTTAACGCCCAGGGCATCCTGCCACATCTGCTGAACCGCTTCGGCGATTTTGACGTGAGCTTCGACCTGGTTGGTCATCAAGGTAATTTCGCCCAATTTTTCGGCGGTGGGATACTTGGAGGCGGCCAGGAACTCTTTAGCCTTGGTCAAATCGGCCGTTATCGGCGGGCCAAAGTCAGCATTTTCGTCGGGTGCGCCGGTCAAACCGGGGCGGGCAAAGAAGCGGGCCGGGATTTGGCCGCCTTTGGTCACATTCTCCACGATGGCGGTGCGGTCAATCGCCCAGGAGAAAGCCTTGCGCACATTCACATCGTCAAAGGGCGGCTTGGTCACGTTAAAGCCGTAGTAGTAGGTGCAGAGGATACCCGGGGTTTGCAGTTCTTGGGAGAGGGCGGCGTCAGCCCGGATCCGGTCCAGCTCAGGCAGAGGTACGTCGGAAACATCCACCAATCCGGCTTCGTAGTTGGCGAATTGAGCCGACTGATCCAGGAATAGCTGATGGACGTACTTGATCGAGGGCTTGGGAACGGCGTCGGTGCCCGGCCAGAAGGGGTTGGCAATCAGCGTTGACGAAACATCATGTTCCCACGATTTTAAGGCAAAGGGGCCGTAGGTGTGGACGATCCCGCCCTCGACCCAGCGGTCGCCTTTCTCCGCAATCAGCCATTCCGGTTGAGCATAATTCATCCACATGCTGGCGATACCCAGGAAGTAAGCTGCCGGTTGGGTCAGGGTGTATTCCAGGGTAAAATCATCTACCGCACGCACGCCAACTTCTTCCAACTTGCCGTAGAGGGGATCGTCTGCGGCTTTTTCTCCGCCGCCATTCACTTCGGCGGCATTCTTAACAAT
>CAZUNT010000020.1:29881-54823 GCA_964622215.1 uncultured Caldilineaceae bacterium
TGACATAGGCATAAACGCCGGCGACCTTGGGATCCTGGGTGCGCCTGATGCCGTAGACAAAGTCATTGGCATTGACGATGCGCTCTTTACCTTCCTCGTCCAGGACCTTTTCGACTTCGCCGGTGGCATTGTTGTACTTGACCCACGGCACGTCGTCGCGCAGCTTAAAGGTGTAGACCAGGCCATCATCCGAGATCTTCCACTCAGTGGCCATACCGGGTTCAATTTCGGTATTTTCCTCATTCAGGTGGGTTGGGCCGCCAAACATTTCCTGGATCATCTGAATACTGACGCTGTCCTCAGCCCTGGAGGGGTCAAGAGTGGGGATATCACCCACGCCGGCGTTCGCGCCGCCATAGAACAGGGTCTCTTCAGGCGGCAGGGCGTCGGGGTCAGTGGCTACTTCTTTGACGACTTCTACTTCTTTGACGACTTCTTGAGTCACTACCACCGTTTCAACCTTGGTGACGGTTTCGGGTTGCGCCGTACTACATTGAGCGGCAATAACGCTCAACAGAGCCATTACAGCCAATAGCACTAAAAGTTTTTTGGGAAACATATGTTTTCTCCTCCTAACAATAATTTAAAGTTGACTAATATGGGTTAAAAAAATTGCCGGGGATTTGGTCTGCCTGAATCTACCTCCTTTCTATTTCTACTGAGTATACTAAATTAGAAGGGGTTGAGTTAGTGATAAATGTCATCCTTATCCCGGAAACATGGCACTAATTTGAAAGCGGTAACGGTGAGAATAGATGGCTAATGACTCATCCTTAAACCAGGGCAAAAACCCGTTTTCCTATCTAAACGAAAAACGGGTTTCTAAATCAGACTTAATAGAGATGGCAGGCCACCCAATGATCCGATGCTGCCTCCCTAAATTCAGGTTCGACGATGGTACAGTCGATACCTTTTTCGCGCATGACCCGGCTTGCGGCCGGGCAGCGGGTACAGAAATTACACCCTTTGGGGGGATTGGCCGGGCTGGGCACATCGCCCTGCAAGATAACTCGCCGTTTCTCTCGTTCCGCCTCGGCAATGGGGTCGGGAATGGGTACGGCGGATAGAAGAGCCTGGGTGTAAGGATGCAAGGGGTTGCGATAAAGCGTATCCCGGTCGGTCAGTTCCATGATTTTGCCCAGGTACATAACGGCCACCCGGTCGCTAATATGGCGCACCACCGACAGGTCGTGAGCGATGAACAGGTAGGTCAGGTTGAATTCCTCCTGCAATTTCTCCAAAAGGTTGATCACCTGGGCCTGGATGGAAACGTCGAGGGCCGAGATGGGTTCATCGCAGACAATAAAATCGGGTTGGACGGCCAGGGCGCGGGCAATACCGATACGCTGGCGTTGTCCGCCGGAAAATTCGTGGGGATAACGATTGATAAAATAAGGGTTTAAGCCGACGACATTGAGCAGTTCTTTCACCCGTTCCTGCCGCGCCTTACCGCTCAAAATACTATGCACTTCCAGCGGCTCGCCGATGATGCCGCCAACCGTCATACGCGGATTGAGTGAAGCATAAGGGTCCTGGAAAATCATCTGCATGTGACGGCGCATGCGGCGCATCGTCTCACCCTTCAATGTGGTCAGTTCGGTGTTTTTGAATTCTACCGAACCGGCGGTGGGGCGATAGAGCTGTAAGATAGCCCGCCCCGTGGTGCTTTTACCGCAGCCGCTCTCACCTACCAGGCCCAAGGTTTCGCCTCGCTTCACGTCGAAGCTGATCCCATCAACCGCTTTGATGTCGCCGATATGGCTCTGGAAGATAATCCCCTGAGTGATAGGGAAATACATCTTCAAATCTTTCACCCGGAGCAGGACTTCACCTTTTTGGGTTCCGTTTGTCGTGGTCATCTCTTCTCTTTCCCTTTAGCAAATCAAGTAACATTGCAGACCCTAAAGGTCTCTAAGACCTTTAGGGTCTATACATGGTTCTTACACTTCCTGGTAAGGATGCTCGGTGGTTGGTTGAACTACACTTATATCTTGATGGCAGGCAGCTTTATGGCCCACACCCACCGTTTTGAGCGGCGGCATTTCGTGGGCGCAAATATCGATCCGATAATTACAGCGGGCATAGAAAGGGCAGCCCTTGGGAAAATCAATCAGGTCGGGCGGTAAACCCTCGATAGATTTGAGTTGTTCGGGTCGTTCCGCATCCAGGCGGGGCAAAGAACCGAGCAGGCCGAGCGTGTAGGGGTGGCGCGGGTTTTGATACAGTTCCTTGACCGGCGCTTCTTCGACAATGTAACCGGCGTACATGACGATGACCCGGTGGGCCAGGCCAGCCACTACGCCCAGATCATGGGTAATCCAGATAATGGCCATGCCAATTTCATCCCGCAGGCGCTTGACCAGGTCAATGATCTGCGCCTGAATGGTTACATCCAGGGCGGTGGTAGGTTCGTCGGCGATGAGCAACTGGGGGTTGCAAGACAGGCCCATAGCAATCATGACCCGCTGGCGCATCCCGCCGGAGAATTGGTGGGGGTAATTATCAATCCGATCCTTGGCTGAAGGAATACCCACCATTTCCAACAGTTCAATCGATCTGGCCTTGGCCTGGTTTTTGTCCATCCCCAGGTGCAGTTCCAGCGCTTCGCCAATCTGGCGGCCAACCGTCAAAACGGGGTTGAGTGAAGTCATCGGATCCTGGAAGATCATGGCAATTTTGTTGCCTCGGATCGAACGAATTTCATCGTCACTGAGTTTCAGCAGGTCTCGTCCATCAAAGTTCACTTCGCCGGCAATTATTTTGCCGGGAGGAGAAGGAATGAGGCGAATGAGTGACATAACCCCCACACTTTTGCCGCAACCGCTCTCGCCGACAATTCCCAACGTCTCACCTTCGTTGAGCGTATAACTAATACCATTGACGGCCCGAACTACGCCATCCTGAGTAAAAAACTGGGTTGTCAGTCCTTTTACATCTAACAATGTGGTCATTGATAATTAACCTCTTCTAGGTGGCTTTCGTGAAACGTGAAACGTAAAACGTCTTGCGTGTTGCGTGTTCCGTTTTGATTTAGGTAAGACGTAAAACGTAATACGTAAAATTTACTATCTACTGCCTACTGCCTACTGCTTACTCCCTACTACCTTCTTCTTAATGCTCCGCCAAACCAATGTATTGCAGTTTCGGCGCGCTCAGGGGAGCTATCCAGAAATTTTTCACATAGGGTTTAACCAGCCAATTTTCAACCCCATACGAGAGGGGAATCACCGCCGCGTCATCTAAAATCAACTGCTCGGCCTGTTGATACAGAGCTACCCGTTCGGCCTCATCTTGAACACCGGCCGCTTGTTCTAACAAAGCATCCACCTGGGGATTGCTGTAATAACCGTAATTCTGGGTGCTATTAGAATGAAAGAGAATTTCCAGAAAATCTTGAGGGTCGGGATAATCGGCAATCCAGCCCAATTGATACATCTGGTAGGGCATCTCCGGTTTACTCAAATCCGCCAGGAACTCGGCCCAGGGGACTTGCTCAACCGCGATTTCCAGGCCCAAGTTTTTTTGGTAAGAGTCAACAATGGACTCGATTAGTGATCCCACCTGGCCGCCGGTACCCGGAACAGTGAGGGTAATGTCGGGCAGCTTGCTAATGTCGCCATACTTGGATTCGGCAATCAGGGCCAGGGCGCGTTCTGGATCAAATTCGTAGATAGCCACACCAGGGTTTTCGTAGCCGGGCATACCCGGCGGCACAATTCCGGTAGCCACAGGCGCAGAACCTTCGGAGATTAACCGAACCATACGGGGTTTGTCCAGGGCCAGGCTCAACGCCTGCCTGATTTTCGGGTCGTCAAAAGGCGGCTTTTTGATATTAAAGCCGACATAAGAGAGACTCAAATCGTTGGCCGAAACAAATTCCTGGCTCAAGGGGTTATTGGGGTCGGTGGCCCGGCTCAATAAGCTAGGGCCAATCGGCATCACATCATAAGTCACTCCCGGATCCGCGCCTAGAGAAACCAACCCCTCCTCATAACCGGTCATCGGGTTAATAGGAGCATTGATGAGGTAAACCACCCGTTCCACAGTAGGTTTGGGACGGCCATAAAAGTTTTCATTTCGATCCAGGATAATCACATTTTCTTGGGGAGAAAACTCGGTCAGCTTAAAAGGGCCGCTGCCATTGGCTGTTTTGTACCAATCCGAACCACCACTTTCGACATTTTTCCGGTCAAGCACGTAAGCAGTAGGATAGGTCAATTTGGCCGGGAAGTAACCTTTTGGCTTATCAATGGTCAATTGCAGGGTCAGATCGTCTAGCGCCTGAACACCTTTGACCTCAGTAGTTTTACCTTGTAATTTATCCCGGCAGCCTACAATATCGCCCAAATAGGTATCAGCCGTAGTAGAACGAGTGACCGGGTCACAGGCTCGCTCAAATGACCATTTAAAGTCCTCGGCCCGGATGGGTTTGCCATCGTGAAAACTGGCTTCTTGGTGAAGTTTAAACGTATAAACCAGGCCGTCATCCGAGACTTGGTAGCCGGCAGCAATATCGGGGACTAACTTTAGCTCCCGGTCATATTTCATCAAACCGCTAAAAATTTCGACCATGTACTCAGATCCGGTAGCATCCCCACTTAGGTGGGGATCTAGAGGCGTCGTCGGCTCTGCGCCGGGCATAATAAAAACCTGATTAGCCGCCGGTTTGAAATTTTGAGGGGGTTCTTCGGTTGAGGCGCTCCCGGCTTGGACTGCCGGGAGGGTTGCCGTAGCTGACGATACAACCTGGGTGGGCAATGGGGTTGGGGTATCCTGTCCCATAATTGTTGCCCCTGTTCCATCCTGCTCGGCTGAGACATCAACCCTATTATCCAGGATAAGCGGCGTTGGCGTATTTTCTGTCTGGCTGCTCAAACCGGGGAGGTCTAAACCACAGGCGAGGCTAAAGCTTAGCAGGAGGATAAGCAGAGGAAACAAATACACTCGACGTTGCATTGACTTCTTTTCTTTAAGATCACCCATCGATCCTATACCTGGACAACCTGTGAAGTTCAAATTAATATGGGGGCCATAACACCAAAACGAGCGGAGTTGGAAACCAATTTCCGATGGTAGTGATGGCGGTACAGGCGGATGGCCAGGTAGGAGGATTCAGATCGATAACATTCGACTTGGAAATACTTACCAACCATTTTGGAAAGTGGGGGTATTTTACGAGGAAAAGGGGTAAAAGTCAAACACTTCCGCGTAGAGGGAACATCTTAATTTGCTTGAAGGTTTCCCCTTCGAGCCGGCCTAACCGGGCCGCCTCAGCCTCAATCTCCTCGGGCTGGTTCAAACGAGCTTTTAATTCCACTTCATAAGCCATAGCTGTATCCCTCGCTTATCGAGCTATCAGGCAAAACACCCATAAATTATAACAGAAATTAGTTTGTGTTGAAGTTGGAGCCTTGGATTTGTTAATTTAGTGACTTGCGGCCCTTCTCAATAGTGGTACAATCCACATGATTTTATTCATTAAATGGACAAAAATACTATGCCGGAAACCAAACAAAAAATACGTGTTGCTTTGTGTGCCTGGGAAATAGGCCGGGTAGGCAGCGGCCTGGGGGCCAAAATCGGCGGGCTGGGGGTGGTCGTTGAAGAACTGCCGCCGGAACTGGTCAAAGCTGCCAACCGGTTGGGGATTGACCTGGAGGTTGTCACCCTCTCGCCTTGCTTTGCCCACTACGACAAGAGCCGCCTGACCAAGCTCGACCTGCGCCTGCCCGTCACCCTCGCCGGGCACACCTTCGAGTTTGAGGTCTACGAGCATATCTTCCCGGACGGGCAAAAGATGGTCTATTTCTGGGATGAGTGGCAGCTTCACTGGACTAATGCTGCTGCCATCTACCCCAGCGACCCGCAGGTGGGAGCCAAATTATATACCTCCGTCGGCCAGGCCATGGCCGGGTATATCAAGCAGGGTAACTTCGATACTATTCATCTGCATGATTACCACGTCGGCCTGGTGCCCTTTTACCTGGGTGATGACTATTTGCGTGATGTACCCGTTCATTTGACCATTCACAACGCCAGTTACCAGGGTATCATCTCGCTGATTGGCGGCGGCTACAACTCGCTGGACCGGCTGAACTTGCCCGGTGAAAAACTATTTCATAAATATTTCGATTTCTTTGACAACCTAAATATAATGAAAGCCTGCATGCTGAAGGTGTATGAAACCGGTGGCAAGATTACCACCGTCAGCGGTGATTTGGCCGGAACCTGGGGCTACGCGGCTGAACTGAAGGAAAATCACGCCACCGTGTGGGCCAAAGCCTACGCCCAAAAAGGCAGCCCGCCCGGTGAAGTTTTTGTACCCAATCGCCACCTGGACCTGTTTGAAAAGCTGCCTGTTGCCGGGATTACCAATGGCATGAGCAACCTCAACTGCCCGGAGAACCTGCCGGAACTCAAGGCTGAGGTACTGCGGCAGGCGCAGGCCAGGCGTGGCCCCTACAACCCCATCTTCAAGAATCCCATCACCCAAACCGAGATGTTGGCTCGCGACCACACCTTCAACGCCAGCACCCTCCAGGTGAAAGGCGACTTGAAACGCCTGCTTCACCTGGAGACTTTTGGTGCGGAACCGGCCTGGGACCCTATTTTAATTACCGCCGTCGGACGGCTGGTCGAACAGAAAAACCTGGGGCTGATTGGCGACATCATCGAACAAGTCCTGATGTACGATGCAGGGACAAAGTTTATCATCCTGGCCTCCGCGCCGGAAGGCGACGCCGGGGGTAAAGCGACGGAAGCCAACTTCTTCCGCCTGGCTCATATTTACCCCAGCCGGGTTTATTTTAACAACACCTTCAACCTACCCCTGTCGAAGTTGATCCTGGCCGGCGGTGATTTTACCCTCATCCCTTCCCGTTTCGAGCCGTGCGGGCTGGTAGATTACGAAGCCTCGCTGGTGGGCAACATCGTCATTGGCCGGGCCATCGGCGGGCTGGTCAAGGTGCGCCACTGCGCCTACCTGTACGATTGGCTCGACCTCAGCGACCGGCCCGGCGAGGCCAACGCCTTTTTCTGGCAAATCAAAGCCGCCGTTGATAATTATCGCCACAACCGTCCCCACCATGATTACCTGGTGCGCATGGCAATGGCGATCAATGCCAGTTGGGACGCCTCCGCCGCCCAGTATGTCGAAATGTATCGTTATAGCCTGCTGGTCAGGCAGTGGCACACCAAACGGCAAGAACTTATCAAAAAATTTGTTACCTCTCTCGGCCCCGACCGGGAGATGTTCGACCAGTTCTTCTTCCCCGGCCGGCAGGAGTACGGCGATAGGTTTGATTGGGAGTTGAAAGAGGCGTTGGAAAGTTAGAGAATGGAGGGATAAAATCACACGTCGTTTTCGTATGCAATTAAATGGGCATTATAATACAGCCAAAGCTTGTCCAGAATTAAAGGCTCTATTGAATACTATTTTGACCCTTTCTGGTGGTGATCTAATCCTCTAAATATTGCCCATAATTTTTCTTTGACTCCCTGCCTCACATAGTCTATAATGGCAGCGATTTAAACAAAGTGCAGGTATCTAGTGATGTTCGCCGGCTTCAAATCAGCTCTGCGCTGGCTACATCCGGGCCTTGGTCTGAAACGTTGGTTGGCCCCATTGCTGCTGGGGGTCATCATTCTGGGTCTGGGGATGGCCCTCTTCCTGCGAGATTTGTATGCTGAAAGCGCCTATCCCACCTGGCTCCACGCGCTGCTTTTGCAGGATTGGCCGCGTTGGTTAAGGGCCACTTTTTTTGGCCTGGTTGGGCTGGGACTCACTGCTTTCAGCCTTTACCAATTGAATAAAACGCTGTTGGGGGCCTTTTTGCCGAGGTCAGTCACAGCCGCCTATGTGGTTGAACAGGTGTATAACCACCGCCAGCGCCAACACCGTGGTCCAAAGGTAGTAGTTATCGGGGGCGGAACCGGCCTGAGCGTTCTTTTACGCGGCCTCAAGCGTCACACCGATCACATCGTCGCCATTGTCACTGTAGCCGACGATGGCGGCTCCTCCGGTAAACTCCGGCGCGAACTGGGTGTGCTGCCACCGGGCGATTTTCGTAACTGCATCGCCGCGCTGGCCGATGACGAAGCCCTGACCACCCAACTGTTTCAATACCGTTTTCGCAGCGGTCCGGGATTGGAGGGACACAGCTTTGGCAATTTATTTATTACGGCCATGGCTGCCGTGACCGGGACATTTGAAAAAGCACTTTACGAAAGCGGGCGGGTGCTGAATATTCGCGGCACAATTTTACCCAGCACATTGGAAAATGTCACCCTCTTTGCGGAGATGAAAGAAGGTTCGCAGACCCGCAAGGTCGAGGGTGAAAGCGCTATTCCTGCCGCCAAATTACCGATTGAGCGAGTTTATCTTGAACCAGATAACCCTCGGCCGTTTCCACCCGCTCTACAAGCTATTCTGAGCGCCGACTTAATCGTGGCCGGGCCTGGCAGCCTCTATACCAGTGTGATTCCGAACTTGTTGGTCGCCGATATTGCCGCGGCTATTCGAGCTAGCGCCGCACTCAAGGTTTACATCTGTAATGTCGCTACCCAACCGGGTGAAACGGATAACTATTCGCTTGACCATCATGTTCAAGCTATTGAGGCACATGCCAATTTGGATTACGTTATACCTGAGGCGAATGAACCCGGTTTGGCGGTCTCTCAAAAACACGCCCGGCATCGGTATTTGTTCAACTTTGTCCTGGCTAACAATAACCTTGATCATCCTATCCCCGACTCGATGAGTCATCTTCAACCGATTTTATCCACCCCACCCTCTCATCAAGGCTACCAGATTATCGCCGCCGACGTGGTTGACGAACTGTACCCCTGGCGTCACGACTCTATCAAACTAACGGACCAGTTGATGAAGTGGTTTAAAAAGTCAAGTAATAAGTAACAAAGTAGAAAAGTAACAAAACTTAATCTTTACTACCCTGCTACCTTTGCCACCTTGCTACTTGCTACCTTGCTACTTGCTACCTTGCTACTTTGAAATTTATTCAAGATATATATTTGGAGGAATCTAACATGGCAACAAAAATCGGAATCAATGGCTTTGGTCGAATTGGTCGCCAAGTATTCAAAGCAATTCGCGACAGCTACGGCGACAGTCTCGAAGTTGTGGCTGTCAACGATATTGGCGACGTCCCCACCATGGCTCACCTGCTCAAGTACGACTCAAACTACGGTCGGTTTGATGGTACGGTGGAAGCAGTTGAGGGCGGCCTCAAGGTCGATGGCAAGCTTTTGAAAGTGTTAGCCGAACGTGATCCGGCTAACTTACCCTGGGGCGCTCTGGGGGTGGATATTGTGATTGAGAGCACTGGCCTCTTTACCGATGCCAGCAAAGCAGGCGTTCATCTCAAAGCCGGAGCGAAGAAAGTCATCATCAGCGCCCCGGCTAAAGGTGAAGACCTGACCATCGTCTTGGGCGTCAACGAAGAGGTGTACGACTCGGCCAAACATCATATCGTGTCCAACGCCTCCTGCACCACCAACTGTCTGGCCCCGGCGGCTAAAGTCGTCCACGACAAATACGGGATTATCAAAGCGATGATGACGACAATTCACGCCTACACCAACGACCAAAAAATTCTAGATCTGCCCCACAAAGACTTGCGCCGCGCCCGCGCTGCGGCTATGAGCATTATTCCCACCACAACCGGGGCTGCCAAAGCTGTGGCGTTGGTTATCCCAGACCTCAAAGGCAAGTTTGATGGGTATGCCCTGCGCGTGCCCACTTCGACCGTTTCGGTGGTTGACTTCACCGCCCTGGTCGAAAAAGAGGCAACGACCGAAGAATTGCGGCAAGCCTTCCGCGATGCCGCCGCCGGCCCGCTCAAGGGCATCCTCGCCGCTATTGACGAGCCGTTGGTTTCTATTGACTTCAAGGGCGACCCGCATTCTAGCTCGGTTGATTTGCCGTTTACCCAGGTTTTGGGTGGTAAAGGCAACATGGTCAAAGTGGTGAGCTGGTACGACAATGAGTGGGGTTACTCCTCCCGCACAGCCGACCTGGTTAAATTAATGGCCGCCAAACTTTAATTGTAATCTCTCTGACGGTGAGGGCGCACTCCTGTGCGCCCTCATTTTTTATTCAATATATTGATAATGAATTGACGACCTGGGCCAATGATGCTATAATCCTTTACAAAGTTTGGTCCATTTGTCAAACTCCGCGCAATATTGCGCCGTTTAGACACTACCCCCTCAAGGCAAAACTTTAAAATCCATTTTTTCTAAAAAAAATTAAAATTTGCAGAGAACCTTGGTAACATCCCCTGAAGCGCCACTAAACTGGGCTTATCAGAATATATACCGACCCTTTATCTTAAAAATAGATCTTATTTTTCGGAAGATTTTTTTGTTGTTTATTGATTAAACTTTTTCCAATTTCGGTTCATAAACTCGTCTCAATCGCTTAGTTTAATCACTCGCTAATTTTCATTTATCTAAAGTAAATCCCGTAACACCCTATTTCAATTGCAATTATTTTAGGAGTTTTGACTATGAACATGGCTCAACTTGAAGCCAAAACACTTGACGACCTGCGAGGCATAGCCAAAGAATTTGAAATCACCGGTTTTAGCCGCCTCAAAAAAGATGACCTTATTTTGCGAATCCTCAAATCCAATGCCGAAGCGCAGGGCCTAATTTTCGGCGGTGGAGTGCTCGAAATCGTCCAGGATGGTATCGGTTTTCTGCGCTCGGTTGATTTACTGCCCGGCCCCGATGATATTTATGTTTCGCAGAGCCAGATCCGGCGCTTCGGCCTGCGAACTGGGGATATGGTCATTGGCCAAGTTCGTCCGCCCAAAGATACGGAAAAATATTTCGGCTTACTGCGTGTTGAAGCGGTCAACGGACTTGACCCGGAAACTGCCAAGCAACGCCCCACTTTTGAACGGCTCACCCCCATCTTTCCCAACCAGCGCTTTAAGCTCGAAACCACCCGGGATGTTTTGGCTACCCGGTTACTGGACATCCTGGCTCCGATTGGGCGGGGCCAGCGCGGTTTGATTGTTTCGCCGCCTAAAGCCGGTAAAACCACCATCCTCAAACAGATTGCCAATGGTATCAGCGCCAATTTCACCGATGTTCATATGATGGTGGTTCTCATTGGAGAACGCCCCGAAGAAGTCACGGACATGGATCGCTCGGTAGACGCCGAGGTTATGGCCGCTACCTTCGACGACCCGGAGTCCGACCAAACTCGGGTGGCCGAAATGGCCCTGGCCAAGGCCAAGCGATTGGTAGAAGGGGGCCGTGATGTGGTCATCCTGATGGATTCACTCACCCGCCTGGCCAGAGCTTACAACCTGGTTGTGCCGCCCAGTGGTCGCACCCTCTCCGGTGGTATTGACCCGGCGGCGCTTTATCCTCCCAAACGTTTCTTTGGCGCTGCTCGTAACCTGGAAGAGGGCGGGAGTCTGACTATTATCGCTACTTGCCTGGTTGATACCGGCAGCCGTATGGACGACGTTATCTACGAAGAGTTTAAGGGCACCGGCAATATGGAATTGCACCTCAGCCGCAAGCTGGCCGAGCGGCGCTACTTCCCGGCTATCGACATCGAGCGCTCCAGTACTCGCCGCGAAGATTTGCTCCTGCCGCCCGAAGACCTGGCTAAAGTTTGGACTCTCCGCCGCATGATTACGGCCGTTGGGGGTGGTCCTGAGGCGACAGAAATGATCCTGGAACGCCTGCCCAAGACGGAGAATAATTCTGAATTTTTGGCGACGTTGAACAAAGAAATCTATTGATTTTCTAGCTTGTTCTCAAATATGGTTTGGGAACAAGCTAGAAATGTTTTTTCGACTCCCAATAGTACATTTGACTTATCTAAAGAGGTTCGCTATCATGCGAACCTCTATGCAGCAGCCGCTTAGTAAAAAATTTCTTAAAAGTGGTTCCGCCGCTTCAAGCCCATCTAAACCGGCTTCAACCAGTTCCGCTCCAGAGTCTCTTGGCCCGTCCGGTTCAATAGGTTTGGTTGCTTCCCCCTTGACCTTCAACCAATTGGCCTACCTCAGTCGCATCTGGCTGACCCAGCTAATCGGCAACGACGCCATCATCAGCCGCACCACAGCCCACTTGGTCGTGCTTCTGCTGGTGGTGCTGGCGATTAACTTGGGCAACATTCAACTCCGCGGGGGCAGTATTACCGCCTTGCGCCCCTCGCAACAAACGGCAGCCCAACCTGCGCCCACGGCCGTGGCCGAAGAAACAGGCGCACCGCTCATTCTCCCGGCCCAATTGACTGATCTACAAGATGATGTCTTGGTCCCGGCGGCAGTGCCTCACACCATCATCCCGGAGCGCCCCCGTGGGGAAATCTCAACTTACACGGTAGAAAACGGCGATACCATTTATGGCATCGCCGCCAAATTCGGATTAGACCCCGAGACAATTGTCTGGTCGAACCCTGACCTGGAAAAAGCCCCGGATTTACTGGACATCGGCCAGGAATTGACCATCTTGCCGGTCAATGGTGTGTACCATCAGGTTGGCGAAGGAGATACGGTAGAAAGCCTGGCTTCAACCCTCAAGACTGATCCCACCGCAATCATCAATGATCCGTTGAATAAACTGGACCCGGACAATCCGGTGCTTGTCCCCGGACAGTGGGTGATTGTGCCGGGCGGTTCCAAACCCTTCACCCCCCGCGCGGTGGTAGCTTATACGGGCGACATTCCCGAAAGCGCTTCGACCGGGACCGGGGCCTTTGCCTGGCCGACCAGTGGCACTATTTATCAGGGTTTCTTCTCCTGGCATCCCGCCATTGACATCGCCGCCTATATAGGCGCGCCGGTGATAGCTGCGGACTCCGGTTATGTCATTGTAAGCGGCTGGACCGATATAGGCTATGGTTTATACGTCGTCGTCGATCACGGTAATGGCTATCAAACCCTGTATGCTCACTTAAATGCCATCTACGTCAACACGGGTGATAACGTGGCCAAGGGCCAGCAAATCGGCGAAATGGGCGACACCGGCAACACCACCGGTCCGCATTTGCACTTTGAGGTGCGGCAAAATACGGTGCAGCGTAACCCGGTTGGCTTTTTACCTTAACGGAAAGCTGCCTATTCCAAAACAAAAAGCCACTCAATGAGGAGTGGCTTTTTGTTTTGGATTACTCCATAGGCTGAACCAGATTTTGTTCAGATAACGCTCATAGTAATTTGCGATTTACGATTGGCTACGCATATGACAAACTATCCCGCACACTGATCTGGATGGCATTGCGGGCGGGCAGAATGGAGGCCAGGGTGGAGATGGCGATGATGACCCCCAGCCAGACTAGCACGGCCAGGTAATCGTATTGATAATCCAAGTTAGCGTCGAACATGGCCTGTCCTAACAGCCGGGCCAGCCAACCACCCAACAGGAAAGAAATGGGCACAGCCACCAGCCAGCTAAAGAGACCCTGCATGATACCTTCCATCACGAACATTCCCATGATGGTCCGGGAGTGCGCCCCAACGGCCCGCATCACCCCAATTTCACGGGTCCTCTCGACCACACTAATTGACAGCGACCCCATCAGCCCAATACCGCCGACCAGGGCTACAATAATCGCCAGAAACAGCAGCATGGTCGTGGTAATGCTAAACTGCTCATTCGCCGCAGTGCGCTCCTCGCTGGCGGTCTGGTTGAAAAGAACATCCATATTACGCTCGGTGTACTGATTGACCAGTTCATCGCGCACGGCGTCGGTCAAAGCGGCGTCGCTGCTGATGACGCGCACCCGCAGTGATCCACCTTCATTGTGCTTCTTGGTAGCGGCAAAGACGGCGTCAAGCGGCGCGTAAAGGGTATCGCTACTAAAATTGCCGCCAAAAATGAGCCGGTACATGCCGATCACTTGCCAGTTATCCTTACCCAAATCGCCCAGATCAAGGGTGACGGTATCGCCCAATTGGATGCCATTATCCTGAGCCGTCTCCTGGTTTATGATAACTACCCGGCCATCGCCTGGTTGCAGCCAGCGTCCGGCCACAAGCAACGGCCGGTAGAAACCGCTGTCGGCCGGGAGGCCGGTCAACTCTGCCCCCAGGCCAGCCTCTTTGGCTCGCTGCCCTTCTTTTAAGATGGAGGCCGATTTGCTAAACCACACCTCTGCCTTCTCCACGCCCGCCACCGACTCGGCCATAGACACGGTACGATCAATCCGGTAGTTATCGTCAAAAATGATGAACAGGTTGAAGTTGCGGCGAGCAAATTCGTTATCCAGGGTCAGGTTAATCGAGGCCGACAAACTCATCACCACCAGATACATCGCTCCGGCGGTAATCAGCACCAGTTGGGTCAAAATCAGGCGACCTTTCCGCCGGAACATGTTACCCATCGCGACCGCATACGGGGCCGACAAAAACTTGTGCCCCAACCATTCCACTGTATGATCCAGCCAGTTAGAGCCAAAATCACCGCCCAGGCCATAACTGGCAATGGCTTCCCGGATGGTCATGGTCGCGCCGCCCAGGATCGGCCATAGAGCTACAATCAGCGGGGCCGCAATGGCCGCCAACACCTGGTAAATGACCGCTTCAGTGGAGACTTTGAAAACGTTGTAATCAATATTGAAAAGATTGAGAAACCACTGGGTAATGCCAAAAGCCAGGAACGCGCCCAATGGTAGAGCAATAACCAACGCCAGGATCCCATAAACCAGTACCCCGGCCAGGTAGACTTTAATAAGGTCGCCGGTTTTGCCGCCGATGGCTTTAATAATGCCAATCTGGTTGGTTTGCTGGGTAATCAAGGCCGTCAGCGTATTCATCACCAACACCACGCTGCTGAAGACCGAGATCACGGCCAGGACTTGCAAGACCAGGTTGAGGCCCTCGACAAAAAAGCGGCCCCAGTGTTCTTCCGGGTCTTGATAAAAGGTAACGGCCACGCCAATATTTTCTTTGCCCAGCCGATCCTTCATCTCCGAGGCCACCTCTTTAGCCAGCTCAAGGCTGTAAGGTTTGACCCGCACTTTGAGGTTACCAAACTCGCCTTCGGGAATGCCGAAGCGTTCCATGCCTTCCGCATCGGTAAAAAAGACAGCATCACCGCCAAATTGGGGCGGCGGCACAAAAGGATGGCGAATCAGGCTGGCAATGGTCAGGGCGCGGTCTGTGCCGTCTAGCTCAAAGATGACTTTCTCACCAATATCTATGCCGTAATGCTGGCTGGACAAACGCTCGATGCCAATTTCATTTTTGTCCGGCCACTCACCTTGTTTGAGTTGCAACACGTCATATTTTTGGTCATCATAGTCATCACGCATAACCACCTGACCACGTTTCCACTCGTCTTCGGGTTGGAGTTTGTAGCGCACTGTCACCTCATTGGTGACCTCAATATCTTCTACGCCCTCAATGTTTTTAAGACGAATGGCTGTGTCGTGGTCAATCCTATCGATCAAATACATCTGGATGTGCGAGGGGGTTACAGCCTGGTGAGCCGTATCCATCCCGGTCAGCAGTTGATCCGCCATACCGAAAATCGCCCCAATCGCAAACACCCCAACGGCGATACTAAACACCGCCAACAGGGTGCGAACTTTATTATGCCACAGGTCAAACCAGACCTTATTCCAAATTACGCTCATAGGAAAAAATAAGAAATAAAAAATTAAGAAAGAAGAAAAGAGGTGGGTATCTTGCGTCTTGCGTGGTGCGTGTTCAATTCGCTCCTGTTACGCAAGACGCAAGACGTAAGACGCTTCACATTTCGCGGATTAGTAGCCCGTCCATGTGGCCCCGCCGACAAACTCATCGCGGGTAATTTTGCCGTTGGTGATTTCGACCACGCGGGGGACGCGCTTGGCTAATTCCTTGTCATGCGTGACCATAATCATGGTCTTGCCTTGCTCGACCAGTTGGCTGAACAGGTCAAACACATCCAGGGCCGTACGCGAGTCGAGGTTGCCGGTTGGCTCATCGGCCACTAACAGAGGTGGATCGTTGGCCAGAGCACGGGCAATAGCCGCCCGCTGCTGCTGACCGCCAGAAACCATACTCGGCAGTTTTTCCGCCTGGTCGGCCAGACCGACGGTATCCAGGAGGTGCATCGCTCGCTCGCGGCGTTCTTTGGGGCTGTATTTGTTGGCAAAGTCCATCGGCAGGATCACGTTTTGCAGTAGGCTGAGAGCCGGGAGCATCTGGAAGAATTGAAAGATAATGCCCACATTTTCGCCGCGCCACGAGGCGAGCTGATTTTCGCTCATCCGGTGGACTTCCCGCCCGGTCACTACTACTCCCCCCGCCGAAGGCCGATCAATGCCGGTAATCATGTTCAACAAGGTAGACTTGCCGTTACCTGACGGCCCGACGATGGAGACGAATTCACCCGGCTTCACGTCGAAAGAGATACCCTTGAGGATGGTGACTTCGCCGTCGCCCACCTTGAAGCTCTTCACCACGTCCTGAACCTCGATGATTTTGTCGTAACTTTTGCCGTTGCCGTTGCCATTACCGTTTTGTTTACCCATATAGTTCATCCTCCATTGAAAGGATGAGGGATAAACAGAACTTCATCCTTCATCCTTCCTTCATCCTTTATTTGTCCCGCGCTGCCCAGATCAGATTGATCTTGGGCCGGTAGTTTTCCAGGTCATACATCTCATCTACATCCACCCGGTTGACCCCTTGAGTCACACATTGCAGATCAACATCGGTCAGGTTGTAGCGCTTCTGGTAGGCCGTCATCCGGCCAAATTTACCCTCCTGCAAGAGCCGGGTAGCCAGAATGGCAAAGTTGGTTGACCCCAGCAAATCCTGTCCATCAGGGGAGCCTGTGCGCAGCAGATAGGTAAGCGGCTGCATAAAAACCTCTTCGCCCAACAGATGCTGGAGCAATTCCGCCGCCACCATCCCACTCCCGACCAGGCTGCTGCCCATTTCCACCACTTCGTCCAGAATAAATTCTTCTGCCGCTTTCGCCTCTTTGGCCTTGTCTTCGGTGAGCAATTTCAACACCTCCGATTTACTACGCGGTGACAGGTGCGGGGTGTACTTCAACAACTTCTCCGGCACAATCCGCGAGCCATCGCTGACCGTCACAACGGCATAATTGCCAGGGGTGAGGCTCTTATCACGCATCACCAGGTAGGCCAATTTCTCCGGGTCATACGGCACTTCGGGAATGATCGCCCGGTCGGCCCCCGCCAGAAAAGCGGTCATCAACGAACTCAGGCCGGAGTTAGCCCCAAAGGTCTCGACCACTACCACTTGCTCACGCGATCCGGCCAAGGCCCGTAACTCGTGAATAAAAGCCACCCCCCGCGCCAGGCCGGTACTGAAACCAATGGTGTAATCAGTGCCATAGATATTGTTATGCACTGTCTTGGGGATGCCGATGATCGGCACACCCTTTTGACTTAGAAGGGCCGCATAGCGCAGCATATCGTCATCACCAATGGCGATGAGGGCGTAAAAATTTAATCTTTCAACCACATCAACAATATGAGCAGTCAAATCTTGGATTTCCACGCCCGGCTTGCGTAAGAATTCAGGGATCAGGTGGCGTGGTGTTTCCGCAGGGTTAACCCGCGAAGCGTGCAAAAAGGAACCGGGAGTCCGGTCAATTGGCCTCACCATATGTTTGTTCAACTCGATAAAATTGTCACCGTAGGTGGTTGGGTCGTGATAATTATATCTGATGAAACCTTCCCATCCTTTACGCACACCAATAGGTTCAAAGCCAGCCTCAATGGTACGGTAGACGACACTCTTAAGACATACATTCAGCCCAGGGACATCCCCACCGCCGACCAGTATGGCCACTCGTTTACTGGCGCTCATCTAAAACTCCTCGTGATACGTGATGCGTAATTGACAACCTAACACCTGATACTTACTTTTACTTACCCCAAGAGAACATCCGCTCATCTACCCCGGCGTAATTGAAAGTCAGATCATTCAACACACCGTTGGGGAACATGGGCCGTTGGTTGGAGCCGTCAACATTCATAATCCAGGTTTCCCATTTGCCGCTGCGATCGGTTATGAAGGCAATTTGCTGACCATCCGGCGACCAGGCCGGGGCGGCATTGTTCCACTTCACGTTGGCGCCCGGTACGATACGTTCTTTGCCATCCACAAATTCGGTGTTCAACTGGGTCTGCTCGGCGATAACGGTGATCGGCGTGCTGGTCAATCGCTGCCGGTTGCTGCCGTCAATATTCATGGTGTAGATTTCCCAGTTGCCATCCTGCCAATACGAGACGGCTACCTTACTGCCATCCGGCGAAATCACCGGCGCTCGATCACGGGCGTCGCCGGTAACGGGACGAACATTGTTGCCGGTCACATCTAAGTTGGCGATCCCACTGCCGCTAAAGGTATAAATAACTTCATTCGGTTTAGCCGGGTTACCGGTCGGGCTAAAGGCATATTGTCCGGCGCTCAGGTCTTGCAGTTGGCCGTCGGCCAGCTTAACTTGCTTCAAGCTCCAGTGGGCGTCGGCCGGGATGCGGTAGGTTAAGATACCATTCTTAATTTCCACATCCCTGGCGTTTCCCGGCACTTTGGGATTGTCACCATTCCTGGCTGCTTCGGCCAGATCAATACGCTTCTTTTCCTCGTCAAGTCGTCCCCCATTCTGCCAGCTAAAGACCAGGCTAGAACCATCTGCCGTCCAGGTAGGTGACTTCATCTGCCGCCAGCCTCTAGCCCAGCTTCTCTCGCCGCTACCGTCCACGTTGATGGTGAACAAGGTATACTCTGGTTCCCAGCGGGTAAAGGCGATTTGCTGGCCATCGGGCGAAAGTTGCGGATCGATGCCGTTAGTGACATAGTGCAGACCGGTGCCATCAGCATTAATCACGTAAATACCGCCGCCGCTCTGGGTTTGGAAAACCAGCTTGCCGCTGCCGTTGCCGCTGACAGGTTTGACACTCTGGTTTACCTGGGCGGTCGTCCCGGTAGCCGGTGTCCCCGCCGAGGTCGGGGCAAGCAGCAGGTCAACTCCTTCGACTTGCCAGCGACCGTCATACTTGCCGGTGTAAACTGTCACCTGCCGGTTTTCGGGTTGAAGTGTAGCCTGAACTTGAAAGGTTTTATCATTGGCCCAGCCGGATGCGGTGATTTCAAACCCGGTGACGGGCGGGTTCTGCAACCCGGCCAGGATGTTGCTGGCTTTGACACTATCCGTCAGGTAGAAATTCATCGTGCCGGATAATTCTGGCCGGGTCAGGGTAATCAGGAAACTTTTGGCCGTTGCCTGGGCCAGGATAGTATCCAAATCTTCTACCGTTTTGGGTGTTTCTGTCCCGGTATTCTCCTGGGCCTGCGCGGGGGTGCTGCTGGTCGTCCAGCCGAGCGTCAACAACAGGGCTAGGAGGAGGGAGTAAAGCATAAATCGTATTACGTCTTGCATGCTGCGTAAGTTTTTCTTCATCGTCAGATACCTGCCTTTATCACTCAGGACCGATCTCTAGTTACAGCTCAGGGCCGACTTCGATATCAACAAAAGTGGTCATACCCCAACGCAGTTTGGATACATCGCCTGTGGTGATGTCAATCAGCACTGTGTAGGTTTGATCGCCCGCCTTGGTTTCGGCCTTGGGCGTAACACGCACTACCTTACCTTCAAACTCTTCACCGGGTAGGGCATCCACACTAATCTTAACATTAGCGCCATCACGCACGTTGACTACATCAATTTCGGTCAGGTCGTCGGTTTCAATCTGCCATTTCGAAAAGTCGCCGAGGGAGATAGCTACCGAATTGGGGTCGACAATCTCGCCTTCGTCAACCTGTAAGTTGCTGATAATGCCATTAAAAGGAGCCAGCAACTCGGTTTTGGCTAACTCGGCCTGAGCCGACATTACCCCGGATTTGGCGCTCTCCACGCCGGCTTCGGCAATTTTTACACCCGCTTCGGTGACGGCAATTTGCTCATCCGTTGCCCCGGTTTTTACATCGTCCAGGGCGGCCTGGGCGCTGGCCACATCGGCCTGGGCCTGGGCAATTTGCTCCGGGGTCGAACCGGCCACAACTTGGTTCAAGGCCGCCTGGGCTTTAGCCACACCGGCGCGAGCAACGGCAATAGCTTCATTGGTGGCTCCGTTGACCAACTTATCGTAATCAGCCTTGGCCGCTTCGTAGGTCAAAGTCGCTTTTTGCAGGGCGACGCCGTACGGTTCGGCTACTTTGGGATCGCCATAAACAAACTTATCGTAGTCGGCCTGGGCCAGGCGCACGTCGGCTTCAGCTTGCAGCAGCCTGGAAGAAGCGGCTTGCAGGTCTTCGTCGCGAGCGCCGGCCATAACTTCATTCAAACTGGCCTGAGCCATAGCGACTTCAGCTTTGGCTACTTCAATTTCTTCCTGGGTTGGTCCGGTAACGGTCTGCGCTAAAACAGCTTGAGCCTTGGCCAGGCCGGCCTCGGCCTGAGCGATTTTCGCCTGGGTAGCCGGAGCCTTTATATCAGCCAGGTCAGCTTGAACCTTAGCCAGATTGGCCTCGGCCTCGACCAGCGCAGCCTGAGCGGTGGCCAACTGAGTTTGGAGGGTAGTGTCATCTAACCTGGCCAAGACTTGTCCCTTTTTAACAGCCTCACCCTCTTCGACCTCAATTGCAGCGACGCGGCCGCTGACTTCAAAAGACAGTTCGGCCTTTTTGACGGGCACGACAAAAGCTTCGGCAGAAACCACCTGGGCTTGTGGCGCCGTGCTGGCTGCCGCCGGTTCAACCGTAGGTGTTGCCTCACCTGATGAGCAGGCTGCGGTTGCGCTAACAATCAGGGTCATTATCAAGGTTAGGGCGATAGTTTTCAGATTCATCTTTTTATGCTCCTTTAAGCAATTCTGCTTCATCAGTTTGCAGAATTGTAACTTGCCAAAAAATTCGTTAAAAATTCCGGGACACTATACGGTTTACAAATCAGAAAGTTGCTCACCTTTCAGTCCCGCCGTAAACACCTGGAGTGCCTGCCGGTTAAGCGGCGCAAAGTCTGGCTGTACATCTCGCAGATATGTTTGCTCTAGCATAGCCATCCCATGCACCAGCGACCACAAGCTGAAAGCAATTTCCTCTACAGCAAAATTCTGCTGAGGCTTGATCTCGCCCGCCTCTATGGCCATCTGCACCGCCTGGAGCAAAATCTGGTAGGGCGAGTCGCCATCTCCGGTCTTCATCAGGGCAGTGTAGTTAGCGGTAAGGTTGACAAAGATGAGCCGGAAATGCTCAGGGTAGGCGCGGGCAAAATTCAGATAGGCCAGGCCCATCTCCAACAGCCGCTCCGCAGGAGGCAATGTGGCCGGAACCCGACTCAGATAATCCCGCAGCAACCTCAATCCCTCAGTCCGAACAGCGGTCACAATGTCATCTTTACTGCTAAAATACTCGTACAATCCCGATGGACTGTAATCAATCCGGCGGGCCAACTCTCGCAGCGAGAGGCCATCCACGCCCTTCTCGGCGATAATCTCTCTCGCCGCTTGTAAGATACTTTCCTTAGTTTTATAGTGCCGCTTCTCGCGTGGTGTCAATTTGTTAATCATCGAACTCTGTTAAAAAAACGAATGGTAGTTGATAACCCACAACTAATCGTAAAAATCTAGTCAAATACAACTGTTCGGAAATAGTATATTGTCCTGTTTTCTAAACTATGGCTGAATTATAACAGCCGGAGGAAGAGAAAGCATCCATCAAAAGTTGTATTGTCCGACGACTAAAGTTGTATTCTATTGAGGTCTTCAGCGGTTCTAGCAAGGTTGAAATCGGGGCAAACATGAGCAGATTATTCCTTATATAGAGACTTACGCCACTATCATTTTCTGCCATGATTTATACGAATTCTCATCAACTTTTTATCATTTTTCGCACCTAATCCGGACAATTCGGGGCTAATTTTCAGGTCACACCCGGATGCGGTGCAAATTCTATCCGACTGGCTGACATTATAATAATATCAAACTTGAACAGTGTTCGGAAGTGTCGTAAGTCATAAGTTGAGGTGAGAAAGGTCATACTTTTAATATGACAGAGGACATTCTGGCTGAATTCATGTCAAAATCCGGGTCACACTCCCTCAAAATATGCTTTGAGCGCCTCCTGCCAGGGTCTCAACTTGATGCCCAGTTCAGCACCCCTGGTATTTGCCAGAGGGGTGAAGGGCGGAACGGTGGAGGGGCGGGGGTAGTCGGCCAGGGCAATAGGCTCGACGGGGATATGCTCCCGGCCACTGAGCCGGAGGATTTCTTTGGCAAAATCATAGCGGGAGCAGTAACCGGCGTTGGTAAAGTGATAGATACCGTAGACTCGCCTCTGAATAAGCTGGGCGATAGCTGCCGCCAGGTCAGGGGCGTAAGTGGGATTACTCACTTCGTCGGTCACCACCCGCAGAGATTTCCCTGCATCGGCGGCGGCAATAATTTTTGAGGGGAAGTTGTTGCCGCCTGGCGAAAAGACCCAGGCGGTGCGCACGATGTACAGCCGGGTTTTTAGATAGCGGGCGGCCATCTGTTCGCCGGCACGTTTGGAACTGGCATAGGGATTGATGGGGTTAGGGGTATCGTCTTCTCGATAGGGCCGGTCGGAGCGGCCATCGAACACCTCGTTGGTAGAGATGTAAAGCATTTCGGCGTTGCAGCGAAGACAGGCATGGGCCACATTTTGGGTGCCAAAAGCGTTAACCGTAAAAGCAGTATCGGGGTCTTTAGCACAGCCATCCACATTGGTCAAGGCCGCGCAGTGGATGACCAAATCGGGGCAATAGTCAGAAATACGTTGAACGATGGTGTGATCCGTAACATCAAATTCGGGGATATCGTATACCTCTAGACCCTGCTCGGCTAAATGTTTTTGCAAAACTCGGCCCAGTTGGCCGGCAATGCCGGTAATAAAGATTCGCATAGATGACCTCTCGTGGAACATAATGGGTATTGCGTATTACGTGAGAGGTGAAACGGTTTACCTCTCACACATTACGGATTAGACATTTATAAATGTAACCCAGGTAAAATATCGGATTTTGCTCGCGCGCGGTTCTCGTCCAGGCGGCGGCGAACCCAGTTGACAAACAAATTTAAGACCATAATTGGCCAGGGCAGGAATAAACCCAGAATAGCCGCAATCATCACCTCTAGCAGGCCGGTAATTTGCCAAAAAGCCGGAACAATCGCCGGTAAAAATTTATCTACAGTTACGCCATTCTGCCAAAAAGCCCACAAGAGCGGCAAAGCAAATATAAAAGTTACCAGGAGGCCAAATCCATAGCCCGTGCCCAGCAAGGTAAGCCAGTTTTCTTCACGCACCATCATCAGGAAAACCAAGAGCAAACCTCCACCGGCCAGCAGGCTCACCGCCGTGCGGCGGGCAATATCGATGGGCCACGCGGAAAAACTTCGTAAACCACTGACCGAGTAGGTGTGACCCTGGAGTTGGTAGAGAATGTGATACAGAGCCACGGTGAAAATGACGGCCAGGATGAGCGAACCTGCGTGAGCGCCTCGACGTCGCCACATAAGCGCCAACCACAGCAAAAGAATAAAAACAGCCACCGCCAGGCGAGGCCATCGCGCAGCCCGAACCTGGCTATTTCTGGCCGCTTGCATATACTGGTCAACTTCCTGCTGAGTCAGTAAAGCTAACTGGAAGGCGCCGCTGATGTTATGGGCGGCAAAAGCGGTTTGGGCGCGGATCAGGTCAGCGGGGATGGTTTCGGGTAGAGGAGTGGGAGCGCCGTTGAGTTTGGTTAAGTAAGCCTCGGCCAGAGCCAACCGCTGTTGAGCCAGGGCAAGTTGAGTAATAACTCGATCCCGTTCATTGAGGCGCAGTAGTTCAAACAGGATACGCCCCTGGCTGGCCGTAGGTACAGCTAAGCCGAGCATAGCCGTGAGAGTGGGGGCAATATCGGTTTGGTCTATGTCGCTATAACTGCCGGGAACTATGTCTTTACCAACGATCACCAGGGGCTGCCAAATGACTTCAACTTCGTCTCCGCCGTGTCCACCATCGGGGATGTGGCCGTGGTCTCCCAGCACAACCAATACAGCCCGGCTGAGATCCAGGGTTTGACTAATTTGGCCCAGATAGGCATCTATTTGTCGCGCCGCTTGGCGATAAGCTTCACCGTCTACGCCACCCATAAGCCCGGCCATATCAACTTGGCTGAAGTGAATCAGGGTCAGGGCAACCTCATCCCTGGCTATGATCGGCAGCGCCGCTTCTATAATCAGGTTATCAGCTTCGGAATCCGCCTGGTCGGCGAAGAAGGTATAATCCAATTGATTGCGTGGAATTAAACGCCGCCACTCAGTCGAACCCAGCACAGCAGTTTGTAATTGGGCTTCGTGGGCACGGGCAAAAAGGGTATCAACCTCCAGAGAATGTAAATTCTCCAGCGCCAGATCGAGCGGCGGTGCGTCGTTGGTTTCGGGGGGAGCACCGGTTATCAAGGTGGCCCAGGAGGTTTGCGAATAAGTAGGCGGCGTGCTTTGTACTGCCATATCAGCGCCGGCCCGTCTCAGTTGATCAAAAACAGGTAAATCGAGCGCCCGGGAAGCATCATAACCCAAACCGCCAATCAGTACAATGACGATCTTTTGGACGTTTTGGGGAACAGCCGGGTGTTGAGGAGGCAGGCTAACATCGTGCAAAGGCGAGTGGTAATTTTGAATAGAGCTGTAAAAGGCCTGACTCCATAAAGCTGTGCCGATAATGATACCGGTCAAAGCCAGCAGGCTCAAGCCAACGGAAGTATATTTGTTCGTCATCATCGAGGCAGATTATACCAGGGAAGCTTAATAATTGTGAATTGTGAATAATGAATTGTGAATGGTGAACGATTCAAAAGGAAAACCCCTGATCCCAACAAAAATTTTCTGGACCATAATATCGATTTGTCTATCTCGTTAACAATTAACAATTAATATTACAACGCAATGTTGGCGGCTGATAAGTTAAGGCGGGCCAACTTGGA
>CAZUNT010000021.1:0-40516 GCA_964622215.1 uncultured Caldilineaceae bacterium
CGGCGGCCGGTTTGGGTTTGATCGTCACCCCGCTGCTGGTCATCGCCGATGAGTACGTGCTGGATTTGGCCGGCTGGCTGCCCTGCTAGCGTCGGGTGGGCAGGGGGGCGGCCCGCCCTGGTTGCGCAACAACCAGGGCAATACAGCCCCATAAGCGAGGGTCAGATTACTCAACCGGAAAAACGACTTCATCGTCACAAAGCCGACAAAAGTCACAGACAGCCGCATTAAGAAGTGGTAGGGTGTTGATTAAAAAACCAAAATCAAGAGTTGGAATTTGAGATAGGCGTCATTGGGTCCATAATAGAATTCAAATGAATATCCAACTATTTCTCATTTTCATCATCTTGATTACCTCTATCATCCTATTTTTAAGCGACCGGCTGCGCGCCGACATGATCGCCCTCCTGACAGTTATCGCTCTGGGGCTGACCGGCATCCTGACGCCCCAGGAAGCCTTCTCGGGGTTCAGCCGCTCGGCGGTCATCACCATCCTGGCTATCTTTATCCTGGCCGAAGGGTTGCAGCGTACCGGCGTGACCGAACAGGTCGGTAATCTGCTCTTAAAAGTTGCCGGAACCCGGGAAAGCTGGTTGGTGGTCATCGTGATGCTGGCCGGGGCTTTTCTCTCCTTGTTCATGAACAATATCGCCGCCGCCTCCGTTTTGCTGCCTGCCGTTGCGGGAGCCGGGCGCAAAGCCGGGATTAATCCCGCCCGGATCTTGATGCCGTTGGCCTTTGCCACCATCTTGGGGGGTATGGCCACCCTCTTGACCACAACCAACATTGTCATTAGTAGCTTATTGCGTGACCAGGGCAAGGCAGGTTACAGCTTATTAGATTTTGCCCCTTTGGGCCTGCCGATTATCGGCGTGGGCGTGGCTTATATGGCCTTGATTGGCCGCCGCCTGCTGCCCACCCAGGCCCCTGCCGAGTATCTCCAGGCTATCCGCCAGGCTGAAGAAGACCTGGTGAACGTGTATCGCCTGGGCGAGCGGCTGTTTCGGGTGCGGGTGCCGGTTGGCTCGGCCCTGAATGGTAAGTCGTTGGCTCAGAGCACCTTTCGCGAACGCTACAATCTCACTGCCGTAGCGATTGAGCGGAATGGGCAGGTCACCCTTTCCCCCTCCCCCGATAAGGTCGTGCAGCAAGGCGACATTATTCTGTTTGCCGGTAAATTAGATGAGTTACGCCAGCGGGATGTCGAACCTTTCTTTGAGATTTTGCCCTCTCGTGACTGGCGCGAGGAAGACCTGGAGTCGCCGGCGGTGGTCGTGACTGAAGCCGTGCTGGCTCCCCGTTCGCGGTTGATTGGTCAAACCTTACGCCAGGCTAATTTCCGGGAAAAATACGGTATGACCGTCCTGGCTCTCTGGCGGGGGGGGCGGCAAATTCGGACCGGGCTGACCGACCGGCCGCTTCAGTTTGGGGATGCTCTGCTGCTGCAAGGGCCACGCGAGCGTTTGCGGGTATTACACGCCGAACCGGACCTGATTATCCTGGGCAATGGCAAAGAAGAGGCCAAACTTGTGCCGGGCAAAGGCCGCTTGGCCTTGCTCATTATGGCCGCCACGCTGGCGTTGGCGACGATTAATTCGACATTGGTTGCCGAAGTGATGTTAGGGGGAGCGCTGCTGATGGTGCTGACCAGGGTATTGACGATGGACGAGGCCTATCAATCGGTAGAATGGAAGAGTATTTTTCTCATCGCCGGTATGCTGCCGATGGGGATTGCCATTACCAAAACCGGCGCGGCCGCACTCCTGGCGAATGGACTAATTACCCTCTTGGGATCGGCCGGGCCATTGGCGTTGCTGGCCGGGTTGTTTATCCTGGCGACATTGCTGACCCAGGCTATGAACGGCGCAGCCGTAGCTACAGTCATGGCTCCCATCGCCATTCAAACCGCCCAGGAGATCGGGGTAGATCCACGTTCGCTGGCGATGGGTGTCGCCCTGGCTACCTCGATGGCCTTTATGACCCCGCTGGGACATGCGGTGAACGTCCTGGTGATGGGGCCGGGCGGCTACCGTTTTCAAGATTATTTCAAGGTAGGCTGGCCCTTGACCTTACTGCTATCTGCTCTCATTATTAGCTTGTTGCCCCTGGTTTGGTCTTTGACTCCGTAGGCTTCGGTGATACCGGCGAAGCGGGTTTGTCCATTGGGGTCACTTCTGGCAGCACCTCTGGCCCCGGCTGGGCCAGCAGCTTGACGATGGGGCGTAAATCCAGCCACCATTGATCTTTGGGCCGGCGATGGACGTGATCCTGCATACGCGGCAGGTCTTCCAGGCTGAAGAACCTGACCTGACCAGCCTGCAAGCCGATGAAGGCCCCCGCCGGAGGCTCCTGCCCGGCTTGTTCGATGATATACTCGATGCACCTGGCCGCCAGGCGAGTTGCTTGAATCCGGTCAAAGGGCGAAGGATTGCCGCCCTGCTGCAAGTGGCCCAGGATGGCCTGGCGAACGTCAAAGAGGTCTTTACCTTCCTCTTCAAACAGGGCGCACATGAAAGGGGTGGTATAGAGTTGGTTAGCATACTCGTTGCGGATCAACAAGGCCAGGCGTTTGCCCTGTTCAAACCCGGCCTTGAGCTGGGCCAGGTCTGCCTGCAAGTTTTGCAGAGTCACGCCTTCCTCGTTTAAATAGACTCGCTCTGCGCCGGTGGCCATGCCGCTCATCAAGGCCAGGTAGCCGCAGTACCGGCCCATCACCTCGACCACAAAACAACGCTGTGAGGCAACCGCCGATTCTTTGATCTTGTCCACTGCTTCGACGATATTGTTCAAAGCGCTGTCAGCCCCAATGCTCAACTCAGAACCGGGCAAATCGTTATCAATCGAGGCCGGGAGGCAAACAATGGAGATATTAAAAGCGGGAAAGCTGGACCGCCGGTTGAAAAGCTCATAGGCGGACTGGTAGCCGGTCCAGCCGCCAATCATGAGGATAGCGTCCAGCTTATGATCTTCAATCTTGCGGGCGATGGTATAAAAATCGCTGCCGTTTGGAACGTAGCGGTTCGAACCAAGCTCGGCCCCGCCTCGTGAAACGAAGCCATTCACACTGGTCCATTCCAGGGGGACGATGTCGCCGGCAATCAGCCCTTTAAAGCCATTATGTACACCCAACATGATGTGACCGTGGTCAAGCCCCAGCCTGACCGCTGCCCGGACAGCCGTGTTCATGCCCGGCGCCGGCCCGCCGGAGTGCATTACAGCCACCCTTAACTGTTTTTGACCAGGCTTGGGGGGGTGGGGTACGGCTCGGACCAGGGTGCGCATGGTGCGGAAGGCGTCCTGAAAGCTGTTGCCCCGTAACTCCATCGCCCGTTTATAATCTTTGGCGGTGATAGCCTCATTAACGGCATGGGTCTGCCGCACGCAGTCCATTAACGACGACTGCACAATCCGATTGCCCCGGATGCCGATGAGCTGCGGCTCCTGCTCCGGTTTGGCTGAGAGGAGTTGCTCGACGGCGGCATGGCCCATCAAGGTGCTCAGATTACGATCAAAGGCGCTGGGCGCGCCGCCTCGTTGTACATGCCCCAAAATCGTAGCCCGCACATCTTCGCCCAGCCGTTCTTCCAATACTTTTTTGACATAGTCACTGCTGATAGGTTTGCCGTTCCGGTCTTGAGCGCCCTCGGCCACCATAACAATACTATCCCGGCGATGACCGATCTCGCGCCCCTGTTTGAGTACCTCGCACATCTTCTCTTCCCAGTTGTCCAGGTCGGGCGGATTCTCGGGAATCAAGACCCAGTTGGCCCCACCCGCCAGTCCACTCATCATGGCCAGGTAGCCGCAGCGACGGCCCATCACCTCGACCACAAAGGTGCGCTGGTGGCTGGCGGCAGTGCTGCTCAGGGCATCGACGGCTTCGATGATACGATGTAAGGCGGTATCAGTACCGATGGTCATATCAGTGCCCATCATATCATTGTCAATCGAACCGACCAGGCCGACAATGGACAGATAGGGATGGCGGTCGGCTACCTTCTGAGTGATCTCGCCCGACTGGACCAATTCGGCCAGTAACTCCGGCCACTCCTGGCGGAAAAGATTGGCCCCGGTCAGGCTGCCGTCGCCGCCAATCACCACCAGGCCATCAATTTTTCGCTTTAATAGGTTAGCCGCAGCCTGGCGCCGGCCCTCACGGGTGCGAAAGGCGGCGCAGCGGGCCGTCCCAATGACGGTGCCGCCCTGTTGAAGGATTCCCCCGACCGAATCCCAATTCATGGGGCTAATCTGCTTGCCGCCGTCAACCATACCCTGATAACCTTCCCGAATCGCGTACACCTCTACACCCCGCGATAGGGCGGTACGGACGACCGCCCGTACGGCTGTATTCATGCCAGGGGCATCACCGCCGCTGGTCAAAACGCCAATCGATTTTTTGGAGGGGGTAGCCATAAATGCTTCTCCTTTTTGCTCGTTTAAAAATCAGGACCGCCGATCGCTGACCGCACCTCCACCCTGGTTCTTCCCTGGAGAGGAGAGGGCAGGGAGGGAATCGGCGGTCGGCGGTCAGCCGTCTGCTGTCACTTTAATGATTTAGCCATATAAATATCCGGTTTGCCCGGTCCGTTCGCATCGGGCATCACCCCGACAATCACGAAGCCGAGTTTTTGGTAAAATTCGTAGGGATGGTTCCGCAGGTTTTTGATCTGAGCCAGGTGTTCCCAAACATTGGGGTAAAGGTTAACCCCGCTTAACGAGGTCATGTTGTTTTCATCATCCGTACCCAAAAACAGGGTCAATCCACCTCGTTGGCGCGTCTGCACTTCCAGGTCGGCTACCAGCGCCCGGCCAATACCCTGCCGCCGGCGGTCTGGCCGGACTACCAACGGGTGCAGCTCCCAAGCGTGCCCATCATACTGGCGGATGCCGCCAATCCAGCCCAACACGGCGCCGTCTTCGTCTACGGCTACCCGGCTGATCCGCTCCGGGCCAAATGATTCGCGCACTTCTTGGAGGGCCGATTCTATGTCCGGCCATGCCTTTGGCGCAAGTTCCTTAAAACCCTCAACCATAAGTTCGGCTACTTGCTGAATGGCCTGCTCGTCGTCAGGCTGGAGCGTGATGATTTGCATAGGCTGCTGTCCGGATGGTCTGAAAATGGATATCCACAATATCCTCGATCTGTGGGGCATAGCCGCCGGCCATGGTGATCGCTACCGGCAGACCGGCGGCCTGGCAAGCAGCGAAAACCAGGCAATCCCGTTCAGCCAGGCCATTTTTGCTCAGGGCCAACCGGCCCAGCCGGTCGCCCACGTAGGGATCGGCCCCGGCCAGATAGATGGCCAATTCGGCCCGCGCCTGCCCCAACGCCTGTTGTAGACCCTGCTCCAGGGCGGCCAGGTAGGTGGCATCGTCTGCGCCGTCTGCCAGTTCCACATCCAAATCGCTCTGTTCCTTATGAAAAGGAAAATTTTTAGCGCCGTGGATGGAAAAGGTAAAGACGGTTGGATCACCGGCCAGAATGGCGGCTGTGCCATTACCCTGGTGTACATCGCAGTCGATGATGACAACCCGCCGGACCCGGCCCTCGGCCTGCATCGCCCGGGCCGCGATGGCGCTGTCGTTAAAGACGCAGAAGCCCTGCCCGGCGTCCCTAAAAGCATGGTGAGTGCCGCCGGCCAGGTTGACGGCAAAACCATCCTCCAGGGCGGCCCGGCAGGCCGCAATCGTGGCCCCGGAGGAGCGGCGGGCGCGCTCGGCCAACTGGGGCGACCACGGAAAACCGATGCGCCGGATTTCCTGGTAGGTTAGCAGGCCATGCTCCACCCGGTGCAGATAATCCCGGTCGTGGGCGCGAGTGATCTCCTCATCCGTAGCCGCCTCTGGCACCTTTAGCTCTTCCGGCGCAAACAGGCCCGATTCGACCACCCGCTGCCGCAGCAGGGCATATTTTTGCATCGGAAAACGATGGTCCGGCGGCAAAGGTAAAACGAAGTGATCTGTGTAAAAGAGTTTCATAGGTAAAAGTTAGGCTGCCATCAGAAATCTTCTGCATTATGCCACAAGAAACAAGGCTAGACAAAGTTATTGGCGAGGTCAAGGGGAAGGTGTATAATTTTTGGCGGCAGAAGGGGGAGGGGGAGTGAACAGTGGTTAGTGATCAGTTATCAGTTCAACCATTCACTGTTCACTGCTAACTGATTACTATTTTTGAAGGAGTCGTCACGAGCCTGATGGCACACCACCAATGATGAAAATTCTTGCGGCGGTCTGCCGTCAGCCGTCGGCGGTCTATTTACAGAGGAGATTTATCATTATGAAGTTGTTCATCATTCGCCACGCCCAATCCACCAACAACGCCTTACCCCCGGAAAGTGAACCCCGCGACCGGGTGTGCGATCCGGCGCTGACGGAGTTGGGCCGCCGCCAGGCCGAACTTCTGGCCGAGCATGTCGCTACCGGCAAAAACCCGGAACTGTCCAGTTGGGTTTCGGTCGAGGCGACGGCCAGTCACAACCGGCGCGGCTACAACATCACCAAACTCTATTGCAGCGCTATGCACCGCGCCTTGCAAACGGCCTGGCCTATTGCTCAGGTTCTGGGGTTAGAGCCTGAAATCTGGCTGGATATTCACGAGCACGGAGGAATTTACCTGGACCACGGCGATGAACGTGGGGTTGTGGGCTATCCCGGCCGGAGCCGGTCCGAAATTCTGGCTGAGTTCCCCACCTGTGTGGTGCCGGCCACCCTGACCGAAGAGGGCTGGTGGCGAGGCGGCCAGGAAGATTGGCCTACCTGCCATGGCCGGGCCATCAAAGTAGCGGCGGCCTTGAAGGCCCGGGCTGCCAGCGAGGAACGGATTGCTATCGTCAGCCACGGCGGCTTCATCGACGCCTTGATCAAGGCGTTGATCAACCAGTCGCCCAGCCCGCATATCTTTTTCTACAACTTCAACACGGCCCTTTCGCGTATTGATTTTCGAGCTGATGGCCGGCTGGACGTACGTTACCTGAACCGGCTCGATCACTTGCCGTTGGAGATGGTGTCTTGAAACAGCGATCCAGGGAGACAAAGGTAGTTCCTGCCCCCAAAATTGTAGATGCTGCCAGTTTGATCCAACGACCCACTAAACTCTACGATGGTTATATTTTTGACCTGGATGGCACTATCTACTTGGGCAAAAGCCTGCTGCCTGGAGCCTACCGGCTTATTATGAAGTTACGTGAACTGGGCAAACGGGTCGTTTTCCTTTCCAACAACCCTACCCGTGATGTAACGATGTATGTTGAGAAGTTAGAGGAACTGGGATTACCCACGCCCAAAGAAGAGATTGTGACCACTGTTTTTACTACGACGCAGTGGCTGCTTCAAAATGCCCCGGATGCGGTCGTCTTTCCCATTAGCGAAGAACCGCTCAAGCGGTCGCTGCGGGAGGCCGGTATCAAAATGTCGGAAAACCCGGCCGAGATTGATGTTGTCATTGCCAGTTATGATCGTACGCTTGAATATAAGAAGCTGCAGATTGCATTTGAAGCCCTCTGGTTTTACAAGAGAGCACGGCTGATTTGCACCAATCCCGATCATTTCTGCCCCTTCCCGGGTGGCCGGGGGGAGGTGGATGCCGGGGCAATTATTGCCGCTCTGGAAGATTGTACGGGGGTAAAGTTGGAAGTGAATTGCGGCAAACCCAGCCCGGTTATGCTTAACACGATTATGAATGTCATGAAGCTTGATACCTCCCAATGTATTACCAGCGGCGACCGCCTCTATACCGAAATAAAGATGGGCATCGACGCCGGGATGGATACATGTCTGGTCTTTACCGGTGAAACATCGCCGGCAATGTTGGCGGAAACACCGCCTGAAGGCCGGCCCACCTTTGCCCTGGATCGAATTGACAAATTGATTCCGGCGGCTCTATGGAAGGAATATGGCTGGACAGAGGATGGAATTTTAAGATTTTAACACAGAGAACCCAAAGAAGACACGGATTTAGTAGCGTATACCCCCTCAATTTGACAAAACAGATTAGGTGACAGGTCGAATCACTGAGACGCTGAGGAGACTGATTTCACTGAAAAGGCAACTTTTTTCAGTGGATTCATCAAAATTCAGTGTTTCAGTGATTCAAAAAACGATAAATCTGCCCTTGGTAAACTGCAGATTGTGTCCAGTCAGGAAGGTATAGGCTACTGAAAAAGCCAATCACGTTTCCAAAAGACAACGTCGAGACTGTTCACAACAAAGTCTGCTGCTTTGGCTCAGCCGGTTTTACCTTCTCCGCTTGCTTGAAGGTGCCAAAGGCCGGGGGCATTTCAACTTCCGTTCCTTGCAGTAGCTCGGTAATGGTCAGGATTTGAATTTTGGGGTAATCCTGGCCCCAACCAGGCGAGTGATAAAAGCCGGCTGCTGCCGCTTCCGTTTCCATCTCTTTGCTGGCCGGTTCCAGGGTGATAAAAACGCCCAGGGCCGCCCCTTCCCGTTCTACCGTCCCTCGCAAATCGCGAATGTCGCCGCTTTTGACCTTGCCGCTTTTGACCTGCACCAGGACCCGCTTAGATTTGTCTCCGGCCTCGTCAATGAAGTTAATCACCCCATCGATACCTCGATCGCTGCCTTTTTTGCCCAGGCTGCGCCCGCTTGTCCCGCCAGTCACCGCGTTGGAGGAGAAAGGCTTGGCCTTGACCAGCGACAGCGCCCACCATTGGAACTGGTAGCGGTCGTCCTGGGCCAACTGCCGGGCCGCGCCTGCATCCTCCGGCTCGCCGACGACGGTAAATTGAATGTCGGGAAACATATCTTGCAGCCGGTACTTTTGCAGGGTTATGGCCAGGTGAGTAACATCGATGCCAACCCAACGCCGGCCCAACTTTTGCGCGGCGGCAATGGTCGTGCCGCAGCCGCAGAAAGGATCGAGTACCACGTCGCCGGGATTGCTGCTGGCCTGGATGATCCGCTCCAGCAGGACCAACGGCTTTTGGGTGGGGTAGCCCAGGCGCTCGGCGGCCTGGGAGTTGATCGGGTTGATGTCTGTCCAGACATTGCCCAACAGCGTTCCCGGCATTTCGTCCAGATAACGTTTTAAGCGTGGGCGTTTTGACTTATCGGCGGGATACCAAATCCTCCCCTCAGCGTCCAATTTAGCCATTGTCTCCTTAGAATAACGCCAGCCATTGGGTGGAAAAGCATGACCTTTCCACTCATACATCATGTTGGGGCGAGGATTGGGGCTGGTCATATTGTCCAAGGTATAAAGGCGCCCATCCAGATCACTATAACGATACTTGGACTTGAGATGTGCTTCAGAGTGTGGCGCATAGATAGGATTCCAGGTGAATTTGTTGGACCTGGTATAAAAAAAGAGGGTATCGCTCACGTGACTCCAGGTTTTACTGTCGCTGTGAACATTGGTGCGCTGCCAGACAATTTCGTTTCGAAAGTTTTCTGGGCCAAAGATGGTATCCAGGATGATCTTGAGATAGTGGCTGGCCGTTGGGTCGCAGTGCAGATAGAGGCTGCCGGTGGGCTTCAAGACCCGGTGTAGTTCCACCAAGCGGGCGGCCATCATCACCAGGTAGGCCATCATCTGGTTCGCGCCGATAAACTGGCGTAAGGCCGAGATCATACTGCTGACCCGCTCTGGCGCTTGGGTGATCAACTCCTGGTACGTGTGCTGAGTAGCCATGTTCCAGTGCCAGGTGTCGTCAAAGGCGGTGATTTGGGCCTCGGACTCGTGACCGCTTTCGTCCTTGAACAAGACATTGTAGGAGCGATTGGAGTTAAACGGCGGGTCGAGATAGATCAGGTCAACACTGCCGCTGGCGATGTACTCGTGCAGGATGGTTAAGTTGTCGCCGTAAAAGAGGGTGTTGGGGGTAAGTTGGCCAGGAGGCATCGGTTTCTCCTTTCACCTACAAATTTTGAAAGCGTTGGATATATCCAATACATTTACTACGGCCCGGTGAATTCCTCCTCATTCTATCATGATTTCGGTTGGGGGTACAAGAGGCAAGAACAAAAAAGGGCATTTCTGTTTAGGGGTAGACCTAACCCCCCGACCCCCTTCCCTACGAGGGAAGGGGGAGAAAAACGCCCTCCCCCGTCGCGGGGGAGGGTTGGGGAGGGGGTTCGCCCACGCCGTCAGCCAAATTTGCCCCCAATAGGAAATACTCCCAACAAAAACCACTCCAGGTGAGTGGCTGCGAACTTGGGCCAACACGGAGCATTGGCCCATCCTTTGGACGCTCAGCGTCCGGTTTTTGGCTCCGTTAACCTTTTTTCGTGGCTGGCGCATCCCTATGCGCCAGCGGACGGCATAGGGATGCCGTCCTACGGAAATTTTAGCGTGCGCTTGGTATAATTATGGCGTGGAAAAACCACTCAGCCAGTGAAAATCCTCCGCTAGCCGGGGATAGAGCTGGCCAAAACGGTTGTACAGCTCCTCATAACGGGCTTGACGGGCCGGGTCCGGTTCGGTCAGGGGGCCGTAGCGGACGACCCGGCGGCAGGCTTCGGCCAGGGTGGGGTAGATGCCCGCGCCGACGCCGGCCAGCAGGGCCGCGCCGACGCCGGCTTGTTCGCTTAGCAGGGATTGGCGCAGGGGCAGGCCCAACACGTCGGCCTGGATTTGCCGCCACACCGCGCTGTCGGCCCCGCCCCCGGCGGCAATGATGGTCTCGACCTGGCCGCCCAGGCTCAGGCTGATTTCGAGGGCCTGGCGCAGGGCAAAGCTGACGCCCTCCATCACAGCCCGGGCCAGGTGGCCCCGGCTGTGATACGAACTGAGGCCGACGAAAGCGCCCCGCGCCAGCGGGTCCATATGGGGCGTGCGCTCGCCGGAGAGGTAGGGCAGGAAGATGAGGCCGTCCGCGCCGGGAGGGATGGCGGCGGCTTCGGCGCTCAGGATGGGGTAAGCATCGGCGGCGCCGGCCAGGCCGGTGAGATGGCGCAGCCAGCGCAGCGACAGCCCGGCGGACAGGATCGCTCCCAGGACGTACCACATGTGCGGCACGGCGTGGTTAAAAACGTGCAGACGGGGGTCGGTGCGGAGGACAGATTGGACCGGCACAAACACCTGCCCCCCACTCCCGGTGGTCACGGAGGCTTTGCCCGGCCTGATCAAGCCATTGCCAATCGCCTGGGCCGGTTGGTCGGCGCAGCCGGCGATAACCGGAATCCCCGCCGCCAAGCCCAAATCTGCGGCGGCCCGGGGTGTGAGCTGCCCGGCCACCGCGGTCGAGGCCAGCACCGGTGGAAAAATCCTTTCCGGCAGACCTACGGCGGCTAAAATTTCGGTGGCCCATGTTTGGCGGATGATGTCAAAAACGCCGGTACTGGCGGCGTCGCTGACCTCGGTGGCGATGCTGCCGGTCAGTCGCAGCCGCACGTAATCCTTGGGCAAAATAACCTGGTGGGTTTGGGCCAGCAGGTCCGGTTCATGGTGGGCCAGCCAGAGCAGGGTAGCCCCCTGAAAACCTACGGCCGGGAGGGTTCCGGTGACGGCCGCATAACGTTCTGCCCCCAGGGTAGCGGTCAAGGTGGTGCAGGCGGCGGCGCTGCGCTGGTCGGCCCAGATGATGGCCGGGTGGAGGGGCCGGCCGGCTCGATCCAGCAGCACCGTGCCGTGCATCTGGCCGCTGAAACTGATGCCGGCCACGTCCTTGCGCCCGGCCTGCTCTATCACCCGGCGCACTACGGCGACGGTCGCCTGCTGCCACTCCTCCGGGTTCTGCTCGGCCCGATCCGGGGCCGGTTTATAGAGGGGGTATTCCTGCCCGGCGACGGCCAGGGTTTGGCTTGTAGCTGGATCGAACAGGACCGCTTTGACGCTGGACGTGCCAAGATCAAGGCCGAGAAGAAGGGTCATGGTTCCTCCACAATACTTTTATCAGCCGTACTTTTTCTCAAATTCCCGCATAAACGCCACCAGCGCCTCCACCCCGGCCAGGGGCATGGCGTTGTAAATGGAAGCGCGCAGGCCGCCGACGGAACGGTGGCCCTTGAGGCCGCTCAGGCCGGCGGCTTCGGCTTCTTTGGCGAACTTCTTTTCCAGATCTTCGTTGTTGTCGCGAATGCGGAAGTTGACATTCATGTAAGACCGGTCGGGCGCTTCGGCGGGGCCGTAATAAAAATCGGTGCTGTCAATGGCGTTGTAGAGCAACCTGGCTTTGGCCTCGTTGCGCTCCTCGATAGCCGCCACGCCGCCTTCGGCCTCGATCCAGTCCATCACCAGGGCGATCATGTAGATGGCAAAGGTGGGTGGAGTATTATAGAGTGAGTTGTTCTTGAGATGAGTTTGATACTTCAGCATCGCCGGCACGTTAGGCTTGACCCGCCCGGCCAAATCCTTTCGCATAATGATAACGGTTACACCTGCCGGGCCAATGTTCTTCTGCGCCCCAGCAAAGATGAGGCCAAATCTCGACACGTCGACCTGGCGGGAGAGAATATCCGACGACATATCTGCCACTACGGGCACACCGCCGGCAGCGGGGAAGTCGCGCCATTGGGTGCCGAAGATGGTGTTATTCGAGCAGAGGTAAACATACGAGGCCTCAGGCTTAAATTCGATTTCATCGGGGCGAGGCAGCCGCCGGAACTTTTCGGCCTCGGTTGAGCCGGCCAGGCGGTACTCGGCCACTTTTTTCAACTCCTCGATCGCTTTTTCGGTCCAGGCCCCGGTGTGGAGCATGTCGACAGGTTTGCCGTCGAGGTAGAGGTTCATAGGAATCATGGCAAACTGGAGGCTGGCCCCACCTTGGAGAAAGAGGACGGCGTAATCGTCGGGGATACTCATATTTTTGCGCAGACCGCTTTCGGCGTGAGCCAGAATGGACTCGAACTCCGGCGAACGATGGCTCATCTCCATGACCGACATGCCGCAGTTGTTGAAATTGAGTAGTTCATCCCTGGCTCGCTCCAAGACAGGTTCAGGCATCACCGCCGGTCCGGCGCTAAAGTTGAAGATTCTGTTGGACATTTTTCCCTTCCTCGGCTTGAATTAAAATATGCTGATTATAGGCTAAGTAAGGTTTTTGCCAAAATGGGCCGGATATGGGAAGATAAGTTAGCAAACCTGTTTTTTAAAATTCGTGAAATTCGTGGCAAGAATCAGTATCTCCAAAGGAGAGGAAAAACCCAAATGACCAGCCTACCCCGTGTAACTGTTTGGAACGAATACCGGCACGAGAAACGAGACCCGGCGGTAGCCAAAATTTATCCGGATGGTATTCACCAGGCCATTGCCCGCCACCTCCAGGGGGAGGGTTTGGCCGTCCGTACCGCCACGCTCGACGAGCCGGAGCATGGCCTATCAACTGAAGTGCTGGCCCAAACCGATGTGCTGATCTGGTGGGGCCACATGGCTCACCAGGAAGTTGCCGCTGAAGTTGTCGAGCGGGTTTGGCAACGTATCATGGCGGGAATGGGCCTGATAGTGTTACATTCCGGCCACTTTTCCAAGATTTTTAAAAAGTTGATGGGTACCTCTTGTGACCTTAAATGGCGAGAAATGGGCGAACGGGAGCGGATTTGGGTGGTTGAGCCGGGCCATCCTATCGCCGCCGGGTTGGGCGAATATTTTGAGATTCCCCAGGCCGAGATGTACGGCGAGCATTTCGACATTCCCGCGCCCGACACTTTAGTTTTTATCAGTTGGTTCCAGGGTGGTGAGGTGTTTCGCAGCGGCTGCTGTTTTCACCGGGGGCGGGGCAAAATCTTCTATTTCCGTCCCGGTCACGAAACCTATCCCATCTACTATCAACCGGAAGTGCAGCGGGTTATCACCAACGCCGTCCGCTGGGCCGCGCCGGTCGCCGGGCCGGAGGTCAAGTTTGGGCAGCGGCCCACACCGTTGGAGAAAATCTAAGAATCCAGACCCTAAAGGTCTTGAATAAAATAGGAGCTGGTTAAATATGCCCGACAGAATTCGCTGGGGTATTTTGGGAACGGGTGTGATTGCCCATAAGTTTGCCTTTGGCCTGAAATTTGTGCCGGGGACCGAGTTGGTGGCGGTTGGCTCGCGCACCCTCGAAGCTGCCCATGCCTTCGCCGACCGGTTCAATGCGCGGCGTTACCACAGTAGCTATGAAGCGTTGGTTCACGACCCCGAGGTGGACATCATTTATGTCTCTACCCCCCATTCACTACACAAAGAGAATAGTCTGCTTAGCTTAAACGCAGGCAAAGCCGTCCTGTGTGAAAAACCTTTCACCATCAATGCCGCCGAGGCCGAGGAAGTAATTAACCTGGCCCGGCAAAAACGACTCTTTTTGATGGAAGCAATGTGGGCCCGCTTTATCCCGGCAGTGGTTAAGATGCGGCAGATGATCACTGCCGGAACACTGGGTGACATCCGTATGCTGGTGGCCGATCTTGGCTTTCGGGCTGACTTCGATCCCCAGCACCGCCTGTTTAACCCGGCCCTGGGCGGCGGCGCGCTGCTCGATGTGGGGATTTATCCGATTTCACTGGCCTCGATGCTTTTTGGCCCACCCACCCGCGTCACCGGCATGGCTCACCTGGGCGAAACGGGCGTGGACGAGCAATCTGCTTTCCTGCTGGGATATGAGCAGGGACGAATAGCGATCTTATATTGCGCTGTCAGTACGGATACGCCGAGCGAGGCTCTGGTTATCGGCACGGAGGGGCGAGTCAAACTACACGCGCCTATTTACTGCCCGGCCAAGTTAACTTTAAGCCGGCCGGTCCGGCCAGATGAAATCATCGACGCGCCTTATGAGGCTACGGGGTACCAGTATGAGGCTATCGAAGTGGTGAAGTGCCTGCAGGCCGGCAAGTTGGAAAGCGAGGTGATGCCCCTGGACGAAACCCTGGCTATTATGCGCACGATGGATCAAATCCGCGCTCAATGGGGACTCACATACCCAATGGAGAGTTGTTCAACATGACCAAAAAACTAGGTGTTGCCATCCTCGGCTGCGGTAATATCGCCGATCCCTACGCCGAAAGTATTTCTGCCTACCCGGAGACTGACCTGATCGGTGTAGCCGATCTCGATCCCCGGCGGGCCAGAACACTGGCGTCCAAGTTTGGCTGCCAGGCTTATCCCACTTTTGAAGCGATGCTGGCGGATGAGCAGGTCGAGTTGGTGGTTAATCTGACCATCCATCACGCCCACTATGAAACCACGACTCGTTGCCTGGAAGCGGGTAAGCATGTTCACAGTGAAAAGCCACTGGCCCTGACCTACGCCCAGGCCCGTGAATTGGTCGAATTGGCCCGCCGGAAGGGATTGCGGCTGGGCTGTTCCCCTTTCACCTTTATGGGTGAGGCCCAACAGACGGCCTGGAAAATCATCCGGGAGGGACGGCTGGGAAAAATCCGGGTAGTTTATGCCGAGGTCAATTGGGGCCGGATTGAATCCTGGCATCCCGCGCCCGGCCCCTTTTACCAGGTGGGCGCTTTGTATGACGTGGCCGTTTATCCCCTGACCTTGCTGACCGCCATCTTCGGCCCGGCGCGAAAAGCCTGGGCTTACGGCACGGTGCTCTATCCCGACCGAATGACCAAAGAGGGTACAGCCTTTCACATTGACACCCCCGATTTCGCCGTGGCCCTGGTGGAGTTGGAAAGCGGCCCCCTAATCCGGCTGACCAGCGGTTTTTATGTCTCGCGCCGGAGCAGCAAACAAGATGGCGTTGAATTTCACGGCGATGTTGGCTCGCTCTACCTGGCCAGTTGGCACGATTTTAACGTAAAGGTGGAGGTGGCCGAGTTTAATCATCCCTTTCAGCCGGCGCCGCTTGTCAAGGAAGCCTACAAAGGTAGCCGCACGGTCGAGTGGGGGCGAGGCGTGCGAGATATGGCCCACGCCATCGTCGAAGAGCGGCCGCACCGCGCTACCGGGGAGCAGGCGGCCCATGTGGTCGAAATTCTGGAAGCTATCACCCAGTCGATGCGGACGAACCGGCCGGTTTTCATCGAGTCTGGCTTTACCCAGCCTCAACCGATGGAATGGGCAGATTAAGGAGGAACCGGTGACATCTAGCGACGAGACCCTCCGGGCATTGCGTGAAGCCCTGCGACTTTCCCCTGAGAATGTTCCTTTGCGGCAGCATCTCGCCGATACCCTGTTGAGCTATGGCCGGTTTGAAGAAGCGGAGCAAGAGTATCGGGCCGCTTTGGCCCGCGCTCCCCAGAATCAAGCCCTCCAGATTGGCCTGGCCAAAACCCTCTATCAACAGGGAAAAAACGGCCCTGCCCTGGCGCTTGTTAAGGATCTGATCAAAAACAGCCCGGAGATTATCCCAGCCCAGGTTTATCTCCTCCATGCCCGCCTCCTGGTACGGCAGGGTGAGATCGAGCGGGCTATGGACGAGTATGAAAAAGCCCTGGACGCCGACCCCTCGGTGGCTGACCCTATCCTGGCCGAGCAGTTGGGCTTGCCTGCTCAGGGGAGAGGCCAGAAGCCGGATGACTACTCCCATCCAGAGAATGAGGACGCCGACATGATCGAAGGCCGGGTTGGTGTTTTAGTGGAGGGAGAACTCTTCTCAGCCGACGCCGAGGTGGAGCGACCCACTCTCACTTTTGCCGATGTGGGCGGCATGGACAAGCTTAAGGAAGAGATTCGGCTGAAAATCATCCATCCCTTAACTCACCCTGAAATCTACCGGGCTTATGGTAAACCGATTGGCGGCGGTATTTTAATGTATGGACCGCCGGGAGTTGGGAAAACCCACCTGGCCCGGGCCACTGCCGGGGAGGTCAAGGCCGCGTTCCTGGCTGTGGGCATCAACGATATTTTGGACATGTGGCTGGGTAACAGCGAGCGTAATCTTCACGAGCTATTCGAGCAGGCGCGGCGTAACCGCCCTTGCGTGCTTTTCTTTGATGAAGTAGATGCGCTGGGAGCCAGCCGGACCGACATGCGCCACAGCGCCGGGCGGCACATTATCAACCAGTTCTTGGCAGAATTGGATGGGATTAAGGCTTCTAATGAGGGAGTGCTTATTTTGGCGGCGACTAATGCCCCCTGGCACCTGGACACCGCCTTCCGCCGGCCTGGCCGCTTTGACCGGATGATTTTTGTGCCTCCACCCGACCCACCGGCTCGCGCCGCCATTCTGCATATTCTCCTCAAAGACAAGCCGGTCCAGGATGTTGAGTATGATTACCTGGCCCGCAAGACCCATGAGTATTCCGGGGCCGATTTGAAGGCAGTGGTGGATGTGGCTATCGAGGCCAAACTGGCCGAAGCCATGAAAAAAGGTATCCCTACCCCACTTACAACTGAGGATTTGCTTAAAGCAGCCAAATCGCTTAAACCGACTACCAAGGAGTGGTTTGCTACGGCTCGCAACTATGCCTTGTATGCCAATCAGGGTGGGCTTTACGATGACATCTTAAACTATCTGGAGCGTCGATGAGTCTCCATCTTGAACGAGCTACCCTTTTATACGAGCAATCCCGCTACGAGTTAGCCGAAAAAGAACTACGGCAAGAACTGACCGTTACACCTGGCAATCCCGTAGCTCATGCTATGCTTGGCTTGTGCCTGGCTAAACAAAAGAAGTACAAAGAAGCTACCCAGGAGGCGCAGATGGCGGTTCACCTGGGGCCGGATTTGGCCTACGCCCACTATGCCCTGGGCCGGGTTCTGGATGAGCAAGATCGTTTTAAGGAGGCCGAGGTTGTTGTGCAAGAGGCTATCCGGCTCGATCCCACCGATCCTGCTTCTTTTGCCCTGTTGAGCAGCCTTTACTTGCAGCAGCGCCGTTGGGCCGACGGTTTGGCAGCCGCCGAAGAAGGGTTGAAGCTAGACCCGCAGCACGTCAACTGCGCTAATCTGAGGGCGATGGCTCTGGTCAAACTGGGACGGCGGCAGGAAGCCGGAGCGACCGTTGCCGCAGCCCTGACTCGCGACCCGGAAAATGCTGTAACCCACGCCAATCAGGGCTGGACCTTATTGGAACGAGGCGAGCATCGCCAGGCATTGGAACATTTTCGGGAGGCGCTCCACCTTGACCCTGAACTCGAATGGGCGCGTGAGGGTATCGTCGAGGCGCTCAAAGCACGTCACTTCATTTATCGCCTTATACTCGGCTATTTCTTTTGGATGTCACGCTGGAACCGGAGAACGCGCTGGGCGCTTATCCTCGGCCTGTATTTTGCCGTCCGCACCTTGCGGGGAGTGGTGCGGATTAGTCCCGCCCTGGCTCCATTCATCTGGCCTGTGCTTATCCTCTATTTTGTCTTTGTTTATCTATCCTGGACGGCTGACACCCTTTTTAATTTATTGCTGCGTCTCGATCCTTTTGGTCGTTTGGCTTTGTCTGAAGAGCAGGTTATTGCCTCGAATTGGGTGGGAGCCTGCCTGTTAGCAGCCCTGGCCGGATTGGTGGGTTGGTTATTGACCAATAATGGTACAGCTATGGCGGCAGCTATTGGCAGCGCGGTAATGGTTATTCCTGTCAGTGGTACCTTTAAGTCCGAAGCCGGGCGAGGCCGGAAGACCCTGGCCCTCTACACAGTTATCCTGGCCATCGTGGGTCTCATCGGATTGGGACTTTCGCTCGTTAGTTCTTCAGCCGCAGTTATCCCTGCCGGGATTTTTTTCTTTGGTTTGATCCTTTTCAGCTTTGTGGCTAATTTCATTATCAGTCGCAGTTGACCCCTCATCTTTCCAATCTTTAAAATTCCCCTTGTATTAAAAAGAAAAATGTGATATTATGTTAATATCTTAACATTGTTAAAGAAAAATAACTCAGCTTGCCCTGTAAGTCCGTTTTTTCAGGAGGGAGGGATCATGGCAGAAGGAGTTGAAAGTGTAACCTCTGAGCCAGAAGCCAGACCGGGTGGATGTTTGTTATGGTTCTTTTGGGGAACGTCTCTGGGGGTCTTGACTATTTTTTCTCTCGTCCTGGTGGTCTTGCTGGCTATCTCGCTAATTTTGAATGTCTATTTGGGCTGGGAGATGTCGGGACTAGAAGTAGCTATCAGCAGGCCGGGGAACCGTCCTGCCGCAGCGCCTCCCCTGATTCCTACCCGGATGCTGGCTGCGATACCAACCCAAACCCCGGCCAGCACACCCGTACCTGACTCGACTGCATCTCCGGTTGAAGTCCAACTAGCCACTTTATCGGCGCTGGCGACAGAGGTGGCGGCCTCGCGGTCCGGCAATACGCCGACGCCGGTCCTGTTGGCAACGCCCACTCCTCTTCTCGCCGCAATGGCGCTCAGCCCTACGCCGCCGGCTTCGCCCACAGCGGTACCGACTGTCGCCGCCCTCAATACGCTCCAGGTCGAAGCAGACATCTCTGCGCCGCCAACGGACGAGGCTTCTGCCCCGGCAACAACCGACCTGTCGGAAGCTGACCACTCGGTGACAGCAGCCGAGGCAGCCGAAGAATTTGTTCCCCCGGTTACTTCCTCAAATTCTTATGCGCTCATGCCGATTGAGGGACAACGGGAAAGCCGGCCGGCTGAGGAACACGGCGATCTCAACCTCAAACTGCGAGACCCCCAGCCGATTGAGGTCGAATTATCCCTGGTTGATATTCCCGGCTCAGGTATCGATCCTAATGCGCCTCAACTTTCCTCTGTCTTTGAAGCGAATTTCGTTAAGGCTTACACTGTTCATGATTGGGATTGGGGCTGCAATTGTAAGGGCCAACTGCTCCGCGAAGATCATTTGGTTTTAGTGGGAATTAAAACCACGCCGGGGCAGCCTATCTTCATTCCCAAGACCGAACGTGATATCTATGATGGCAAGTATTACGCTGTTGTGCTTTACGCCGACGAAGATAGTTTGACCTTTTTATACGCCAGAGCGGGGAGCGTGGTCAAAGGATACACGGTCCATTATCTCGGCTTGCGGACTGACCCAAACCTGTTAGCCTTGTTCCGCGAGAGTAAAGGCAGCGAGTTGCCCGGTTTGAGCTTGGATACCCCTGTCGGCGTCGCTGCCGACGAGCTAATCGTAGCCATTCGTGATAATGGAAAATTTTTGGACGCCCGTTCCAGGCAGGATTGGTGGAAGTGATACCTTTTCTTGGGAAAAATAATTTCGGCCGGTTGATGATGGCCGGTTGTGGCGCTCAACTGGGCATGCTGTTCGCCTTGACGGGGCTGACCTTCGTGGTTTTATGCTGCGGCTTTTGCCTCATGGTAAATGTGTTGACGATTGGCTTGACCCAAGAATTGGCCGGCCGGCCCACCCCTGCTGCGGCTAAGGCGGGATCACCCTCTGGCGAGATCGGTTCACTGCTTGGGGAAGTAGACTCTCTCCTGGCCGAGGTAGAGTTCTTACAACCAAACGCCCCGGCGGCCAAGCCCGCGTCGGCCGCCTACGCCGGCAAGCCGGTAGTGATGGCCGGTCAGGATCAGGTTCCTTTATACAGTGGTCCAGGTATCCAATATGACCGGGTTGGCCTTTTGTCCCCCGGCGAAACGCTGGAGATTGCCGGGCGTAATACCGGTTCAACCTGGTGGCTCTTATCTAAACCGGATGGTTTGTTTGCCTGGACTGCCGCCGGACTGGTAACAGCCCTGAACATTGACGGCTCGATCCCTGTGGTGACGACCCCTTCTCAACTGGGGCAACCGGCCGCGAGTGGTCCTTTGGTGGCGGTGGCCTCACCGACGCCTTCCCCAACTGTTAGCGCCACGTCTACTCCGGCTCTTCCCCTGGGACGCCCACCCCCGCCGCCGATCTCAGCCGTCAATTTGTGGAAGAACTACCCGCCTACAAGCGCGTTAAAGCCAGCTTGTTGACCCCACCCGTCAGCGAAAGCTTTTCACCGGATGGCAGCCGTATCGCCATGACCGAGCGGATTAAAGTTTATACCATTGGGATCGCCGGTGCACATACTGACATCTGGCTAGAAAACAACAACGACATGGGGCCGATGGGCTGGGTGGTCTGGTCGCCTGATGGGGCATACCTGGCTTTTACGGTGGGTTTCAAGAATCCCCACTGCCGGCCATGTGTATCTGTGGTTTTGTTGCGCTTATCTGATGGCAAGATGACCTTTTTGCAAGCCCTCGATAATTTGGATACCGATGCGCCCCGTTGGACGCAGGATGGTCGCATCTTGGTCAACGTTCATCCGGGCGAGCCGGCCAAAGGTACAGCCTATGTTTACAATATCTACGGCGAGGGCCAACCGGTGGAGGGGGTTTACATCCTGAGCACCAGCCACGAAGGGCAAAAGTGGTTCCCCTGGCGACCCGGTCGAGTTTGGCGGGCCGGTGTGTCGGAACGGCCGGATAGTTATGTGGGGGATTAGGGGGAATGATGGGCCTTTTTTGGAGAAGTAGCCTCGGCAAATTAATTATCGGCGGTTGTGGCGTCCAGGTGGGAACTTTACTTACTTTTGGCGTAGTGGTCGTTATTCTCTTCTGCTGTAGCATCTGTGTTATCGTTAATATGGTCAGCTTTAACTTGACCCAGGAGGTAGCCGGCCTGTCTACTCCGGCGCCTGTGGCAGACGCCTCTGCTGAAGACCTGGCTCTGCTGCGAGAAAGAGTCAATTTGTTGGTCGAGCGAGTTATCGCTGTGCAGAACAACGCGCCGGTCTTCCCAACACCGGCGACTCCGTCCCCTCCCTTGCTCCCTAAATCCATTGTGATTGCCAGCCACGGCACAGTTAACTTACGCAGCGGCCCCGGCGAGCAATATTACCGGGTGGGCCGCTTGCCCCTGGGCGAAACCCTGGAGATTGTCGGGCGCAACAGCGACTCGAGCTGGTGGCTGGTAGTTACGCCTGACGGGTCTTTCGCCTGGGTGTGCAGTGTGTATGTGGCTGCCTTTAACGTTGATGATGCTCTTCCGGTTGTAACTATCCCGGTGTTGCTGGTTCAGCCCGCCTCGGCTGACCCGCCACCGGTTGAGGCTTCAAGCATAACCTTGCCCCCGGCGACCCTGGTTCCTGCTTCTCTTCCGCCGTTTCTACCTGCCGGAACGCCAACGGCTGCGGCCAATCAAAGCCGGCGCTTTGTACAGGACACGTTGGGGTACAAACAATTGATTCGCCGCCTGCTCTTGCCTACGGTCAGCGAAAGTTTTTCGCCGGATGGAACCCAAATTGCCATTAGCGAAAAGATAAAACTTTATACCATCAGCGTAGATGGCGCGACCAGCCGGGTCTTGTTGGAAGATGATCGGGCGATTGACCTGGTAGGCGGCGTGGTCTGGTCGCCAGATGGGCAATATCTTGCTTTTGTGGCTAACCAGATTCAAGCCTGCGGCATGTGCCGGGTGGTCGGCCTGGTACGCCTAGCGGATGGAACAATCACTTATCTAAAACCTCCGGCCGGCCTAAACCTCGACTTGCCTCGCTGGACTGAAGATGGCCGTTTGTTGGTCAATGCGCACCCCAACCAGCCAAACGAGGGTACTGTTTATATCTATGATCTTGCCGGTCAGGGCCAGGCGGCGCTAGGTAGTTTCGTTTTGAGCAGCAGCCACGATGGGCAAAAATGGTTTCCCTGGCAGCCGGGTAAAACCTGGCAGGTTGAATCTGGCCAGGGACCGGAGAGCTATTATAACGATTAAATGACTATTTCTCATATGGCGGGGAGGAGTGCGGAATTCATTCCGCTTTTAGCCACTTGGCAGAATAAATTCTGCACTCCAGCGGCCTTACCCACGCTAACCAATGCGACTGAAGTCGCCCCTACAGGGCTGTTAGCCACGATGTCCGCCTGCGCGCGGACAAAAGTAACCCGTCCACGCCGAATGACATGTTAAAGTCAACAAACTCCCCCTTTCTTAGCAGCAACTTTAGCACGGTTTTCCTTGTGCTCACCTTGGTGGTTTGTGCCTGTATCCGGGTTGATCTATCCTCCCCGCCCCTCTCTATGGCTGTCGTTCCCCCACCCTCCCGGCCAACCCCTATTCCGCCACCTACGCCCACCCCCGCCCTTGTTCCGATTATCAGGTGGACCACTCCTGAGCCGGCCTGTCTTCTGCCCGGTTTGGAGCCAAAACAGCATCTCTCGGCCAGCGGCAGTTATACCGAAACTGAACGGTCTGCTTCCACACCGATGCTTTGCCATCTTGAACGAGATTCGTGCGGTTATAATCAATTGGTGGGTATCTTAGACCCGACCATTGTTTTTAAGCAGGAAGAGACACCTCCCTACAATACCGAAGATTTTTTATTGCATCCGGCCATGTTGATTCCCCTGACCCGTCTGAATCACCTGGTTCAGACCGAATGGAACGGCGCTTATCAGTTGCGAGTGACCGACGCCTACGACTCGCTGCTGGAGCACGACCCACCGGAGTCAAACCCGGCGACCCGCTACTCGCTCCACTACGAAGGGCGGGCCGTTGATTTGACCACCTGGCCGGTTGAACCAGGTTTGTACGGCCGGCTGTGTGTTCTGGCTCACTGCGCCGGGTTCGATTGGGTCCATCACGAAGGCAGCCACTGTCACGCCTCGCTGAAGACCAGCAGCCTGTGCTTGGCCTGTGACAGGTAAATCCTCACGCCCCGTAAAAATCAGTCGTACTATTCTATCCATCTCTTTTTGTGTTATAATGAATCAACATCATTGCATCGGGATCAACCATGGCAAGTTTAATCGGCAAAACTCTGGGTAAATATCGCTTGGTGGCCAGGCTGGGACGCGGAGGGATGGCCGAAGTCTACAAGGCTTTTCAGCCGGGGATGAATCGCTACGTTAGTGTTAAAGTTTTACACACCCACATGGTGGATGACAAGAACTTTGTAGGTCGCTTTGAACGTGAAGCCCTGGCTGTGGGTAAACTCCGCCACCCCAACATTGTGCAGGCTTTTGATTTTGATCGCGAGGGTGACCTCTACTTTTTGGCCATGGAATTTATTGATGGCCCAACCCTCAAAGAAGAATTAGAGGCTCGCCAGACCACCGGTAAACTCTACACGCTTAAAGAAATCGCCCGTATTTTTAGCGCCCTCTGCAGCGCCATTGATTATGCCCATACCCACGGGATGATTCATCGAGACCTCAAACCGGCCAATGTGATGATTAACCCGGAGGGGCAAGTTGTGCTAACCGATTTTGGCATTGCCCGGATCATGAGTTCCACCACATACACCCAGACCGGAGTTCTGTCCGGCACACCTTATTACATGTCGCCAGAGCAGGGACAGGGCCACCACGGCGACGAACGAAGCGATATCTACTCCCTGGGGGTGATGCTCTATGAGATTGTCACCGGGGCTGTCCCTTACAATGCGGACACTCCCCTCATGGTTATCATGAAGCATATCCATGAACCTGTGCCTCCACCGAGTCGAGTTGTACCCAACTTGCCCAGGGCCGTTGAACAGATCATCCTCAAAGCAATGAGCAAGAAGCCGGAGGATCGTTATCAACGGGCCGGCGAGTTAGCCGCCGCCTTGCGGGGAGCGACCGGCTTGACCTCGGAGGAGATATATTTACCTCTCACTACCATCGCCCCGCGCCCTCAAATTAAAGAAATTGACCATTCCACCGGCGTTTTCCCTCCAAAAGAAAAAACCTTCCCGGTAGACCGGCAGCCGGCCGGAGGCACCCAAGTAGCGCCTCCAACCCGCGCTACCGAGGTTCAGGCCGCTCCGGTCAGGCGGCAGACCCCCTGGCTTCCGTTTTTGATTGGAGGGGCCATCCTCATTCTTTTACTTTTAGTTGGCCTACTTGCCGGTGCTCTTTGGTTAACCCGGCCGGATAAAACCACTCCCACAACCCTGGCCATTATGGCTGCCGGCAGCACCACCGGCGCTACCCCGGCTTTGGCCCCAGCTACTGCCACCGTTGTGACAGTAGCCAACACTACGGCCACAGCCCAAGCTGAAGCGACCACCGCCGCTTCGAGTCCTCCCACCCAAACCGCTCAGGCTGCCGCCGCGACCCAAACCGCCGAAGCGAGGGTTATGGCCGAGGTAGAATCCGCTTTGGCCGGCACCGCCACCGCTGCGGCCAAACAAGCGGCTGAGGCTACAGCCATAACGGAACAAAACCTGGCTACCCAAACTGCCATCGTTTTGGCCACCAGCCAGGCTGCCGCCGTTCAAGTCGAGGCCACTAACCAGGCCGCCACAGCCCAAGCCGCCGCCACGCAAACTGCCGCCGCCGAGGCCGCGCAGACCGCAGCGGCTCAGGCGTCTCAACTGGCTGAAATCGAAGCGGCTCAAACCGCCGAAGCTCGTACCCAGGCCAAAATAGGCGTGTTTAACGACTTTGAATTTGCCTCAACCTGGAAGCGGGGCGACGAACCCAACGGCGTCTTTGAAAGAACGACCGCTCAAGCACACCAGGGGAGTTACTCCGGACAACTCGGCTATCAATTTTCGACCGCAGGAAACGACTACGTAGTCTTCTTATGGTCGCAGCTTTTGGGGGGAGAACCTAATCAAATCACCGCCTGGGTCTACGGCGATGGCCGGGGACATTTTTTAAACGTCTGGCTCAAAGATAGCCAGGGTGAAACGTGGCAATTCTCTTTTGGTCAGGTTAAACACACGGGCTGGCAGCAGATGACCGCTTTTATCAGCCCCAACCAGCCCTGGCCGGCCGGCCACGTGGACGGGCCAAGCAACGGGGGGGTGGACTATCCCCTCAGATTTCAGGGATTGGTGCTCGACGATGGGGGTGACGATTTTAGCGGTAATGGCATAATTTATATTGACGACCTGGCCAGCGGCGAGGGTACGCTTCCATCTCCACCCACCCCGGCTCCCGCCTTTGCGCCGGCCTCCCCGATTACTTTTAATGCCGGCCGCTCCACCCTGGGGGCGGGTGAATGTACTTTGCTGAGTTGGAGCGTGGAAAATGTTAGTGCGGTCTATCTCAACGGCGAGGGTGTACCTGGGCAATATAGCCGCCAGGTTTGCCCTGGCGCTACCACAACCTATACCCTGTTAATTATCCTGAGAGATGGCTCTACCACCAGTAAGTCGGTAACAATCACGGTGCAATAAGGCCAACAGACGGCGGCCATTAATAAAAGTGATAGGATTCAAACCGGATGGCTGTGCCGTCGGGATAGTCGCCGGGGTAAATGGTTCGGTCGATCCAGCCAATGGCATGGAGGCCAACCTCAATCGGGCCGGTGATGGGTAGCGTTGCCTGGCCCACGCTGTACCACACCTTGCCGTCACCAGCCAGCGCCTTGACCTGGCTGCCCTGGCGTTCCAGGCGAAGAAAAACGCGCATCTGATCGGAGGGCGACTGAATCGGCAGGCGTCCCCGGCCAATCAGGACCTCCTGACTAGCTAGACAGCCTTCAAAAGAGAGATCATACGGACCACGGCTGCCCCAAACCAGGCGTAAAAGATTATCTGTATCTTGCCAGAGTAACAGCCCTCCCATAGCTGGTTTGGGATCGTTTTTCGCTTGATGGGGGTCACGGCCTGCCCAAACCGGGGTGCAGACTGTTTGTACGGCAAAATCGCCGGAGATAGGCCGGAGCAGGCGAGGGGCGCTGCGATTGACGTAGTACCACAGATCTCGCCCGTTGGCGGCTTGAATCTCTAAACCGTTTTGCGCCCGAAATGTACAATCCCCAAAGGGATCTTGCCAGGTCCAGCCGGAAGCCAGCCCCTCGACAAAGGTATCCTCAAAGGAGGGTAAGGATAAATTGGCCGGAGTGGTTGGTTCAAGCCACCACGGGCCAGGCAAAGTGGCGGCAATTTGCCGGCGTTTGGCCTCCGGCAAACTTTGGCAAAAAGATTGAAACTCGGCAGGCGTGTCATAAGCCGCTTCGAGTCCGCTTAAAATGCCGGCCAGGAGCGGCCACCAATGGGGGCCCCATTGCGACCAAACCTCACATTCAAACAAGTTCAAAGCCGTTTGGAAGTGCGGCAGCGCCGTCGACTGCTGTCCCCGGGCCAGATAAAGCCGGCCCAAACAGTAGGGCGCGGTCCACCTAACCCAGCCTGGCTCTGCTCTTGAGGTGAGTTGCAAGGCTTGGTTAAATGCTTCCACTGCTTGCTCCCAGGTATGTAAATTTAGGCGGATTACCCCCAAATTGAGCCATGACTCGGTTATATCCGCCTCATGCCCCAGCTCTTGGGCCACCTCAAGTTGTTGGATAAAATACTCTTGAGTCTCGTCCAGGTCGCCCCGCAGCAGAGCATTCCAGGCTATACTCCCCAGGCAACGCCACTGCCGGCTCTTATCGCCAATACGGGCATATAGCTCCAGGCTGCGTAAAAAACGTTGTTCGGGATCGTGAAGTTGGCCGCTCTCAAAACATGGCCCCCAGGAGTGTTCAATTGCTTCGGCCAGGGCACGCAGGTCATGGTGTTTCTCGGCCAGCGCCTCCAGCCGCCTGGCCCACTCAATGGCCTGGTCAAGTTGTTGGGCCTGATGAAAAGCCACAATAATGTGCAAATAGGCCGGTCTCAACTCCTTGGAGTAAGGCAGGCGCTGAATAAATTGGGCGGTGTGTTGGGTTAAAGTATCAAACAGGTCGAAGCGGCCCAGGTAAGTATACCCAATGGCCATGGCCTGGTTCATCAAGACCGCTTCCACCGACTCCATATCCTGCTCATCCAGCAAGGCTAAACCCGCCTTGGCTACATTGACCTGTTCAACATGCCGGTCCAACCAGTGCAGCACCTCGGTGAGCCAATAATAAAGCCTCACCAATTTCTTAGCGGGAATGTTGGCCGCTTGCCCCAGGGTAACGGCCCGGCGCAGGTACGGCTCAGCCTCGGCGTGCCGTCCCATGCCGTGATAAATTTCGCCCAGGCTGGTCAGGATAGCCAGTTGCCACTCAACCCGCTGCGCCTCCCGGTCCGAGTTTCCCGCCGGCCATTCGTCCACCCGCTGCAAGGCTTTTTGTAAATAATGAATCGCTTCCTCATTAAAATAGGCCGCTCCCGACTTTTCCCCGGCTTTGAGCAGGTATTTGATAGCTTTTTCGGTGGCCTGGCTGTGATAATAATGATAGGCCAACTGCTCGTAGTAGGCTTTCAGGTGATCGGCATAGTACTGTTCGATGGCCTCGGCCACAAGTTGGTGCAACCGGCTCCGCCGCTGCCTTGATAGTGTTTGGTAGATGGTTTCCTGTACCAATGTATGCTTGAAGGAGTATTCCACCTCGGGCACGACCCGCTCCTGATAGGTCAAAGCTATCTCCTCCAGCGACAGCAGAGCTTGTTCCAGATCGATCTCCGGCGGCAGAGTCCGGGCGATGACCTGGGGGCGAAACAGCCGGCCCATCACGGCGGCGTGGTAAAGCACCTGTTTCAGATCTGACTCCAACCGGTCCACCCGGCTGAGAATGACACTCTGCACACTTTCCGGCACAGAGATGGCCTCAACTTCACATCCAACTCGCCATTGACCATCTACTTGGCAGATAGCCCCGTCGTCAATCAGAGCGCGGATGGCTTCCTCGACAAAAAACGGGTTGCCCCGCGCCTTTTCTAAAATCAAGGTTTTGACTATCTCCGGCAGGGTTTCCAGGCCAAGCATCGCCTGGACCAGGCGGCGACTCATCGGCTCGGTTAACTCCTGGAGGTGAAGTTCGGTATAAAAAGCCTGATATTTTTGAGCAGCCAGCCGGGCCAAACGCTGTACTTTAGGCTGTTGGTCTAGCCGATAAATGTACAGCAGCAGCACAGGACTGGCCGGCGCCACTTCTAACAACAAGGTGAGCAAGTCAAGAGAGAGGTCATCGGCCCAATGGACATCCTCAAATACCAGGATAAGCGGTTGCTGCCGGGCCAGGGCTAAAATAAAGTCGTAAACGGCTGTAAAAGTCTGGTGTCTGATCTGGCCGGGGCTGGCATTTTCGAGCTGCTCCGTCCAGGCCCGGTTCTCCCGCAGTGACAGCAAGTTTCCCAGCAGGGGGGCCATCTCTGCAGCGCGGTCAGCGGAGAGATAGTTCTGGTTGACCAGTTCGGTTAAAATTGGCACCAAACAACAGTCATTCTGATAGGGATAGGCTTTGGCTCGCGTGTCCAGGTAATTTTGCAAGAGATCAACAAAGGGCCAATAACTGGTCGCTTTTCTAAATTCCAGGCAGCGACCTTCCAGCCAAAGTGGCTGTGTACCGGGCCGGGAGTTCAAAACGACCTGTTTCAACTCCGCTACCAGGCGAGACTTGCCCAGGCCAGCTTCGCCCATTAAAGTCACAATCTGACCTTGACCTTGGCAGACCGCCTCAAGGGCGGTTTTAAGCTGATCTAGCTCTTTATCCCGGCCAATAAGTTCTGCCTGCAAACCCTCAATCCCGCGGGTCTTATCTGGGTGAGGCAAAGCTGCCCCGACTGCATAGGCTGTGAGTGATTCATTCTTACTGCCGAACGGAATTGTAACGGGTTTGAAGTCAAAAGCCCGGCGGGTGTGGCGATAAGTGGCCTGGCTTACCAGAATTTGTCCGGCTTCGGCGCTATTTTGCAAGCGGGCCGCCAAGTTGACGACAGGGCCAACGGCTACAATCGTTGGAGAGCCGGCCGCGTCCATAGGACTAAAATAAACCTGACCGGTACTAATACCTATGCTCACTTTGAGCTTACGCCTCTGGGCAATTTGCTGTAGATCCAATGCCGCCTGGACAGCCCGCCCCGGGTCATCCTCATGCAGGCGCGGCAGGCCAAAAAGAAGCTGCAAACCATCGCCGCCGGCGTGATCCAGCCGAGCCTCATAGTGGGTCGCCATTTCGGCGGCAATACGCCGCAGGTTATGAGCCGCCTCGGCCATATCCTCGGGGCGGCTATCCCAGGCCTGATCTGTCAGCCCGCTCAACCCGGCGGATAAAACCGTCACCAGGCGTAATTCGTCCTCGGCAGCCGCGGGTTGAGGCAGAGAATCGCCCCCCGTTCCTCGCATCCTCATGCCCTCATTCTGCTGCGCCTGCCGGGCCTGTGGTTCGGCAAAGTTGACCATAGGGGCTGCCCCTCTGCCCGGTGGTGCTAGCTCGTCTCGCCGGATACGCCCGTACAGCAGGGTGGTTTCCGCCGCCGGTTGAACCCCCAATTCCTCTTCCAGAAGCCGTACACATTCCTGGTACTGGCGCAGAGCGGCGCTGCGCTGCCCGCTCCAGGCGTATAACTCCATCAAGGTTCGATGAGGGATCTCCAGGAGAGGGTCCAGGCTCAACCAGCGCCGGGCATTGGCAATAGCGGGTTCAAACTCTTCGCGGGCGTGGTGGTAGTGTACCAACTGCTCTAAAACCCCGGCCAGGTCGCGCCGCAGGTCCTCGGTTTGAAAAAACTGCCACTCGTCAAAGGCAGGGCTATCCGGTAGGGTAAATCCGGCCAGAAAGTCATCCCGGTAGAGGCGGACGGCTTCGGCCAGGAGGGGTTGGCACCCTTCGCAAACTTCATCGTCCGGGTGACCATGCTGCTGATATTCGGCCAGGAGGGTACGAAAGGCCAGGACATCCAGCCAGAGGTCGGGCTTGGTTCGTAAGACAACGATTTCACCCTCAGTCTCCAACCAGGACTCACCCAAGCCCTTGTGCAGGTCTGACAGAACGCGGCGCAGCGTCCCCCGGGCGTGACTCTGGTCAAACTCCGGCCAGAACATAGTAGCCAGGGCATCACGGCTGTGGCTCTGTTGGGTCATGGCCAGGTAAACCAGCAAAGCCACGGCTTTACGGCGGCCTATCTCGATGGGAACGCCGTCGCGCTCAAAACGCGGCGGGCCAAATAACCATAATTTCAGACCAGCCATTATTCATCCATCTCCAGGGGCTAATTTTACTGGAAGTTGTCGAGAAAATCAATGTATTAATTCTGTCACGTCATCTGTCACATTTGGCGGACGGCCGGAGGCTAAACTAAGGCTTAAGAAAGGTAGAGCAGGGGGAGTAAAAGATGTTCGAATTTCAATTCGTCCGAAGTATAGACGCAAACCTTATGAATGACCAGGCTGAACAAGCTCGACAGTTATTCCGGCAGACCCATTTACGGGGTAAGCTGAGTAAAATCTGGTCAAACTTAACCGGAAGTCCAGGGCAAATGCTTGAACTGGCCGAGATAACATCCCGTGAGACCATTACCAGCCGCCACTATGGCGGATTACAGGTGGTGTGTATCCGCCAGATTCAGGGCAGCCAGGGGCGTACCGACGATTTTGACCGCCATTTCAATCCGCTTCAGAAGCACACCGAGAGTCGATGGGTAAATGTTGCGCTGGCCACATTGAAGGGTGTATCTCTACCTCCCGTGAGTTTGGTTCAGGTAGGGGAAACCTATTTTGTTCAAGATGGACATCATCGCGTCTCGGTGGCGCAGGCCCTGGGGCAGGATTACATTGATGCCGAGGTTATCGTTTGGGAGATAGCCAGCAAATCTGCCCCAAGTGAAGATTCAAACTCTCTTTGTTGTTTTGAGCCTGTGCTTCCCAACTGTGCCTGCGCCGGTTGAAGTAAAATCGTAATACTACTGTAACTTTTAATACTCAATGCCTGCCTGCCCCCGAATCCCCTGCTCTCGGAACGGATGCTTAATCTCACGCATCTCGGTTACTAAATCGGCATAATCGATCAAGGCCTGGGGGGCGTAGCGGCCGGTGATAATCAAGTGTAACATCGGGGGTTTGTTGGCTTTTAACCACTCGACGACTACGTTGGTATCTAGCCAGCCATAGTGCAACGGATAGGTAAACTCGTCCAGGATCAATAAATCATAGTTGCTATTGACAATCCGCTCCTGGGCAAGCTGCCACCCGTGCCTGGCCCTGGCTCCTGTTTCGTCCATATCCTGGCTGGCCCAGGTCCAGCCATCGCCGGTGGAAAGCCAGTCGATCCCTCCCATTTGTTCTACGGCTTTGATTTCGCCAAAACGGGCATTTTCATTTTTTAAAAATTGCAGGACTCCAATCCGCATTTTGCGGCCCCAGGCGCGAGTCATCACCCCCAGCGCCGCCGTCGTTTTGCCTTTGCCGTTGCCGGTATTAACAATGACCAGCCCCTTTTTCTTGCGCGCGCGTCGTACTGCTGCCCGAACTGTTTGAGTCTCGATGAGGTGCTGAGGCGATGCAGTGATGATTTTGGCCTCAGAAACCTCATCTCCTCGCCTTCTCATCTCCTCGCCTCTTAGCGCAGGGGGGTAAGCCGGCTCCTGTCCGGCGGGGTATAGCCGGTGGAAAATCAACTCCTCCACCGGCTGACCGTCCAGGATGTGCTCCTGATAGATGCGCTCCAGCGCCGCCTCATCGACGTGATGATACCAGATACCATCAGGATAAACGACTACAATTGGGCCGCCGCTACAAATACCCAGACAATCGGCCAGACTGCATTTGACTCGCTCAGGATTACTCAGCTTGTTGAGACTGTATTCACGGTTCAACTCGCCAAAACGGCGGTGTAACTGCTCTCCCAACCCCGGTTCGGCACAGTCGCCATGAACACAAATAAACACATGACGGCCATAGGCTCGGCTTGAGGGGGCTTGTTGAAATTCAGTCATCTTAGTACCTCTCAAAGTTGAGAAATTCGCCTTCCAATTATACCTTTTTTAGGATTTGACAATAAATTGGGTAAAGATTTTAAGTTTATTTCGCAAAAACCTATTGATTTAATACATAAAGTATGTTATACTACTTGACATATTATTGATTTGTTAAAAATATTGCTCTTTAAAAAGTTGGTATTCTCTAAAGGTAGTTTAAATCAAACTACTAAACTCAGCCTCAAACTCATTAAAAACCTATAAACCTTAAACTTTTTTATAGATTGCCACAACAATGGAGTTGTCAAGACATTGTGATGGTTTTCAGGTATCAAGGAGGAAGGCGTTCATGCTTGGCAAACATACCTCATACTCAGATTCACCAGAACGATTAAATCATTTTTATCAAAACCAAGCGCCGGCGTTTCTACCGCAGGATCATTTATTTGATACTTTTGTTGGCAGAGATGATCCAGAACAGTTAGAGACTCTCTATTTTGCTTTTGACGACGAGTCTCTCCCGGCTCAAACAGCAGCCGATCAAGAAGATAAGCTTGACGAGACGGAAGAGATGTTTTTTCATCCAGTTGACGATGTTAGCTCGGATTTTGATGTTGACGACTCTATCGCTCTGTACCTGAAAGAAATCAGTCGTATTCCTTTATTAAGCGCCGGCGAGGAAGTTGCCTTAGCTAAGGCTATTGAAAGAGGCCGTAAATCAGCTCTACGCCTGGCCCAATCGCATACTCACGCCAATGGATATTCACGTGAGCGTTTACGCAGTGAAGTTCGACGTGGGAAGGAAGCGCGGCGTAAGCTCATCGAGGCCAACTTTCGATTGGTGGTCAGTATTGCCAAGAAGTATATTGGCCACGGCGTTTCTTTTATGGATCTTATCCAGGAAGGAAACATTGGCCTTATCCGAGCCGTGGAGAAGTTTGAATATCAACGTGGTTTCAAATTCAGCACCTACGCCACCTGGTGGATCCGCCAGGCTGTTAGCCGCGCCCTGTCCGACCAGGGCCGCACTATTCGCGTGCCGGTGCATATGGGCGAACGTATTACCCAACTTTCTCGTGTTTCTCGTGAATTAGTCCAAAGGAATGGCCACGAGCCGAGCGAAGAAGAAATCGCCGCCGAAATGGGCGTCAGCGTGCGCCTGTTAGAGCGTATCCGTCAGGCCGCCCAATATCCTCTTTCCCTGGAAATGGAAGTGGGCGAAGATATGGATAGCACCCTGGGTGATTTTATTGAGGATGAGCATAATGTATTACCCAACGAATCTGCCACCACCAAAATGCTGCGTGAGCGCCTGAACGATGTACTAGGCTCGTTGAGCGCCCGGGAGTGCCGGGTGTTGCAGTTGCGTTTTGGGCTGCAAGATGGCCGAGCCTACACCCTGGAAGAAGTGGGCCAAAAATTTGGCGTTACCCGCGAGCGCATCCGCCAGATTGAAGCCAAGGCCCTGAGCAAACTTCGCCACCCTCGCCGCAGCCGGCGCTTACGCGATTTTTTGGATTAGAATAGACAATAGTAAATTTGACTATTAACAAGAACCGGCCAACTGGCCGGTTCTTGTTTTTTGGCTCCACTTCTGAGTCAAATCCTGCCAAGACATTACAGATTGGCTTGTGTATCGAGACAACGTGGGGTAAAATCCAGCCCTCAGTAGGTAGTAATCAGTTATCAAACAGCGAACGCCGGGTGGCGGTCTGCGCTCAAAAACAAACACCGGAGGGTTAGATCAATGTCGAATAACCAAACTATTCAAACCTTTTTGGACGAACTTGCCAGTTCTGCCTCAACTCCCGGCGGGGGAGGGGCCGCCGCCTTGGCTGGGGCAATGGGAGCGGCTCTGGTCAGTATGGTCTGCAATCTGACTATCGGCAAAGAGAAATTTGCCGATGTGGAAGCTCCCATGAAAGATATCAGGGACAGGGTTGAGAAGCTGCGCACCCAACTTACACAGATGATGGCCGAAGATGTGGCTGCTTTTAACACCGTTATGGCTGCTTATCGTTTGCCCAAAAACACAGATGAGGAAAAAGCTGCCCGTACTGCAGCCATTCAGGACGCCTCGAAAAAAGCCACCATGGTTCCCCTGGCCGCTGCCCGCGCCTCTGCCGAGGTGATTGATCTGTGCCGGCCAGCAGCCGAAATGGGTAATCCCAACGTGGTTAGCGACGCGGGAGTAGCTGTCCTGTGCGCCCAGGCCGGCCTGAAAAGCGCCGCCCTAAATGTGCTTATCAACCTGGGGGCTATCAAAGATGAAGCCTTTGTCACCCGGTATCGGGCGGAGTTGGCTCAAATCCTCGCCGGCCACGATGCTGTGGCAAATGAAGTTTATGAACTGGTCAAAAGCAAGCTGTAAGATACTTTTAGCCCAAGAGATTTAAAGACTTCGAATGCGCGTAATTGCGGGTATCGCTAAGGGTCGAAAATTAAAGCCGGTTCCGGGCGATACTACCCGGCCCATCACCGACCGCACCAAGGAAGCCCTTTTTAGCATCCTGGGCAATTGGATCATCGACGCCCGTGTGTTGGATTTGTTCAGCGGTACGGGTGGGGTAGGTATCGAAGCTTTAAGCCGGGGCGCCAATCATGTCACCTTCGTTGAGAAGAATCCGGCAGCTACCCGGATCATTGGCGAAAATTTACGGGTGACCGGCCTGGCCGACCGGGCGCTGGTCAAGCGGGCCGATGTCTTCAAATTCCTGGACCAACCACTCTCCCAAAGTCAACCCTTCGATCTGATTTACATCGCTCCACCCCAATACAAGCAACTGTGGATTAAAACCATCCAAAACGTCGATGCTCAACTTGACAACTGGCTCGCCCCTGATGGAGCAATAGTTGTCCAGATTCATCCCATCGAATACGAAGAGTTAACCCTGCAAAATTTGGTTTTGTACGACGAGCGTCGTTACGGGAGTACCCTGCTCTGCTTTTATGAGCGAATAGAAGCGTTGAAGGTTGAAGGTTAAACGTTCAACCTGCTAACCTTCAATCTTCAATTTGATAGGACAAGATTGTAAAGTTATGGAAGTTACTCTATCCCCGGCTGAAAGTTCTACCCCTTACCAGGTCGAGCTGCCCGATTTTCAGGGACCGCTGGATTTACTGCTTCACCTGATCGAGCAGGAACAATTGGACATTACCAAAATCTCGCTGGCCCGGGTGACCGACCAATACCTGGTCTATTTGGATGTTTTGCGGCAGATCGACCCGGATGAGCTAACTGATTTTTTGGTGGTGGCGGCCAAGCTGATTTTGATTAAGTCTGAGGCGCTGCTGCCCCGGCCGCCGGCCAGTATGCTCGATGAAGAGGAAGAGGATGCCGGGGACGAGTTGGCCCGCCAGTTGCAAACCTACAAGCAGTTCAAAGAGATTGCGGTCCACCTCCAACAAGTCGAGGCCACCGGTAAGCGTTGTTTTATCCGGCTGGCTCCGCCTCTGAAAATCGAACCCAAACTTATCCCCGGTGAAGTCAGCCTGGCCGATTTGCTGGAAGCAGCCCGCCAGGCTATGGCAATCAAACCGCCGGAACCGGTGGTTGACGAAGTTGTATCGCGGCAGGTGGTTAGCATCGGCCAGCAAATGGTTCTAATCCGGCAGCGGCTGGCCCGGGGTGAAAACATCAGTTTCCAACAACTCCTGGCGCAAAACCACAGCCGGATCGAGGTAATTGTTACCCTTTTGGCCGTGCTGGAACTTATCAAACGGTACGTGATCTGGGTGGAACAGTCCCATCTCTTTGGCGATATTATGATCCGCAAAAACGACCACGTCCCCGAACTGACCGAGGCCGAATGGGCTGAGTTAACCGGCCTGACCGACGTCTCTTGATTTACGATTTTGGATTTACGATTTCAGATTGACTACTGCCACTCGTCAATCAGCTTCCCTCGATTAGCCAGCGCAACACACTCATGCCTCCCACACTGGCCATCACGCAGGCCAGCATAATAATCACCAGGCAACTGGCGACGATATGAAATTGGAAATATTGGCGGATACCGCCCCGTTCTCGCCGGCCGTCTCGACTCGAAAGAACCGGAGCGGTCCCAGGTCCTAATTGAGGGGCAACGCCGGTAGGAGTGGCGGTACTCGGAGCCGGTAAACGGGGCACATAGGGCGCGCCCGGCGGGGACGTGACCCCGTTTTGGGCCAATGAGCGGGTACGCCGGCTGACCTGGCCGGTTTCAGTTTCCAGTTTCAGCCGGGCTAACTCTGGATAAAAAGGCTCAATTGTTTCCAGCTTGTTGATATAGCGGCGGGCCATATAAAACTTTTGCTTGGTCAACGCGCCGGCCACCTGCCGGCATAACTCGTCGGCCACCGGCTCCAGCATTACATCGCCCTCCAGTTCTTTTTGCAGGCGAGCCATATGCGCTTCGACATCGGCAATTTGCTCGTGCAGGCTGAGAATGGCATTACGTTCAGTTGCCTGGGCCAATTGGGTCTCAAGCGGGGGCAAATTGACCCGAAGTTGGTCTAGAGTTCTTTCTTTGTACTCTCTCTGCTCAGGGGTGAGTGGTATCATTTCAACATTTGTCTCCTCATAAAAATCCAGGACGATTCCTCGCCCCGGTTACGACTCCCCACCAAGTTTCCCAGTCACCGGAAAACTTAGAGAGTCAGGGAAAGTGCGCAGCCATTTAACCCGTCGAATCAATAAGATCATAGCTAACCCACCGGCCGTATCAAAAAAAACATCGGCCAGACGGCCATACCGTTTCGGTACAAACAGTTGATGAATCTCATCAGAGATACCATAGAGCGCAGCCAGGGCCAGCGCCAGCAATAAGACCGACCAGGTAAGTTGGCGTTGGGGCGTTAATACTCGCCACCACAACCAGGTCAGCACAGCATATACTAGCATATGAGCGCCTTTATAAAAAATTTTCTCATTGGTATCATTCTGAAGATCAAGCAAGGACGACTGCGCCGAGAAGTAAAAAATCAGAGCCATCCACATTAAAAGCGGAACGACGTCGCGCAGCCAACGCGGTAAGCTTTCCAGTCGAAAAACCATCACTGATATGCCTTTTCTACAATTTGGGCCAAATAAGGCCAGTTAAAATTTTCCTCAAGGTGTTGGCGAGCTGCCTGGCCCAATTTTTGGCGTTGCTCCGGCGCCCGGAGCAGAGATATTACGGCAGCCGCCATAGCAGCGTCATCTTCGGGCGGTGTGAGCAGGCCCGATTGACCATCCTGAATATATTCCACATTTTGACCAATGGCATCGGCTACAACCGGCAAACCGGCGGCCAACAAGTCAATCAACTTGACCGAACACTTGGTACGATTGATAAGGGTATTATCATAAGGATAAATCGCCACATCTGCCGCCTGAAAATAAGCCGGTAGTTCCTCCACCGGCAGCCAGCCGGTAAACCGCACCTGCTCAGTCAAGCCGGCCCCGGCCAGTAACGCCTCCAATCGCTTTTCCTCGCCTTGCAACCCCTGGCCGATAATCAGCCAGCGAGCCTGGGGTAATTGCGCCGCTACCTCGCGCACCTGTCTCACGATCCGTTCCAGGCGAAATTCTAAGAAACGGGAATACAGCAGGATGAGGGAGGCAGCGCCGAGCTGCCAGCGGTGGCGGATGGCCTCAGTAGACGGAGAGGGAAATTCGGTGGCGGTCGGCGGTCGGCGGTCTGCGGTCGCTTGCGGTCGGCAGCCGTTGGGCACATAAAACACACCCGCCGAGTCACCTCCCCGTTGGGCGATGACCAGCTTTTCCAGGGCGCGGCTGGCGACGGTGACAGCGTCGGCGTGGCGCAGGCCCCACTTTTCCTGCCAGGTGAAAAAATTTTTTTGGCCGGCCGAATAGGGCGAAACCTCATTCCAGGCCTGTTCCCAGTCATCCTCGTCCACAACCAAGCGCCAGGCTGAGCTACCCAGGCGGCGTAACCACCACAGGGCCAGGTGCGACAAACCGGCGTAGGCTTTGGGTTTAAAAAAGTGGATGATTTCTGGCTTCAGCGCCAGGGCCTGGGCGACCAGGGTGCGAGTTAACAAGATGTGAAAGAGCAGCGGCAGGCGCGGCGGCAGGGCCACGTTGACGATAGGCACGCCGTCCTCTGCCCAGCTTTGCCCGGCCCGGGTTGGGTCATCCCAGGGGGGAATGAGCATGGTAACTTGGTGTCCTCGCCTGGTTAGGGCCTGAGCCAGTGGCAGGGCGCGCATGCTCATGGTGCCCTTGGGCCGCAAACCAAACGGGCCGATAAGAACAATTTTCACAACCTGGAATTTTAGTAATTGAGGGCGGGTCTGGCAAATTAAGGTTGGCTTTTCTCGGCAGATTAATCGCTTTTTGAATCACTGAAACATTGAATTTTGCTGAATCCACTGAAAAAAGTTGCCTTTTCAGTGAAATCAATTCCCTCAGTGCCTCAGTGATTCGACCTGTCATCTGTTCTGTTTTGCCAAATTGAAGGGGGTATACACTACTAGCCTCACCTGATAACTAGGATTACGATAATTAGGACCGTTTCCGTCACCTCGCAAATTGCCCCATAAACATCGCCGGTCAGCCCTCCGATACGGGCGACGGCAAAACGGGCCAGCAGGGTGGCGGCCAGCCAGGTTATGGCTAGTAACAGCAGACCCAGCCAGTTCAGCAAAACCAGGGCCGCAGTCACGGCGACGACTGTGGCAATGGTGAGTTGTCTCCAGCCCAACCCGGCGCTAAAAAATACGCTGCTTCCTTCCTTACGAGCCAGGGGATAGCGCACCATCACCCAGGTCATAGCCCACCGGGCCAGGGTCGGGATGGCGGCCAAAGCAGGCAGGCGATCCCCGCCGGCGACCGCCAGGGAGGGCGAAGCGCTATAAGCGGCGGGCAGAACGGCCAGGGCGTTAAATTTAACCAGCAGGAGTAAGACTGCCCCGACCACCCCAAACGCGCCCACCCGGCTGTCCTTCATAATTTCCAGGCGGCGGGCGCGGTCGCGGGGCGGCAGCAGGCCATCGCAGCTATCCATCAGGCCGTCCAGGTGCAGCAGGCCGGTCAGCCCGGCCCACAGCGCCAGCAGCAGCGCCGAGGCCACTCCCGGCGGCAGAAAGAGGGCTAAAAGCCAGTCCGCCCCGGCCAGCAGCAAGCCCAAAATCAAGCCGACCAACGGGTAGTAGGCCGAGGCCAGGCCGGCCGGCCGGTTGGAGTCGGCAGGGATAAAGGGCAGGGGAATAATGGTTAGTAGTCGCCAGGCGAGGGCGAAGTCAGTCATTAGTTTCATGGGTCAAGGGGTACTCTCAATATGACAACGAATACAGGGATGGAACGAAAACGCACGCCAAAATTTTGTTCTAAGGGTAATGGTCAATGGTCAATTGTCAATTGTCAATGAAGTAATAGTCCATACCCGCCGTCCATCGTGATTACCTGACCGACGATCATCTGAGCCGCGTCGGAGCAGAGGAAGGCGACGACGCGGGCCACGTCTTCCGGCGTAACCAGGCGGCGGGTGGGGGTGCGACTCCGGGTGTACTCGAAGGTGGCTTGCACGTCAACCGGGAAGGCGGAAACGGCGTCGGTGGCGGCCAGGCCGGGGGAGACGGCGTTGACGATGATGCCTTTGGGGGCCAGGTCGACGGCCAGGTAGCGGGTGAGCGACTCGACCACGGCTTTGGATAGGCCAATCGCGCCGTAGTGGGGCAAAACGCGGGTGCTGCCGGGGCTGGTCAGGTTGATGATCCGGCCCCAGCCGGCCTGTTCCATCCAGGGGACGATTCGTTGGACGCAGCGTAAAATGGAGCGAGCATTGACATCCATCGTCCAATCCCAGTGCTTATCGGTCACGTCCAGGATGTCGCGGGGCGTGCCGCTGGCGGCATTGCCGACAAAAATATCGCACCGGCCCAGCCCGGCTTCGATTTCAGCAAACATGGCCGTAATTTGGTCGGCCTCGGCCAGGTTGGCTTTTACGACAATGGCCCGGCCGCCCAGGTTCTCCACCGCCGCAGCCACCTCCTCCGCCGCCTGCTTTTTGCGGACATAGTGAACGACGACATCGGCCCCCAGGCGGGCCAATTCCAGGGCAATCGCCCGGCCAATCCCCCGCGACGAGCCGGTGATGAGGGCGGTTTTGTGGGTGAGGAATTTGTCAGTCATTTGCCTCCAAACGACCGCCGACCCCCACCCAGCCCCACCCCCCAATTGTGGGTGGGTGGGGTGGGGGGGGGGGGGCACCGTCGCAAAAATTACC
>CAZUNT010000021.1:40526-52944 GCA_964622215.1 uncultured Caldilineaceae bacterium
TTGCCTGAATGGGCCCCCCACCCCCCCCCCCCCCCCCCCCCGCCCCCCCCCCCCCTGGGGGGTGGTTTGGGGGGGGGGTCGACGGTCACTTGCCTAACATTGCCCGGCCTATAAACAACACATTGGCCGGACGTTCGGCCAGGCGGCGCATGAAGTACGGATACCAGGCCGAGCCGTAGGGCACGTAGACTCGCACTCGATAACCCTGATCGGCCAGGCGCTGCTGTTCATCGCGGCGGATGCCCAGGAGCATCTGAAACTCGAATTCGTGGGGATCGATCCCCCGCGCTTTGGCTTCACGGATGAGCCACTGGATAAGTTCCGGGTCATGCGAACCCAGGGTTAGATAAGCCCCCTTTGCTCGCGCCTCAGGGGTCAAAAAAAGTTCCATCGCCCGGATCGAAGCCTGGTTGATTTCTTGCTTGCCCTGGTAGGCAATTTCCGGCGCTTCTTTATAAGCGCCTTTGACCAGCCGGATGGCCCCCCCGTGCTCGATAATACGCTGCACGTCGGCGGGGGTGCGGTAGAGATACGATTGGATGGCCAGCCGGACCCCGCCGCCAAAGGTGTCGAGCAGGCGATGATAAATGGTGAGGGTGGCGTCCACGTCGGGGCTGCCCTCCATATCGATCTCAACCATGTTGTGGTACTGCTGCGCCGTCTGCACGATATCGGCGATGTTCTCGTAACAAAAATCAGGGCCGAAGGTCATACCCACGTGCGAGGGTTTGAGCGAGATGTCGGCCTCCAGGCCCTCGGCGTCAATCCGCCGCAGGATGTCGCAAAAGACGGCGGCCGCCTGGCCGGCTTCGGCCTGGGTGGTGACGCTCTCGCCCACTTCGTTGATGAGGGCTTTGATACCGCCCCGGTTCAGGGCCTTGACCACGGCGACCGCTTCGTCCAGCGTTTCCCCGGCGACAAAGCGGCGGGCCATGCGGCGAGCCGGCCCAAAATGGGTCACAAAACGGCGGGTCGAATTGCTGTCTGAAAGTTTGATAAAGAAGCTGCGAAGCATAGAAGTGATCCTTAATATAAGTGCAGTTACGAGCGGATGATGTCTATAATCCGGTCGCGCTTTTCTTCCATCAGCGCCTTTGATTTGGCTTCCAGGTTGAGGCGCAGGAGCGGCTCGGTGTTGGAAGGGCGCACGTTAAAATGCCAGTCTGTATAGGTGACGGAAACGCCGTCGAACCATTTCACCTGGCCATCTTTGAAGGTTTCGGCCAACTCCTTCATTTTTGCCTGGACATCGCCGCTGATACGGGTGTTGATCTCGCCGGAGATAAAGTATCTGGCTTCCAGCGGCTGGAGCAGGTCAGATAGTTTGGCCTTCTTTTTGGACAGCATCTCCAGGATAATCAGCGAGGGGACAATACCCGAATCGGCAAAGAAAAAATCTTTGAAGTAGTAATGGCCGGTCACCTCCCCGGCAAAGACAGCCTTTTCTTTGTCCATGCGAGCTTTGATAAAGGCGTGGCCGACTCGCTCCATCAGGGGGGCGCCGCCGGCGGCGCTGATTAAATCCGGCACGGCCCAGGAGGCGCGCACATCGTACAAGATTTTCGCGCCGGGGTACTTCTCCAAAAAGTATTGGCCCATCAGGGCGGTCATAAAATCGCCGGAAACAAAGCCGCCCCGGTCGTCAATGGTGAAGAAGCGGTCGCCGTCGCCGTCAAAGGCAAAGCCGATATCTCCACCTTCGGCCACCACCCGCCGCTGCAACTCAGCCCGGTTCTCCGGCTGGAGCGGGTCGAGGCCGTGATTGGGCAGGCTGCCGTCGGGGTCGAGGTACATGCCGGTTAATTGGATGGAGGGCAGCCGCTCGTAAACCCGCTTGAGAATCGGGCCGACCATACCGTTGCCGGTATCGGCGAAAACTTTGAGCGGGGCCAGGACTTCGACGTCGATCAGCCCCAGGACATAATTGACAAAATCTTCACTGAAATCTTTTTCAATCATCGTGCCCCGGCGAGCGGGCTGGGGGGCAAAGGTATCGGTTTCGATGATGCGCCGCAAATCCTGAATACCCGAGTCGCCGCTGAGGAGTTGGGGCATCTTTTTGACCATTTTGAAGCCGTTGTATTCTTTGGGGTTATGGGAGGCCGTAACCATCATCCCGGCCTGGCCCAGGGTGGCACAGGCAAAATAATACTGGTCGGTGCTGACCATGCCAATGTTGATCACATCCACCCCTTGATCCATCAGCCCGTTGGTTACAGCCTCAAACATCTGCGGGCCGGACTGCCGCATATCCCGCCCCACGATGACCGTATCCACTCCCAGAAAGGTGGCAAAGGCCCGGCCAATGGCGTAGGCGGCGTCTTCGTCTAGTTGAGTGGGATAAATCCCGCGAATATCGTAAGCTTTGAAGATGCCCGGATTAATTTTCATCCAAATTTTCTCCTGTCGTTGATAAGAAGGTTTACAATCCGGCGGCCTTAAACGCGGCCTGAACAATGGCCTGCGCTTCGGCTTGAATCAGACTCAGATGCGCTGCGCCCTTGAAACTCTCGGCATACACCTTATAAATATCCTCCGTGCCCGAAGGCCGCGCGGCAAACCAGCCGTTGTCGGTCACCACCTTCAGGCCGCCAATAGGTTCGTGATTACAGGGGGCGTGGGTCAACTTGGCGATGATCGGGTCGCCGGCCAGGGTATCGGCTTGCACCATCTCCGGCGATAAATTTGACAGCACCTTGCGCTGTGGAGCGGCTGCCGGCACATCCGTCCGGGCATAGGCCGATTGGCCGAACTGTGCTTCCAGGGCCTGGTAATGTTCGCCTGGGTCGCGCTGAGTGCGGGCCGTGATTTCCGCGGCCAGCAAGTCGAGAATGATGCCGTCCTTATCGGTGGTCCAGACCCGGCCATTTTGCCGCAGGAACGAGGCTCCCGCGCTCTCCTCGCCGCCGAAGCCCAGGGAGCCGTCGAGCAGTCCGTCTACGAAATATTTGAAGCCGACCGGGACTTCGCATAGCCTTCGCCCCAGGTGCACCGCCACCCGGTCTATCATCGAACTCGAGACCAGCGTTTTGCCCACAGCGGTGTTTTGGCTCCAGCCTGGCCGATTTTGGAACAGATACCAGATGGCTACGGCCAGGTAATGGTTGGGATTCATCAGGCCGGCGCTGCGGGTGACAATACCGTGCCGGTCTACATCGGGGTCATTGCCAAAGGCAATATCGAACCTATCTTTCAGGTGGATGAGGCTGGCCATAGCATAAGGCGATGAGCAGTCCATCCGAATTTTACCGTCGTGGTCCAGGGTCATAAAGGAGAATGTGGGATCAACGGCGCGATTCACAATCTCCAGGTTGAGGCCATACCGTGCAGCAATCGGCTCCCAGAACTCTACGCTCGCGCCACCCATCGGGTCCACGCCGATTTTGAGGCCGGCGGACTTAATGGCGGCCATGTCCACTACATTCTCCAGGTCGGACACATAAGGGGTAATGTAATCGTAGGCATGGGTGGTATCCGCTTTGAGGGCACGGGCGTAGGGCAACCGGCGAACCTCTTTTAACCCGCCCCGAATCAGCTCATTGGCCCGATCCTGGATGAGTTTGGTGGTGTCGGTGTCGGCCGGTCCCGCTGCCGGGGGGTTATATTTGAAACCACCGTCGTCGGGCGGATTGTGCGACGGGGTGATGACCACCCCATCGGCCAACCCGGTTGTTTTGCCTTCATTGTGGGTCAGGATGGCGTGCGAAATGACGGGCGTCGGCGTGTAGCCCCCGCCTTGTTGGACTATTAACGTGACACCGTTGGCCGCCAGGACTTCAATCGCCGTGGCCAGGGCCGGTTCGGACAACGGGTGGGTGTCTTGGCCGATGAAGAGCGGCCCGGTGATGCCGCGGGCCTGCCGTAATTCGGCCATGGCCTGGGCAATGGCCAGGATATGATGTTCATTAAATTTGCCGTTGACCGGCCTGCCCCGGTGTCCCGACGTGCCAAAAGCGACCTGCTGCGCCGGATCGTCCGGATCGGGCCGGTAGGCATAGTATACCGTAATAAGGCGTGGAATATTGGTGAGTAATTCACGTGGGACAGGTTGCCCTGCCAATGGATGAACGGCCATAATACCTCCTCGTAAATAAACCGTCGAGTGCCGAAAAATAACTATTTACCTGAGTTCGGGATAAGGATTTAGCTCACGGACGAACACGGATAAACACTGCTTAAAGCAAATCTTTAATCAAAATGTGTGAATCTGTGCGCGGCGCGTCCGTGAGCTATTTCCTCCTCTCGTTGCTTATCCCGAACTGAGGTTATTTAGTTCCAATCTACGGGCGAACTCAACTGCCCCAGTACCGCCCGGCGGACCCAATCCAACCCTTGAATGACCATCCAGCGGCGAATGTAGTCGGTATCCTGGAAGTTACGGCCTCGCAGGGAGAATTTCACGTCCCCGGGACCGTGAACGGCCATAAAGGTCAGATCGCCCTTCTCCGTATCCGGGAAGGGGCCGGCCAGGGCCAGACCAATGCCACGGGCTGGGGCAACGGCTTGAGCCAGCGCCGCCGCCAGCGCCAGGCCATCGGTGGGGACGGTGGTCAATCCCAGGGTGGAGGCTGCTTCTACCAGATTGGCCGGAGCCAGCGCGGTGGCTAAAACCTGCTTGAAGCCGGATTCGCTCAACTCTCGCGTCAGTTGGCCGCCGGTCAGGGTGTCCACGACGCCCAACGGCAAACCTCTCTCTGCCAGCAGCCGGCCAACCACCTCTGTCACCGTTTCCTTATCCACCCCGTAAACGGCGACACCCAATCGCTCCCGCACTCGGGTTTCCATCGTGGCAATCATGGCCTCGGCCTCGGCTGCGGTGTTGGCTTTGGCCGTGATACGTACATCGGTTTGCCCGGCGTGGGCGGACAGGCCGACGGTAGGGTTGCGCTCGGTCATCAAATCGCCAATAGCCCGGTCAACATTGCTCTCGCCAACGGCGCAGGTCCGTAGGATTCTGGCCTTGATGATTTTGGCCCCGCCCATCCGCTCGATCAGAATGGGGATGACGGTGTGGGTCATCATATATTCCAACTCGCGGGGCACGCCGGGCAGAGAGATAATGAAGCCGCGCCCACGGGTGTCCTCGCTTAAAAAGCAAGGGGCTGTGCCAACCCCGTTAGGTAGGGGGATGGCGCCTTCGGGAATATAAGCCTGACGCTTATTGTTGTCGGCCATCTCCCGGCCAAAGCTGCGAAAACGGGCGGCAATCTGCGCTTCCAGTTCGGCGCTGTAGACCAACTTGCGCCCGGTGGCGTTGGCGACAGCCTGGCGGGTCACGTCGTCGACGGTTGGGCCGAGACCGCCGGAGGTAATTACTACGGGGGAACGATCCATGGCGATATTAAGCGCCTGGGTAATCCGTTCTTCATTATCGCCGACGGTGGTTTTGTAATATAAATCTAGCCCGATATTACGCAGCATCTTGGCCATCATCGTGGCGTTGGTGTCTACAATCTCGCCCAGCAGCAGTTCGCTGCCGGTCATAACAATTTCTGCGTGCATACAATCTCTTTCAGTTAAAAATTTGGAGGGGAGGCAGGCGGGGTCTTTTGCTGTCCCGCCAATCAGCCACCCATTTTACTCGAATATCAGAGGAAATGAAAATGTTGAGCTACTGAGCCGCACGGCTGGCCTGACCCATATTCAATCGCGTTGTGGGTGAGGTTGATGATGGCCCAGAAAACCGTTTGGTTTTCGCCTTCATGCCGGCAGAGGGAGTTGGGTGCGTTGGCGTGGTCGGCCAAAAAAGCCTTGAGCATTGTCGGCGTGACCGGGCCGGGGCGAGTGGTCATCAATTCCTGGCCGCGTTTGTAGCGCAAACATGAGCCGTGTATATCTCCCGGATCGCGCTCGTAAGCCGTCATTTTAGCCGAGCAGTAATGGTTGGTATGGACCGTCCAGCCATGTTGGGCATAAATCAACTCGAAATCGGTGGCTGAACCTTCAAAGTTGACGATCGTGCCGTCCTGGTGACTGATGAGTTGGTTATAGCTGGAAGCCCGTTCGGGGCGAGCGGCAGCAGCCAAAGCTTGTGCGGCGGTGCGTTGGGCCAGGATGTCGCGTACCACCAGCAGGCGCGGCACGCCGATTTTGTCGTCGTTGGGCGAAACTTCGTTGCCGGTCAGGGCCAGCCCGGCGGCATTGAAGCCGATGCTGATAAACGGCCCCACTCCCAGGGTAAATAGGCGCGGCTGATCCTCGATTTGCCGGTCAATCGCCACCAGGTTATCCAGCACGGTGGACCTCAAATCATTGTTGTGGGCCAGCCAGATGCCGCCGTCAAATGTGGCCGGCGGGCCAACGGCGAAGTCGGAGCATTTGCCCGCCGGCTTCTTTCCCCTCCCTTTGAGGGAGGGGTTAGGGGGGGGCAGCTCCCAAATCTCCTCCGTCGCCCGGATATACAGGTCTAGTACATCCACCCCGCTGCCCGCCGCAATGCCCTCCATCTCCCGGTGCAGCCAGGGAATAGCCGCCTGAGTTGCAGCCAGGTAAGGTTGGGCCAGGCGGCGCAGCTCCTCCCAAGTGCGGCCCTCCGGGGGAGCGATAGGCTGGTGCAAGACCTCAGCCGTGGCCGCGCCGAGCTGGCAGCCGGCTTCGAAATGATTGCCGGAGATTTTGAGGAGAGGGATAAATTTTGACGACATAACTACTGCCCCAATTGCCATGCCTTGATCGCTTCGATCGGGTAAATCAACATGATGATATTCAAAATCAAGCTATCCCTGATCCAAAGCGTTAACACAATTTCAGTTATCACAAAGAGCGCGAGTGATCGGCGGAAACCCAGATAAAAGGCCAGCCAAAAGCCGACGCCGCAGACCAAAATATCGCCCAGCGAGTTAATAACTGTATCCCCTTGATAACCCAGGGCGGCCGTGGCCTCGCGGTAGCGCTGGATGACCAGCTCGGAGTTTTCAACTACCTCCCACAATGCCTCGATGAGGATAGCCAACCAAAGCCGCCACAGCAGTGACAGCCGGGGAAGACTCCAGGCCAGCAGACAGAAAAACACTAAACCATGCAGCAAATGGGTGAAGCTGTAAGGGTCAAGCCAGTGCTGCGAGTTATCCGAACTCCAGGTATCGCTCACCCACAGATAAATCTGGCCGCAGGCACAGATCCACAGGCGGCCCTGGTTGTGCAGCAGGTAAACGGCGAGAGCCAGAACTGCAACTATGGCCAGCCAGGGCCAGAGGGTACTTCGATTTAAAGGTAAGGGCTTGGTAGACATAGGCTGATTGTTCTTAAATCGTTACTACTCAGGCTACCCCAAATTGAGTATTCCTGACCGCCGACCGTTGACCGCTGACCGCCGAAAAGACAGGGTACAGGGCGAATTATGGCGGTCGGCAGTCTGCGGTCTGCGGTCAGGGTTACCGAGACATAGGGTTGGCTGAGCGGTCACCTTAAATCAATCATTGCGCCAAAATCGTCCCAAAATGTCACTCTGAGCGACCCGCAAGCGGGGAGCGAAGAGTCCCTCGAAACATGGCTTGCCAAAGGCGTTTCCAGGGATTCTTCGTCGCTACGTTCCTCAATGACAATACTCTCTCAGGGTTGAGCGGTTGGCTCAGGCGAAGTGTTGACCGTCGGGACAATGCCGGGGCCGGGGATGACCAGGTTGGGCACGGTCCCTTCGGGGGTAAAGATAATTTTGTCGGTCTCTTTGAGCGCGCTGGCGTTGGCCTGGACTTTTTGCAGGTCGAGGTAGCCGGGGTTATCGGCGTATAGTTCGGCCAGCACCAGTTGCGAAGCCAAATCGGCTTTGGCCTTTTCAGCGGCAGCCTCGGCCAGGGCCTGGTTGATCTCCAGGTCTCGCTGGGCAGCCAGCAACTCGTTGTTCTTCTGGGCCTCGATGATGCCTTTTTGAGCCTCTACCTGGGCCAGTTCATTGGCCTTTTGGGCTTCGATGACCGCCTTTTGGGCCAACACCTTTTCCTGCTCTAACTTGGCCAGAATCGTCTGCTGCTTGGCCTCCTCTTGAATCCGGCTCTGTTGAGCCCGGATTTCACCCTCCTGACGAGCTTGTTCGGCGGCAGCCTGGGCATTGGCCTTAAGTTTATCTTGAGCGGCTTTTTCGGTTTCCAGGCGGCTTTGCACAATTGCATCTAACGATGCCTGTACTTCCGGCGAGAGAATAATATTGGGTACGACCACATTTTCGATTTGTAAACCAAAATTAGTGGCCAGGTCGCTTAGTTCGGTATCAATGCAGGTCCTTAGTTCATCACGCGCGGTGCCAACCACATTATCATCGAAGTTGCGGTCGCCCACACATACTTTCATGGCTTGTTGGGCCAGTTTTTGCACGCGATCTTGAGCCAAGGCATCGTCAAGATAAACATTACGGTATTCCGCCCATTTTTCTTGCAGAATATCCTTTTGAGCCAAATTGGGTCTAAAAATATCGCCGCTGACCACCAGGCCAACACGCTGTTTGTCTCTGGTAATAATCTCTTGATCTTCAATAGTAAAAGGAATAGCCTGGCTGGAAACTTTCCTCAATTCAACATAGAAACCAAAATCGCTATAAACTCCCGGCCCAACAATGTTGACGATACGCCCACTTTCAAATTGGACGCCCACTTCTTGCTCTTCGACTCGTTCGAACATGTAGTAGAAATTGCTGGAAAAAACGAGCAGAATTACGACAATAACCACAACTACGATCAAAGTGACAAAAATTGAAACCCCGCCGGCAAATCGACCTTTCATTTTGGTAGAACCTCCTTATGTTGATAGTCTTGAATTTGGAAAACTTGGGCTTATAAATTGACTTGAGACTTGAAAACTGAGGGAAAATAAGCACCCTATGTGCAGTTAATTGTACCATTATTTTGGCGCGTTGCAATGGCTAAGGACTCGTGATAGAATTGTGAATAACCACCCATGGGAAGAATCTTAAAGGATTTGGGTTGAAGCCATGACCGATTACCAAACCTTTTTAACCAAACTCCACCAAAACCTAAATCTCTTGCGGGAGAAAGAAGCCAAATATGGGGGCAATGCGCCATTGGACCTCATCAATCAAATAACCGATCACCGCGAAGCCATCACCCTGACCGAGCAAGCCAGCCGGGGCGAGCTGAGCGAATCGGCCTGGCGGGAGGCGCTCCAACCGCTGCTGGTAGCCGTGCAGTCTCGCAGCGGCGAAGCGGTCAGTGGGGTGAACCTCGGCGACATCGGCGGCTCGATTCAGCACAGCACCATCGCCGGGCGGGATGTCAATCAAATCACCCTGAATGTGGTGAATTTGATGAGCCATTCGTTCACTCAACAAGACCAGGAGACAGAGCCAACGGCCCAGGCCATTATGAACTTGGTCTTGGATCAGGTAAAGGCGATTGACCCACGCACTGCTCGCAAATACCCGGAAAACCCGGCGGGCTTCCAGGCGGGTTTGAGTGACGCCCTGATGGAACTGCTGGAAGCTGACCGGGGATTGGCGGCGCGGCTGGAGGCGCTCTTGACTCGCCAGGAGCAGGCGGCTAAGGAGACCGGCCCTGATTACCAGGCTACCCTGAAAGGCTCTGGCGCTATTGCCCAGGGTAAAGGCGCGCAGGCTGCCGGGGCCGGTGGGGTCGTCGTCGGCGGCAATGTAGGGGGGAGTATTATCACCGGGGGCCAGAGCCGCACTATCAACACTGGCGGCGGGGCTTACGTGGAAGGCAGCGTCAACACCGGCGGGGGTGATTTTGTGGGTGGCAATATCGTCATTGCCAAAGAGGGAGCTAAAGTCTATATTGGTGAAGCGCCGGTAGAAATGCCGGCCGTAGATCGTGAATCAGCCCTGGGATGCTACTTACAGCACCTCATTAGCCGGAATCGTTATCTACAACTCCAGGGGATTCGTTCTGGAGGTAAGCTGGTCAATATCGAACTGGATCAGATTTACGTGACCCTGCGGGCGACCCGGCAGCGGGTGATAACCGCTGAAGAGTCGTGGCTGGCCAGAGAAGCGACATTAGCCCCCGGTGAGGGTCAACGCCTCTCGCGAGAGACGACCACCGAAATGGTCACGGTCAGCGTCAACGAGGCGTTAGCGGATTCCCGCCGGCTGGCTGTCTTGGGCGATCCGGGCAGCGGCAAGACAACCCTGCTGCGTTACCTGGCCCTGCTGTATGCCCGCGACCTGGCCGAGCATGGCACGTTAGTGCCGGACAAGTTGGACCTGGCCGAAAGCGGTTGGCTGCCGATTTTATTGCCGCTGCGGCAGATCGGCGTCTTTCTACGTACCTGCCCCGACGATGGCACGGAAGGTCACGCCCTCCTGCTGAAATTCTTACTACGCTCCCTGGAAAATGAGCGGATTCAGTTGCCGGAGAACTTCTTTGACGAGTGGCTGATGCAAGGGCGAGCCATCATTCTGCTGGATGGGCTGGACGAGGTAGCCGACCCTGATTTGCGCCGGCGGGTGTCGCGGCTGGTGGAAGCTTTTACCAGGGCCTACGCTAATTGTCGCTACGTGGTCACCAGCCGTATTGTCGGCTACACCGGACCGGCCCGCCTGGGCGAGGCATATACCACCACGACGGTTCGTGACTTTACCCTGGTTGACGTGGAACGATTCTTGAGCAACTGGCACCGGCTGGTAGCTATTGGCCAGATGGGACCGGGGCCAAGCGCCGAAGCCTATGCTGTTGAGCAGACCCAGCAGTTGGTGCGGGCTATCGAGGGTAATGAACGAATCCGCGAGTTGGCTATCAACCCGCTGCTGCTGACGGTGATTGCGATGGTCCACCGCGACCGGGTGAAGCTGCCAGACCGGCGGGCCGAGTTGTACGCCGAGGCGGTGGACGTGTTGTTGGGCAAGTGGGAGGAAGCCAAGGGCGTGACCGAGGTGGCTATCTTGGATGGTAAGCCGTTTGACACCGGCGATAAGCGGCTAATGCTGCAACACCTGGCCTTACATTTGCACGAGCAGCAGCAAAAGGAAATCGTCGCTGATGAGTTACGACGCTGGTTAGGCGAACGATTCGCTGAGATTTTGGGTGATAAGCGTGAGGTGGCGCGAGTGGTAGATCGTTTCTTGTTGGTCATCGAGGAGCGCACCGGCCTATTCGTGGCGCGAGGGGAAGGCGTATACGCCTTTTCTCACCTGACCTTCCAGGAGTATCTGGCCGCCCTGGCTGTGGCTAGCCGAGATGATTACGTGACCTATACCCTCAAACGAGTAGCCGAACCGTGGTGGCGCGAGGTAATTTTGCTGGCGGCGGGCTATCTCAGTACCCAGAGTCGGGAACGCACCACCCGGCTGATCCAGGCCATGGCCGATTTGAAAGAGGAGCCGGAACCGTACCACAACCTGGTGCTGGCCGCCGACTGCCTGCGGGATGTGGGCGGCAACCGGGTACAAGGTGATTTACCGGGCGAGGTGCAGCGGCGGCTGCGCCAGAAATTGGAAACGCCGCCCCCGCTGTTATCTCGCTGGTTTACGAAAATTGGCCCTAAAGGTTGGCTGGAACAGCGCAGTGCGGCCGTGACCGCCCTGGTGCGAATCGGGTCCGGTTTTTGGACCACCCCCTACGGTGAGCCGGAGTGGCTAGAGATTCCGGCCGGAGAATTCTGGCTGGGAAGTGAAAATGGTAGGCCAAATGAGAAACCACTACATCAGCTCTTTTTGGATCGTTTTTTAATTGCCCGGGCGCCGGTTACCAACGCTCAATATCACCTGTTTGTGCAGGCTGCGGAATATGAGGCTCCAAAGCATTGGGAAGAAGGCCGGCCCCCCAAGGGTAAAGAGAGCCACCCGGTCGTCAATGTCACCTGGTACGATGCTTTGGCCTATTGCCGCTGGTTGAGCCAGGTGACGGGCAAGCCGCTCACCCTGCCCAGCGAAGCTCAGTGGGAGAAAGCCGCGCGGGGCGATAAAGATAAGCGCGAATATCCCTGGGGAGATACCTTTGACTCGACCCGATGCAATACGCACCAACTGGGCTTGGGTGACACCACGCCAGTAGGGATTTTTCCCAATGGGGCCAGCCCGTACGGTTGCCTGGATATGGCTGGTAATGTCTGGGAGTGGACCCGGAGTCTATGGGAGTTTGGGTATCCCTATAATCCAGCCGATGGGCGGGAGAATCTGGAAGCCGGAACGGATGTTCTCCGGGTGTTGCGGGGCGGGTCGTTCTCCGACGATGGGAACCTCGCCCGCTGCGCGATTCGCTTCCACTACCTTCCGTGGGTCGGGGACTTCAACTTCGGATTTCGTCTTGTGGTTTCCCCCATTTGAGCCTTTGGAATCCTGGATTCTGGATTCCTGAATTCCTGTAGATAAAAAGGAGTGATAAAATGGCAAAGTTAATTCCTGAGTAGGCGATTCCACCCCTGTTACCCCGCGTAGCGGGCCGATTTAAAATTTTCAAAAGGACTTTTCGTGAAAATCTACAAAATTTTATATCCACACATCTATGCCTGG
>CAZUNT010000022.1:0-25224 GCA_964622215.1 uncultured Caldilineaceae bacterium
CCATGCCTTTGTCTTTTAGGTTATTTTCTCAGCAACATTGCGTTGTAATACTAATAGAGCTCAACTTTATCTATTAAAAGTTGAGAAAGTGACATTGGAGAAAGAGTCAGGCGAGTTTGAAGAGTGGGTTGTCAAAGAAAGGGGGTTTATTTTAGCAACTCTTGCTTACCTTGGTAAATCTAATGACCTTACATGGTGGCAGAGAATAATGGCTATGGTTCCTGAAATGCTTGGAGCCCCCATGTGGCAGGGAATAGGTGCAATGGTTGCGATTTTGGCTTGTATAGTGACTCTTCTGACCAACCTATCAATTCAGGGTTCGATCTGGCCTGCAACGCCTACGCCGACGAGTATCCTGATATCCGTATCAAGCCTAACACCCACACCGTCTCCTCTTCCCACTGATACGCCCGTTCCAACTCCAACTCCTTTGCCAACGCATACCGTCATTCCAACAGACACCCCTACGCTAACGTTAACACCCTCTCCTATGGCTCAAACCCTCATCATTACCATAGCGAATGAGAAATTCAAAGACTATGTGGTTAGCAGTATGATTACAATGACCGCATCGTCCTCTCCGCTTGATTTAATCTCGGTCAAAGGTGATACACCCGTTACCGTAACTATCCAAGCCATCGATCAGTACGCAAATGTGATCTCGCCTAATGTGTTAAAGTATCAGTGGGAATTGTGTTGTAAAGACTCCAGAAATAACCCAAACGATATTCAAACACCGGTCTGGCGCTTTCAGCCGCCAACTTATTTATTAACCGAAACTCTCACAATTAAGGTGTCAAATGAGATAGATCACGGCATCATCGCTACTATTCCCTTTACCATTACTGTGCGATAATTTGCCGGGTTCTTGATACAAGGAGATGGTGGAAAATGTCACTTCATGCTCTTCTCAAGGTTATTATCTTTATAACAGCCGTCGCTCTATTTTTTACTTTGTCTGCTTGTGCAGGATACACCTCTCTCGTTCCCTCCTCGACCGTGATTGTAGCAGTGACATCAACTTCTCCTCCTGTGCCAACCCTCTGTCCCACCCCTGTTATCGGAAAGTTACAGGCTCCGGCTGTTGTTGCACCAGATGAAATAGTCTCTTTTTACATCGACGATATTAGCACTACTATGCCGGTAACCTATACCTGGACCGTTCAACAAGGGAGGATCATTTCTGGTCAGGGGACAATCACTATCCGATATCAGGCACCGCCATCTCCCGGTATCTACGTAGTCACGGTAAAAGTATCCGCATGTGATTTCTATCGGGAAATGTCAGTGCCTGTTATGGTGCCAACACCTACCCCCACCTCAACTGCAACCGAAACACCAACAACCACACCTTCTCCCTCTCCCACAGCGACACCAACACTTACTCCCACCTCGACCGAGACGCCAACAACCACCCCTTTTCCCTCTCCCACAGCGACACCAACACTTACTCCCACCTCAACTGCGACCGAGACGCCAATAACCACATCTTTTCCACCTTCCACAGCGACATCAATCTCGATTTTCACCCCAACCGTGACCGAGACGCCAACAGTCATTTCTTCGCCATCCCCCACAGCGACAGAAATTATGGCAACTTCTCTGCCTTGCAGCATTCCACTTACAGCAGATCTCTTTCCCTATGACCCTGATTGTCCTATCGAAAGTGCTTGGGGCAATATTCAATATTGCCAGTCAGCGCTCGAAAAATTTGTTGCCAACCTGGATATCCAGGCTTTAAAACTAAATAGTAATTACGTGTTCTCGTTACAAGCAGCCGAGGGGAATACCCAAACCAACTCTCTGTTGTGGCAGAAGTGCGGTCAGCGAACGATCAAAGGGGATGCGTACTGTGATATACCTCTACCGCCGACAGGTGAACAAGGAGAACTGCAGAGTCCTGTAGAGATTGGCCTCAGACCAGGCAATTACGACCTCAAGTTTCTGCTTAAAGATGCCAAAGCAAATTATTGTGTAGCGATGTTCAATGATGCCCCCCGACCTGTTGAGGTAGTGCCATTTCAGAAAGGAATGACCTACGTTACGTGGGAAAGTGGCGCTTTTAGTACCGACCGTGCCGACGAAGCATTGAAACAATTGGCTGCAATTAGCGCAACTTGGATTGCCCTCGTGGTCACTGGATATCAGGAGACCGCTTCTGCTACGACCGTTCATTATGATTTACCACAGACGCCGACTGACGATGATCTCATTCACGTGATCAACCAGGCAAGAGAGCTTGGATTAAAGGTGATGTTAAAGCCCCATGTAGATTTATCGAATGACTCTGATCATTGGCGGGGACAAATCGGGGCAGATTTCTCCGAGGCAGACTGGCAAGCTTGGTTTACATCATACCGTGATTTTATTTATCACTACGCTACCCTGGCTGCGAAAAATGAAGACATCGTTAAACTATTCTCTGTAGGCACTGAATTGATTACAGCAAGCTCACGCGAGTCCGATTGGAGAGAAATTCTTCAGGAGGTACGTACCCGTTACAATGGCAGCCTGGTCTATGCCAGCAATTGGGACGAGCCAGCCCGTGAGTGGTGGGCAGAACTCGATTATATCGGTGTGGATGCCTACTTCCCCTTGAAAACTGACAGCGACACACCGAGTGTGGAGGAATTGAAGATTGCCTGGTTACCCTATGTAACCACACTGGAGAAACTGTCCCGGCAATATGGACGGCCTTTAATATTGACGGAGATTGGATATCGGAGCAGCCGAGGGGCGCATGCTGCTCCATCTCAATGGCAAGAGGATACCCCTGCTGACCCTGTTGAGCAGGCAAACCTTTATCAGGCTGCCCTGGATACTTTCTGTGGGAGGGAGTGGTTGGCTGGTCTATATTGGTGGAATTGGCTAGCCGATCCGAATCAAGGCGGAAGTGAGGACAAAGACTATACTCCCCATAATAAGCCAGCAGAGGAAATATTGAAGGAGTACTATCAAAATGGAAAGTGCAGACCTGGACCTTCTAAGGCAACAGCGCCATTGGTGCCATTTTATGGCTCTAATAATTGCCCTATACCTGGATCATCGGGGGAAGTGACCTATTCTCTATTGTCGAACAGTAACTTCCAGGCCGCTATCAAGATTAACAATCTTAAGCCAAACCATGCTTATGCGTTTACTATCAATTGCCAAGAGCAAAGTGATAGCTGTGGATTACTTGCACAGGTATGTCGTGAGTTTAATGGACAGGGATATTGTGACCTTGGGCTAGGCTCAACTGATACGACAGGCATGTTAGAGAAGGATATCAAACAGGTATTGCCAGCAGGGGAGTACAAAGTGAAGTTCTTCATTAAAGATCCAGCCTCAAAATGGTGTATCCCGTTGCATAATGATGGATCTGAGCCATTTACCATAAAGTAAAGCAAAGAAAGAACCTGATGAAACATTTTATTCTTCCTTCACCCCGAGCAGCCGGTTTTCTTATCTTGAGTGCGATTATCGTTTTTGTCTATGTTTTGGTCTATGCTTTGTTAACGGTCAACTATTCCAACTTCGGCAGTACATCTTCCCGTTTGGCCTCCACAATAGTCAATACACCCCCGATGGCGCTCACCCCCCAAACCACCAGTACCACCAACTTGGTTCCCTGGCGCTGCGGTAATTGGTTTCTATCGGGAGCCAATGTGCCGTGGCAAAACGGAGGTTTTGGAGCCGATTTTGGCACGGTTGAGGAATGGGGGCAACACACTTATAGTCACACCGATACGGCGCAAATGTTTGCCACGCTCCAAGCCAGCGGCGCTAACACCGTTCGCTGGTGGGTCTTTGCCGATGGGCGGGGCGCACCTGAGTTTGACTCCACCGGCGGCGGGAGTGTGACCGGCTTCGATAGCAATTTCTTGGCTAGTATGACAGATGCCATCAACCTGGCCGCCCAACACAACATCTACCTTGTCTTTAATCTCTGGAGCTTCGATATGCTGTTTGATGACAGCTCATCAGACGACCGGGGAGAACATGCGGGTGGGCATCGTGATCTTATTGTCGAGTCCGGCAAAAGGCAATCATTCATTAACCAGGCTTTGCTGCCGATGCTACAATACCCTGTAACCGGGACTAACTATACTATTGGTACACATCCTAATGTTTTGGGTTGGGACATCATCAACGAGCCAGAATGGGGCATTACGGAGTCAGAGGCAGTGGACAGCAATATTAGTCAGCCTGTTTCGCTGGCCGAAATGCGCCGTTTTGTGGCTGAAGTGGCGGCGGTTATTCACCAAAATTCCAACCAGTTGGTGACGCTAGGCAGCGCCAGCATGAAATGGAACAGCAACGGAGCCCTGGGGGCGGTAGGCAACTGGTGGTCCGACGCTGCTCTCACCCCATACGCCTCCGATGGCCACCTCGATTTCTATCAAATCCATTATTATGGCTGGATGAACGGTGATGAGATTAACTGGTCGTACTCGCCCTTATTCAATACATTTGCTGCCGCAACTTTCGATAAGCCGACTGTCGTGGGAGAGTTTCCGGCAAATGCCAGTGGCACAGGACACACCCTCAGCCAGATTCTCAACGGCATCTATGATAATAGCTATGCCGGGGCATGGAGTTGGAGCTATGAAGGTGTAGACAGCAATGGTTCGTGGTCAGACAGCCAAAGCGCCTCCATAGCTTTTAATCTTGTTCACTCTGGTCAAATTAAAATCGAGTGCCACATTTACTTACCCCTGATCCTGAAAAATTGATAAAAAGCGTGTAACTATTCAGGCTACCCCAAATTGAGTATTCCTGACCGCAGACCGCAGACTGCCGACCGCCAGAAAAAGTTGCTGTTATACAAGATGTGGCGGTCAGCCGTCAGCCGTCGGCGGTCGTGGGCGGTAGGGCTGAGTAGTTACGAAAGCGGTTTGTCTCCGCCACCAAGCTGGATTACAATAGCTTACCATAAAACAATCCTCAGGGGAGAGAGCAAACCCATGAACAAACAAGAAATCTTAGAGAAACAGAAAAAATATCTGTGGCCCAACCACATGGTGTACTACACCGAGCCGCTGCCGCTGGATCACGGCGAGGGGATGTATATCTGGGATGTGGAAGGCCAGAAGTACCTGGACTTTTTCGCCGGTATTTTGACCAGCAGCGTGGGTCATAACCATCCCAAAGTGGTGGAGCGAATCCGGCAGCAGGCCGGCAAGTTGATTCACTCGTCCACCCTTTACCCGCATGAGAACCAGGTCAAGCTGGCCGAGAAGTTGGCTCAACTGGCCCCCGGCAAACTGCAAACTTCCTACTTTACCAACTCCGGCACCGAGGCCGACGAAACGGCAGTCGTTTTGGCCAGGAGTTACACCGGCTGCCAGGAAGTTATTGCCCTGCGCTACGGTTACAGCGGCCGCTCGCCGATGGGTATGGGCTTGACCGGCCAAGCCTCCTGGCGTATTGGCGGCACCCACGTGGTCGGCATCACGCATGCCCTCAGCCCCTATTGCTATCGCTGCCCGCTCAAAATGAAGCCTGACACCTGCGGCGTGGCCTGCGCCGAGGATGTGGAGGAGGTCATCAAAACCACTACCTCCGGCCGCATCGCCGCTTTTCTGGCCGAGCCGATCCAGGGGGTGGGCGGCTTTATCACCCCGCCGAAAGAATATTTCAAAATTGTGGTCGAAATCGTCCATCGCTACGGCGGCCTGTTCATCTGCGACGAGGTCCAGACCGGCTTTGGCCGCACCGGCGGCAAGTGGTTCGGCATCGAGCATTGGGAAGTCGAGCCGGATATTATGACCATGGCCAAGGGCATTGCCAACGGCCTGCCGCTGGCTAACACTATCACCACCGAAGAAATTGCCCTGGGTACGATTGGTAAGGGCGCAACCATCAGCACCTTTGGCGGCAACCCCCTCTCTACGGCGGCTTCGCTGGCAACCATCGAGGTGATGGAAGAGGAAGCCAATCCGCAGCATTGCGCCGAGGTTGGCGCGCACCTCCGAACCGGGTTGGAAAAGTTGCAGGAGAAGTACCCCCTCATCGGCGATGTGCGCGGCATGGGGTTGATGCAGGGCGTGGAGATGGTCAAAGATCGAAAGACCAAAGAACCTGTCCCGGATGCTGTTACCGTTTTATTCGAGCAAACCCGCCAACGCGGCCTGCTCATCGGCAAAGGCGGGATGTACGGCAACGTCCTGCGTATCGCCCCGCCGTTGATTGCCACTAAAGAACACGTGGACGAGGCGCTGAGTATTCTGGATCACGCCTTTGCCCAGGTACAGGAGATGAATTGGTAACAAAAGACACCGCTTCCAGAACTTAACTTGAGTTAGCCGGGTTTCAAGGGGTCTATCCATCACCACGCTTCAAACTCTTGGGTGATGAGCCGGGCCAGGGGCGAATCTGGGGCCAGTCCGCAGACGCTTTGGAGGACGGCTGCCAGGCCGGTGCGCTGGAGCTGATCTTGCAGTTGCAGGGCGATGGGGTCTTCCGGCGGGTCAAAATGGAGCGCGGCGACAATACCTTTAACCAGATAAACCGGCTCGACGCCTTGGGCCAGGGCATTCAGCGCCGCCCCAATCAGCCGGTCCTTGGGGGCCAGCTTGCGAATGGGATCGCGGCTCAAGCGAAACACAGTATCGCCCAGGGCGCGGTTGCCAAAACGACCGATCATCTCCTCAATATATTTACCTAATGCGCCACCGGCTAAACTATATTTTTTCTCCAAGGCTCGTTGGGATTCCCGCATAGTTCCCCACACGGCGGCGGCAATTTCAGCATCCAACAGCGCTTCATAGCCGTAAACATAACCTCGCCGGTAGCCCAGGTAGCCCAAAACGGCGTGGCTGGCGTTGTGCATGTACAGCTTGCGGTCGGTGTAAAAAGAAAAGGGGCTGTCCGGCTGCATGCCCACAATCTCCGGGGGCGAGCCGACAAACCCCGTAGCGTCAACCGGCAGCTCTTTATACGGCTCCACCACAATCAGGCTGGGGTCTTGCGCCCGCAGTTCGGGAGGCAGGGGGGGAACCATCCGGGCGATGACCGTATCCACAAAGCCGATATATTGAGCCAGGTAATCGTGGTAGCCGGGCGGCAATTCAGCTTTGACCATCTGTCGGAAGATATTGGCCGCATCTTTAAGATTTTCGCAGATAATCAGGTTTAGCGGTGTGGTCATGCCCCTGTCGGCGCGTTTAACAATCCCCGCTGCCACCACCGGAGCGACATACTTAAGCGCCCCGGCCCCAACCGCCGTCGCCCCAATCTCGGCTTCGGCTACCGCCTGAGCAACCGCTTCCCTATCGCCGGCCGCTAAACCTTGCACCGGGCCAACGATCACGTCGGTGCTGGACTCGTTAGTTACCAGCCGGATGGTATACTGGCCGGATTGATTGAGCGCCGCCAGGAGGGTTTGATCCACGTCGACAAACGTTACCTGGTAACCGGACTCGCTAAAAAGTTGGCCGATAAAACCCCGGCCAATATTCCCCGCGCCAAAAATAATTGCTTGTTTCATCTTCCTCCCCATTCTATCGTAGCACGGCCAGAGCGAAATTAGACGATAACTTGGTCGATTGACCATCAAGGGTCACTATCGCCGTGCCGATGTTGCCGCTCTCAGGGTCAAGGGCGCCATAGATCAGGCGGTTTTCGTCCAGCCACTCCCAGGCCGCGGTGACGGTTTTATCGCTGACCAGGGTCTTGAGTTCGCCGGTGTAGGGAGGGGCAACCAGGCTGATGGCGCCAGGATTCGGTTGAGGCAACGTTTGCTCGCCGGCCTCCGTTAGGGTGACCGAGACGAAAGCTAAATTGCCGGTTGGCCCGAAGACAGGCGAGCCAATGTAATCGGTGGCCGGCGGCGTCAGGGTGGCCAGGAGAGCGCCATCGCTGCCCAATACTACGACACCCTGGCCAGGCTGGACGTAAGCCAGGGCGCTGCCAGTGGGGGCAATATCGCCAATGCACATCATATTCTCACCTTCGGGGCAGGCAAAGATAAGGTGAGGTTCGCCGCCCGTTGTGGGCAGGCTGACCATACTATCGTAACGTCCCCCGAAGCTGAACATACCACCCCCTAACCCATCGGGTTGGAGCGCGTAGTAAAGGGTGCTGTTGTCGGGAGCAAAGCGCACCGGCTCGACATAGCGTTGCTCGTACTCGGCCTGGTCCAGCAAAGTCACCTGGCCGGACCCATCCAGATTAGCTACCCATAAGTCGTTGCGGTAGAGCGGCGGGTCTTGTTCAAAATTGGGTACAGCACGCACCCAGGCAATCTTATTCCCATCGCCGGAAATCGTAAAGCTGTACGGCCCGAATTGCTCCATTGATACGCCGGTAAAGGCCAGTGGGGTTTGTTCGCCTTTTGGACTGAGTTGCCAGATGGTCACGGTTTTAGCGGCTTCGTCATAAAGGGGGTAGTAAATATTACCGGCAGATGTAACAATCCGGCCATAGGGTGGCTGTTTGAGTTGAATGTCACAGGCGGCCTGGCTATTAGGATCAACCAGAGTTAAGCCGCCCTGCCGCTGAAAATTAATGACCAGAATGGCCGGTCGGGCAATATCGGGGCACAGGCCCTCCGGCCCAATGACCACCGGTTCGGGTGTGGGCGAGGGGACAGACTGGGGGCGTATTTGCGCCAGCAACCGGTTCACCCAATCAAGTATGAGGCCCTGCTGGGTTTCGTCGGCCTGGGTTGCACCCTGGCCCTTAAAAACCAACCGGGAGGTTAGATTATCCGCCCCGCCAGAGTTATCTTCTTGGTTGAGGCTAAAATCGGCCAGATTTTTCCGCCACTGGTTAAGCGCCTCCACATCAGAAGGGATCAAGTTGCCGCTAATTTCGTTGGGTTGTTGACAGGTGCGCAGGGTATAACCCCCGGCCGGGCTGATAGTCAGTTCATCACAAAACCCAATAATACCACCTGAAAGATTAAAAGTAATCGCCGGGGCGTCATTGGTCGCCGGTGCAGGTGAGGTGGCAGGCACTTCCGCCGCAGCAAGGGGAGTGGCGGCAGGTGGGGCTGTCGTGAGGGGTGTTGCCGGGGGTAGGGTCGCTGTCACTGCTGGCACGGTTGCCACGGCAATTGGGATAATATCTTCGACCGGTGTAGCCTGATTCCCGCAGGCGCTTAAAACGAAAAGGCTTATGGCCAGCATGATTGAATTTAAGTTTAAGAAGTTGGGCATTATGGATGTCACCTAAAAAGTTAAGATTAGTGGGAATAAGACCTGACAGGTTTTCAAAACCTGTCAGGTCTTACACTTGAGTTTACATAATTGTAACTTAGATCGAGGTAAAACTCAACTTTGAGTGGAGAGGCGCTTGGGTTACGCCCAATCCGGGGCTATATCGGGGATGGTGAAGTGAGCTACAGTGCCGGCGCCGGGTTGGCTGGTCAGGGTCACGTCGCCGCCGTAGGTGCGGGCCAGGGTGCGGGCAATGTAAAGCCCAAGACCTAATCCGCCGCTATCGCGGGTCATCGACATATCAATTTGATAAAACTTATCAAAAACCTTTTCCAGCAACTCCGGATTGATCCCTTTACCCTGATCCTCAATCTCAATTTCTGCCCCCGCTTGACCCACCGGCCGCACCGTAATTTTTGACTGGCCACCCGGTAGATTAAATTTGGCGGCGTTATCTAATAAATGATGTAAGATATGATTGAGGTGTTTGCGATGTATATTAACGGCGTGCTGCTTAGGCCCCTGTACCTGGAAGGTCAAATTTTTGCGGGCGTACTTGGCCTCGGTCTGTTCAACCATAGTTTTGACAGTTTCAGGTAAGTCGATCGGTTGGCGAAAAGGGCCTAGTCGTTGGTCAGAAATCTGGTTAATCATTAACAAATCTTCCAGGAGCCAACGTAACTCGTCGGCGCCCAGGCGGATCATGTCGATAACTTCATTAAATTGGGTGATGTTTTCTTTGCTGGCCAGGCGGACGAGTAGATCAACTCCATTCAAGACCTTATTCACCGGGGTCAGCAGTTCGTGGCCCATGTTTTCGGACAGGTTGCTTTTGTACTCTTCCAGGTTGCGCTGGGCCTTTTCCCGCTCGACTTTGATCCGATGCAGGGTGGCCTTGATCCGGGCAATGAGTTCCGGGAGTCTAAGGGATTTGGCCAGGTAATCAACTGCCCCAACGTCAAAACTGGCTATTCTATCTTTTAGGGTATCGCTGGCGGTGAGAAAAATGATGGGAATACCGGCCGTATTAGGTTGGCTTTGGAGAGTTTTAGCCACCTGATAGCCGTTCATTCCGGGCAGGCTCACATCCAGGAGCATGAGCGCTAGTTTCGGTTCTACTTGGGCTGCGGCAAGGGCTTTTGGGCCGGTTGAAGCCGTCATCACCTGGAAGCCTTCGCGCTCCAGTCCCTGGGTCAGCCACTTTAGCAGCACCTCGTCGTCGTCAACGATCAAGATTTTCTCCGGCATCAAAAACTCTCCCACAGTGTGTTTTACATATTATTATATCGTTTTTGTGGCGCTTGGTAAAATGAAGGGCAATCTCAAATTTTTTATGACATTTGTCATGATTTAGTAGTGACATTTGATACTAGATTTGGCCTGACTCACCCGGTATGTTTTTATTAGCCAGTTTCGTTCTGAGTACTAGCTAACTATTGCCAAAAATAGGATAATAGATCAGGATTCAATAGATAGACATCTCCTATGATAGACGAAAGAAAAGTGATAGTTATGGAAAACATGCCTAAACCGAGCGAACTCAAACCTAACAAAACGTTGGATAAACGCCCGACCATTGGATTTTTGACTCATGGGATTTGGGATACCTTCGGGGTGCGTTTGTGGCATGGCGTTATGGATGTTGCCCAGGAAAAAGACGCCAATCTGATTTGCTTTCTAGGAGGGGGTTTAAATGCGACCCAGTATGCCTTTGAAGCGCAGGCCAATATCGTTTATGACCTGGCAAACGTAGTTAACGTAGATGGGTTGGTCATTAGTAGCAGTGCGTTGAGTAGTTATGCAGGGGTAGAGAGGCTGAAGACATTCTGTGAACGATACCGGCCGTTGCCAATGGTGAGTATTGGGGTGGCCCTGGCCGGAATACCGGCCGTGCTTGTAGACAGCTATCAGGGAGTACGTGAGGTTATGCACCATCTGATTGATCGGCATGGCTGCCGCCGGCTGGCTTTTATCCCCGGTCCGCCCGATAATGTCGAAGCTCAGGAACGCTATCGGGCCTATATTGAGACTCTGAGCGAATATGACCTCCCGTTCGAGCCAGATCTGGTGGCGCCACCCGGCGATTGGAGATCAGGTTCGGGCCGCCAGGCCATCCGTATCTTACTCGACCAACGTCAGGTGAAGTTTGACGCCGTGGTTGTGGCTAATGACGAGATGGCTGTTAGGGCGATGGAGGAATTGCAGGCCCGGGGCGTGACTGTGCCGGATGAGGTGATTGTCACCGGATTTAATGACACCGACGAGACCGTTTTTGCCGCGCCTCCGCTGACCACCATCCGCCAGCCAATCTACGACCTACTCAAGCAAGCCACCCAGATGGTCCTGGCCCAGTTACATGGCGAACAGACGCCCGAACAGGTGATCCTCCCCACCCGGTTGGTGATCCGGCAGTCGTGCGGCTGTTTGGACCCCAAAGTGATGCAGGCGGCGGCCGGGCCGGTGACAGCAGCCGGTGAGTCCTTCAAGGTGGCCCTCGCCGCCAGGCAAGAAAAAATTCTGGCGGAGGTGTCACAGGCGGGAGGAGGCCGGTCTGACGGCCTTCCGGCCGGTTGGTCCGCCCGGCTTCTGGATGCATTTGCCGTTGAGATAGCAGAGAAATCGGCGGGCCGCTTTTTGCTGACCCTGGATGAAATCTTGCGCCAGGCGACAGCAGCCGGAGGCGACGTGGCCAACTGGCATGGCGTGCTGTCCGTTTTGCGCCGCCACACCTTACCCTGCCTGGACCGTGATGAGGCGTTACGGGCCGAAGATTTGTGGCAGCAGGCCCGGGTGATGATCGGGGAGATGGGGAAGCGGGTTGAGATGCGCCAGGCCTGGCAAAAGAGCCAACAAGCGCGGTTGGTGGCGGAAATTGGGGGCGCCTTAAGCACCACCTTCGACCTGATGAGATTAATGGACCTGCTGGCCGAGAAACTGCCACACTTGGGTTTCCCCGGTTGTTATCTCTCATTGTACGAGAATCCGGCTGGACCCACCGGCTGGGCCAGGCTGATTTTGGGCTATAATGAACAGGGGCGGGTGGCTGTGGATGCTGGTGGCTGGCGTTTCCCCTCTCAACAGTTGGCCCCGGTGGAACTCTTACCACGGGCTAAACGCTATAACTTAGTGGTAGAGCCGCTCTACTTCCAGGAGCATCAGCTCGGCTTTGTGGTGTTCGAGGTGGGGCCACGGGATGGGGACATCTACGAAATTTTGCGACGGGAGCTTTGCAGCGCATTGCATGGGGTGAGGCTCATGCAACGGATCCAGGAACGTTCGGCTGAATTGGCCCGGCAGCAATATATCCTCGACACCTTTATGGAAAACATCCCCGATCGTATTTACTTCAAAGACCTCAACAGCCGGATTATTAGAGCCAACAAGGCTTATGCTATCCGAATGGGATTGACAGACCCCGACGAACTCATCGGCAAGAGTGATTTTGATTTTTTCCCCCCGGATGACGCCCAGTACAAGTACGAATTGGAGCAGCAAATTATCCAGACCGGCCAGCCGATGAGCATAGAAGAAAGGGGCGTTCAGGTTAATGGACAGTTACTCTGGCTGCTGGCCACCAAAATGCCGCTGCGCGATGAGAACGGCCGCATTATTGGCACCTTTGGCATCTCGCGTGACATTACTCAACTGAAACAGACCCAGGCGGCGTTGGAGCAAGCTTACATCGAGGTAGAGCACCAGGTGGCAGAACGAACCGTCGAACTACAGCAAGAAATTACTGAGCGCAAGCAGGCAGAGGAAGCCTTACGCTTGACCCGCTTTACCGTAGAAAACGTGGCCGATGCCGTTTATTGGATGGATGCGGCAGCTCGGATTGTGGATGTTAACCAGGCGGCCTGTCGCATGCTCGGTTACACCCGGGCGGAGCTGACCCGCATGTCGCTGGCAGATATTGATCCGGAGTTTTCAATCCCCCGCTGGCCCGATACCTGGAAATACCTCCAGGAAATGGGCCAATTAACCCGCGAAGCCAATCATCGCACCAAAGACGGCCGAATCATTCCGGTGGAAATCGTGGCGAATTTCATCGAATTTGGGGACCGTGAACTCGACTGCGCCTTTGTGCGGGACATCACCGAGCGCAAACGGGCCGAGGCGCTGCTGGAACGAAACCTGCGCGAAACCCAAATACGCTTGGAGATCAGCCAGGCTCTAGCCGGCACAGAGACTGAGGACGAGGTGCTGGATGCGCTGATTCAATACGCGGGTGTCTATCCCCAGGTCTATGTGGCAATTTATACGCTTGATCAGCAGGGAGATGAACTCACCGTCATCGTACGCCGCAACAATCCCTTTGAGAGCGATGTGCTGACCGTGGTGACCAACGGAGCGCACTTTCCGGTTTCACGCTTCACGGCGATCCGTTTCCTCTCCCCCGACCAGCCGTTTGTCTCAGATAATGTCTTTACGGATGAACGGGTTGATCCCGTTAGCCGCGAAGTGATTCGCCAGGCTGGAGCAGCCAGTTTCGCTGCCGTCCCGCTTACAGCCGGGAATGAGTGGTTGGGCTTTATCGTTGCCCTGGCCAAGTCCAGCGGCTACTTTGACGAGGACAAGCTTCATCTCTACCAAACACTGGCCGAACAGGGTGGGGTGGCGCTCCGGGCGGCCCGCTTGCGGGAGGCGGTCCGTGAGTCGCAACAACGGCTGTCGCTGCTGGTGCAGCAGTCGTCCCTGGCCGTCATCGAGTGGAATACGAACTTTGAGGTGGCCGCGTGGAATCCCGCTGCCGAACGGATTTTTGGTTACAGATGCGAGGAGGCCCTGGGCCGCCATGCCAGGGAACTTATCGTGCCCGAAAAAGCGTGGCCCCTGGTTGACCAGGTATGGCAAAATCTGCTGGTGCAGCAGGGCGGCACACACAACATCAACGATAATTTGACCAGGGACGGGCGCATCATTATCTGCGAGTGGTTCAACGTTCCGCTTGCCGGCGCGGACGGCCAGGTCATCGGCATCGCTTCCCTGGTGGAGGACATCACCGAACGTAGGCGGATAGAGGCCGAGTTGCGGACCTCCGAGGCCCGTTACCGGGCCTTGGTCGAAAGCCAGATCGATCTGATCAGCCGCTACCTGCCGGATACTACTCTGACCTTTGTCAACGATGCCTACTGTAAATTTTATGGCAAAACGCGGGAGGAATTGATTGGGGTTAGCTATCTGACCATGGTCGCGCCCGAATTCCATGAGCAGGCCATAAAAGAAACACAGAACTTCTTACAGGACCCCGGACCGATCAGCGGTGAATACCTGAATTACCGCTGGGATGGCCGAGCGTGTTGGATCCATTGGATCCTTCAGGGTATTGTGGATGAACATGGCCAGGTTAACGAGATCCAGGCCACGGGCCACGATATTACCCGGCTCAAGCAAGTTGAGCAGATTATTCGTCAGAGTGAAGAGAATTACCGTGACCTGTACGAAAATGCGCCCAGCGGCTATCTCTCAGTCAGCCAAGAAGGACTGGTTGGGCGTTGTAACCGGTATCTGGCGGAGATGCTGGGGTACGACAGCGTTGATGAAATCATCGGCCGGCCTATGGCAGACCTTTATGCCGATACTCCACACGGCCAAAGCAAAGTGCGGCAAATATTCCAGGATGTTCAGGCCAGAGGAACGATTCCCGACGAAGAGCTGCAAATGCAAAAGCGGGATGGCACACCGGTATGGGTCAATATGACCACCAAAACTAAGCGTGACGACGAGGGCCAGTTTCCCTGGACGCACTCGATGGTCACCAATATCACCGAGCGCAAGCAGGCGGAGGAGAAAATTCACCGCTTGAACGAAGAACTGGAACAGCGGGTGATCGAGCGTACCGCCCAACTGGAAGCCGCCAACAAGGAACTGGAGGCGTTCTCCTACTCTGTCTCGCACGATTTGCGCGCTCCCCTGCGCGCCATTGATGGCTATACCCGCATCCTGGTGGAAGATTACGAGGCGGTCATGGATGCCGAGGGCCGGCGGGTCTGTACCGTCATCCGAGATGAAACCCGGCGCATGAGCCAGTTAATTGACGATCTGCTGGCCTTTTCTCGGCTTGGCCGCGCTCACATGCAGCTTGTTTCGATTGACATGGAGAGGCTGGTCCAGGCGGTGTTCGATGCATTGACGACGGCTGAGAGCCGGGAGTGGCTTGATTTCCGGATGGGCGGCTTGCCTCCGGCGATGGGCGATCCGACCTTAATCCGCCAGGTGTGGACCAACCTGTTGGCCAATGCCCTCAAGTTCTCGTTCAAACGCGAGCGGGCGGTCATAGAAGCGGGCAGCCGACAGGGTGACGGCGAAACCGTCTACTGGGTACGCGATAATGGAGCGGGCTTTGACATGCAGTATGCGGACAAGCTGTTCGGCGTGTTCCAACGCCTGCATAGCGAAAAAGAATTTGCCGGCACCGGGGTGGGTTTGGCGATTGTCCAGCGTATCATTCACCGCCATGGCGGACGGGTTTGGGCTGAGGCAGAGGTGGACCAGGGGGCCACCTTTTATTTTACCCTGCCCAGGTGAGGTAAGGAGAGCGTTCGGTAATTCAATGTCTGCGAATGATGAGGTTTAAAAATAGGAACACAGAGTTTCACAGAGGCGGCACAGAGAATCACAGAGAAATCTTAGCGAATCTCTGTGCCTTCTCCGTGTTTCTCTGTGTAATTTTTTTACCGAATCCTCTCGTAGGAGATAAAGGTTGTTAGAGGAGTGTTCACGAACTGTAGTACGCCACCGATGATGAAAATGTAGGACAAGATGTTATCTTGTCCGTATTAGGGACAAGTTAGCAACTTGTCCTACGAAGTCTATTTTTTAGGAGTTAGCATGAAACCAGTCACGATACTACGAATCCTGGCTGTCTTGACGGTGGTGATCCAGGCCTGCTTTTGTCCGGGGGTAAATGCCCAGGGTCCGGTGGATCAAGGCGTTCGCTTTGACCGCGCCGTCTTCGACACCGGCATCCAAAATACCGGCACGTTCCTCCAGGATCGAGAGGGTTTCCTCTGGCTGGGGACGACCGGCGGCGGACTGGTGCGCTACGACGCCTACCAGACGAAGTTCTACAAGCCCGGCGGTCCCAATTCGCTGCCCGACACGTACATTTACGCCCTCTACGAGGACCGCGAGGGGCTGATCTGGATCGGCACAGCCGGCAGCGGCCTGGTCAAGTATGATAAGGCGACTGACACCTTCAGCCAGTACCGGCACGACCCGGCTGACCCCAGCAGCATCGGCGGTGATGCCTGGTTGTTGGGGTCGACCTTCAGCATTGCCGAGGATCGTGAAGGCCTCCTCTGGGTAGGGAATGCCGGCGGGCTGAGTGCGCTGGACAGGCAGACCGGCGTCTTTACCCGCTACCGGCACGACCCAGCCGATCCGAGCAGCCTGAGCAATAACAACGTGCGGACGGTGTTCGCGGATCGAACCGGGGTGGTGTGGGCCGGCACGGACAACGGCCTGGACCGGTTCGACCGGCAGACCGGCACATTTACCCGGTACGATCCTGACCCAGACGCCCCGCGAGGACTCGGCGGCATCGCCGTAAACTCGATCACCGAAGATCGGGATGGCCTCCTCTGGCTGGCGACGTTGGGGGGCGGCCTTTTTAGTTTCGATCGGGCTACTGTCACCTTTACCCGCTATGCGCACGACCCTGACAACCCGAACAGCCCGAGCAGTGACAATATTATGCAGGTCTACGAGGACAGCGCCGGGACGTTTTGGCTGACGTACTCGAACGCTGAACATGTGGGCATCAGTACCTTCGACAAGCAGACGGGGATGTTCACCCACTACACCCACAACCCTGACGACCCGTTTAGCCTGAGCAGCAACGTGGTTACCCTGGTATATGAGGATCGCGCCGGGATCTTGTGGCTGGTCAACGACACCGGCGTGGTGGACAAGCTGGACCACCGGAAACTCAAGTTCGAGCTGTATCGCCACGATCCCAACGATCCAAACAGCTTGATCTCTGACATCGTCGTAGCCGTTTATGAAGACCGCAGCGGGCTGATTTGGATCGGCACGGCCCCCGGCCTGCAGAAGTATGACAAACGCACCCGCACGTTTACCCGCTACATTGACAATATCTACTTCCCAGGCATCTACGAGGACAGCTCCGGCGCCTTCTGGTTGGGCGCTTCAGTGCCCGGCGAGCTGCACATCTTTGACCGGGCGGCAGGAAAGATTGTCAAATCGTACACCCACGATCCGGCCAATCCGGCCAGCCTGGCGTCGACCACGCAAGTCAATATGATCATCGAAGACCGTAACGCCCCGAACACCCTGTGGATCGCCACAAGCGACAGCGGCCTGGAGAAATTCGACAAACAGGCCGAAACCTTTACTCATTATCCCCACGACCCCGACGATCCCAAGAGCCTGGGCGGCAACAATGTCTTCACGCTTTACCAGGACAGGGACGGTTACGTGTGGGCGCCGCTGATCGGCGGCGGCCTCAACCGGCTCGATCCGCGGACGGATACCATCATCCGCTACACCCACGACCCTGACGACCCCACCACCATCGGTTCCGATACGCTCAACGTGGTCTTCGAGGACTCGGCCGGCAGGTTGTGGGTGGGTACCACCGCCGGCTTTGACAAGCTCGACCGGGCCACCGGCGTGTTCACCCACTACACCGAAGAGACGGGCTTTCCGGTCACATCCATCGGCTCGATCAACGAGGACGGGGAGGGTAACCTGTGGCTGGGGTCATTGGGCGGCGGCGGCCTGGTCAGGTTCGACCCCCGCACCGAGGCAATCAAGGTGTACAGGGCCGGCGATGGCTTGCAGGGGGATGTGTTCTATCCGCTGAACGGCATCCGCGACCGCGACGGCGAGATGTGGTTCGGCGGGGCGAAAGGGCTGAACAGCTTCTATCCGGCTGAGATCGTGGACAACGCCTACATTCCACCCGTCGCCGTCACGGCTTTGAAGCAGGGCGGCGAGGAAATGGCGCTGGAGCGGCCGCCGGAGCGGGTGCAGGAAATCGTGCTGGACTGGCAGCACAACTATTTCGAGTTCGAGTATACGGCCTTGAATTTTACCCGGCCGGAGAAGAACCAGTACAAATATATGCTGGAAGGATTGGACCAGGAGTGGTTCAATGCCGGGGCGCGGCGCTTTGGGCGCTACAGCGGTTTACGCGGCGGCGACTATACCCTGCGCATCATCGGCTCAAATAATGATGGGGTCTGGAACGAACAGGGCGTTTCGCTCAAGGTCAAGGTGATTCCGCCGTGGTGGGAAACGTGGTGGTTTTATGCCCTGGTGATAACGAGTGGATTGGGAATTGGCCTGTTCATTTACCAGTCTAAAAGCAATCAAATCAAAGCTATCCGGGCAACAGCCCTGGCTCTGCAGAAGAGCGAGCGAAACTACCGGGAGGTTTTTAACGCGACGAGCGACGCCTTGTTCGTCCACGACGAAACCGCCCGCATGCTGGATGTCAACGAGCGGATGTGCGCCATGTTTGGCTACAATCGCGAGGATGCGCTTGGGCTGCCGATCGGCGACCTCAGCTCCGGCGTTCCACCCTATGCCCAACTTGAAGCAGAAGAGCGGGTGCGCCGGGCGTTCCAAGAGGGCTTGCAGGTTTTCGAGTGGCAATGCAAGCGCCGCAATGGTGAGTTGTTCTGGTCCGAAGTGGCCTTGCATGCCTGCGAGATTGCGGGTGAGAAACGGGTGATCGCCTCAGTCCGTGACATCACCGAGCGCAAGCAGACGGAGGAGGCATTGCGCAGGTCCGAAGATAAATTTGCTAAAGTATTTCACACTTCGCCAGACGCGATCAACATCAGTCGAATGCGTGACGGCCAGTATCTTGAGATCAATGACGGTTTTACGGCGATGACGGGTTACACCTCAGTAGAGGTCGTCGGCAAAACATCGCTCGAAATCAATATCTGGGCAGATCCCCAGGACAGCGCTCGGCTTAGACAGTTGCTCAAGGAGCGAGGGGAAGTCGTTGGTCTAGAAGCCAGGTTTCGTCCAAAAGACGGCTCGGTCCGAACCGGATTGATGTCGGTCCGGCTCATCGAAGTAAATGGCGAAACCTGTCTCCTCTCCATTACGCGTGACATCACCGAACGCAAGAAAGCAGAGGAGGCGTTAAAGGAGAGTGAAGAGCGTTTTCGGCTTTTCATGGATCATTTCCCAGGTCTGGCCTATATTAAAGACTCGACCACGCGCCACCTCTTCGCCAACCAGGGGTTCATGACCTATCTGAATATCGCTCCCGCAACGCTTCTCGGCAAAACAAACCGGGATGTCTTCCCCCCAGAAATTGCCGAACAATTCACGACTGGCGACCTACGAGTGTTCGAGTCCGAACAAAGCCAGGTGATTGAAGAATCGTACGGGGGACGGGTTTGGTCTGCTTACAAGTTCGCCATCCCCCAGCCAGACCGCCCCCCTTTGCTCGGTGGGTTGACTTTGGATATTACCGCACGCAAGCGAACGGAGGAAGCGCTCGAAAAACGTGTCTTGGCGTTGACCCAGCCGCTGAACGCTCCCGAAGACATTGCTTTTGAAGACCTGTTCAACCTGTCCGACATCCAGCACCTCCAGGACCTGTATGCCAAGGCCTTCGGCGTCGCTGCCCTCATCACTCGCCCGGACGGCACCCCCATCACTCAACCGAGCAACTTCTCCTATCTCTGCAGCCAGCTCATCCGCAAAACCCCGCAGGGACTCAAAAACTGCAATTACTCCGATGCGATGGTCGGGCGGCATAATCCCTCCGGGCCCAACATTCAGCCATGCTTGAGCGCCGGTTTATGCAACGCCGGCGCCAGCATCACCGTCGGCGGGCGCCATATCGCCAACTGGTTAATCGGTCAGGTCCGGAATGAAACCCAAGACGAGGAAGAAATAGTGGCCTACGGCCGTGAGATCGGCGCCGACGAAACGGCGTTTCGCACCGCTTATCGCCAAATACCCATTATGTCGTCGGAACAATTCGAGAGAGTAGCCCAGGTTCTTTTTGTCATCGCCAATCAGCTCTCTACGTCCGCCTATCAGAATATCCAACAGGCGTGGTTCATTGCCGAGCGCAAGCAGGCGGAGGAAGAAATTCGGCGTCTGAATGAAGAACTGGAACAGCGGGTGATCGAGCGTACCGCCCAACTGGAAGCCGCCAACAAGGAACTGGAGGCCTTCTCCTACTCTGTCTCGCACGATTTGCGCGCGCCGCTGCGCGCCATCGACGGGTATACCCGCATTCTGATGGAAGATTACGAGGCGGTTATGGATGCCGAGGGCCGGCGGGTCTGTGCTGTCATTCGGGATGAAACCCGGCGGATGAGCCAGTTGATTGACGACATGCTGGCCTTCTCCCGGCTTGGCCGCGCTCAGATGCAGCTTGTTCCGATTGACATGGAGGATCTGGTCCAGGCGGTGTTCGACGAATTGACAACGGTCGAGAGCCGGGAACGGCTTGATTTCCGGATGGGCGACTTGCCTCCGGCGGTGGGCGACCCAACCTTGATCCGCCAGGTGTGGACCAACCTGCTGGCCAACGCCTTCAAGTTCTCGTCCAAACGAGAGCGAGCGGTCGTCGAAGTGGGCAGCCAACAGAGTGACGGCGAAATCGCCTATTGGGTGCGCGACAACGGGGCGGGCTTTGACATGCAGTATGCGGACAAGCTGTTTGGTGTGTTCCAACGCCTGCACAGCCCCAGGGAATTTGCCGGCACCGGGGTGGGCCTGGCGATTGTCCAGCGTGTCATTCACCGCCACGGCGGGCGGATTTGGGCCGAAGCAGAGGTGGACCAGGGGGCAACGTTTTACTTCACTATTCCTGACGTCGAATAGCCTCGTTGCGATAAATGTTGACCTGAGCCCAAGGAGGTATTCATTGAATGATAAAGCTAAAAAAACTGGTTCCGGTCAGAGTTTCGATATACGGCTTCCTACTAGCTAGCAGTGTTTTTATTTTGGCCTTCTATGGAGAGGATCCTGGCCTCTCCAGCACGGTGCGATCGGCCCTGGTGGTAGGAGGGATTGCCATAGCCGGCGTAGTGAGTATTTTGTGGCTGTGGATGGCCTCGCTGAGGATTACGGTCCGCAAACAAACAGGACGAATTCAGAATGATCTGGACGAAATCCGAGCGGTGGAGGCGGCGCTGCGAGTGAGTGAGCGCAGATTGCGAGAAGCCCAACAATTGGCTCACCTCGGCAACTGGTTCTGGGACGTCAATTCCGGTGCGGTGGAATGGTCCGACGAAGTGTACAGAATCTTTCAACTCGACCCGGAAGAGTTCACCCCTCAAATCGACTCAATCCTGGCGCTGTCGCCCTGGCCAGGGGACCGTCAGCGTGACCAGGAACTCATCCAAAGGGCAGTCGAAAGCCGTGAAGCAGGCTCCTATGAACAAAGGTTCCTCCGACCCGACGGCAGTACGGGTTACTACTTCTCCACTTTTCAGGGAGTCTACGACGACGACGGCGCTCTCACTGCAATCACAGGCACGGTGCAAGACATCACCGACCGCAAACGGGTCGAGGAATCCTTGCAGCGGGAACAGGAGTTTGTCCGCGCGCTCCTGGAAAACATGGTGGATGGTGTGGTGGCCTGTGATGCCGCAGGTAAGCTGGCCTTGTTCAACCGCACGGCGCGCGAGTGGCACGGATTGGACCCCTTGCACATCCCGCAAGAGGAATGGGCATCTTACTACGGTCTTTACGCGGAGGACGGCGCCACCCCGCTCACGGTGGCAACCATTCCCCTGGTGCGGGCTTTTCGCGGGGAGCGGTTGCGTGACGCGGCGTTAGTCATCCAGGCCAAAGCTCAGATCCCGCGCTACATCACCTCCAACTGCTCACCGTTTTACGACAGCGCGGGACAACTCCTGGGCGCGGTGGCAGTGATGCGCGATCTGACCGCGGCCAGGCAAGCGCAGAAGGAGCTTGAGGACACCAAGATACTGCTCGAGGCGACCTTCGAACAGACACCTGTGCCGATGGTCTTGGTGAGCGTGCCGGACGGTGTTATGCGAATCGTCAACCTCGCTGCCGTGCGATTCTTAATAGGCGAGAACAACCCAAGCCCCATCGGGCAGCGCTTTTTGGACTACAAACCGTCCTGGCAGGATTTCGACGGCGAGGGCCGTCCGATCCCTCTGGCAGAGCTGCCGTTGGCACTGGCGCTGCAAGGGGTCACGACGAGGAGCAAGGAGCTTAACGTGCTGCGCAAGGACGGCACGTGGCGTTGGAACCTGGCCAGCGCCGCCCCGGTTTACAACGCGGCGGGAGAGCAGATTGCTGCGTTTTTGGCCTTCCCTGACATCACCGAGCGCAAAATGGCCGAAAAGGCGTTACAGGAGAGTGAAGAACGTTATCGCACCCTGGTTCGAAATTTTCCCAACGGGGCGGTGACTTTGTTTGATCACGACCTGCGCTACATGATCGCCGACGGCATCGGACTGGCTGCGGTTGGCCTGTCCCCTAAATTGATGGAGGGCAAAACGATCTGGGAGATGTTTCCACCGGAAATCTGTGAGGCCATCGAGCCGGATCATCGCTCGGCGCTGGCGGGTAGGACAACAATCAACCGGGTGCTGTATAAAGACCATGTTTATCTTACCCACACGCTGCCGGTTAGAAACGAACAAGGCCAAATCATCGCCGGGATGGTGATGACCCAGGATATCACCGAGCAAGTTCAGGCAGAGAAGGCAATACAGCAGTATACTACCCGCCTGGAAAGCCAGCGCCAGATTGACCAGGCCATTCTAGAAGCTCAATCCCTCAAAGAAACGGCACAATCTGTCCTGAAATATATCTACCAATTATTGTCTTTCAACCGGATCAGTGTCGTTCTGTTTGATTTCAAAGCTCAACAGGGCGTCGTTTTGGCTGTTTATAGCCCAGAAGAAACAATGCTTGGCGCAGAGTTGACAGTTCCTCTAACCACCTTTGGTTACATTGTGGATGAAATCCGTTCCGGTAAAACGCGTCTGGTTAAGAATGTGCATACCCTGACGCAGCTTACCCCAATGGATAGCAACCTTATGGCGGAAGGCGTGCTCTCTTATGTTAATATCCCCCTCATCGCTCGGGGCGACCTGATTGGTATGCTTAATCTAGGCGCGAACGAACCGGATGCTTTCAGTGAGGCGCACATCGAAGTTGCCCAGGAAGTTGCCGCTCAATTGGCAGTCGCAATTCAGCAAGCCTACTTACACGAACAGGTGCAACGCTACGCCGATCAACTGGAAAGCCGGGTTGAAGAGCGCACGGCCCAACTAGAAGCTGCCAACAAAGAACTGGAAGCTTTCTCCTATTCCGTCTCGCACGATTTGCGGGCGCCGCTGCGAGCCATTGATGGATACACCCGTATTTTGATGCAAGATTATGAGTCGGCTCTGGACGCCGAAGGTCGGCGCATCTGTTCTGTCATTCGTCATCAAACTGGGCGAATGAGCCAGTTGATTGACGACATGCTGGCTTTCTCCCGGCTGGGCCGCGCTCAGATGCAGGCTGTTTCGATTGACATGGAGAGGCTGGTCCATACGGTGTTCGACGAATTGACAACGGTCGAGAGCCGGGAACGGCTTGATTTCCGGATGGGCAACTTGCCCCCGGTGGTAGGCGACCCAACCTTGGTCCGCCAGGTGTGGATCAACCTGCTGGCCAACGCCCTCAAGTTCTCCTCCAAACGAGAGCGGGCAGTCATTGAAGTGGGCAGCCAACGAAGTGACGGTGAAACCGTCTACTGGGTGCGCGATAATGGGGCGGGCTTTGACATGCAGTATGCGGGCAAGCTGTTTGGCGTGTTCCAACGCCTCCATAGCGAAAAAGAATTTGCCGGTACCGGGGTGGGTTTGGCGATTGTCCAGCGCATCATTCACCGTCACGGCGGACGGGTTTGGGCCGAAAGTGCAGTGGACCAGGGAGCCACATTTTATTTTACCCTATCTCAAAAAGGAGATTGACGATGAACCAGGTAGATATTTTGTTGGTAGAGGATAACCCTCGGGACGCCGAGTTGATCATCCGGGCTTTAAAGAAATGGAATCTGACCAACCGGCTCTTTGCGGTTGAGGACGGCGCAGAAGCGTTGGATTTCATCTTCGGCCGGGGCAAATATGTTGATCGAGGCATGATTAATCACCCTAAAATAGTGCTGCTCGATCTGAAACTACCTAAGGTGAATGGTTTGGAAGTCCTGCAGGCGATCAAAACAGATGAGCGCACGCGCATGATTCCGGTGGTGATAATGACCTCTTCGCACGAAGACCCGGATATCAAGACCGCCTACGAGCTGGGGGCCAACAGCTATGTGGTCAAACCGGTGGAATTTGGCGCTTTTACCGAAGCCATAAGCCAGGTCGGCTTCTATTGGTTGCTGGTGAATCAGGCCCCAAAATAGCAGAGAGTCTGCTGAAAACCCTATGAAGCAGGAGAATACCATGCCAGGCAAAGATTGTTCTCAAGGCAGAATTCGAAAAATAGGGGATTCCTCATCTGGCTGGCCCTATTGGGCCTTATTAGTATTGTTGATACTTATTTACTTGGGGTTAGCGGTTTATCCTGTTGCTGCCCAAAATACCCCCCTTGAATATTTGGAGGCCAAATATTATCCCGAACAGGAAAACCTGGCCGGGATGGTGCTGATCGGGACTCTCATTGTGGTGATGATCCTGGTTGTTATGGTGATCTCCCTCATCGCCGCTATCATCCAACGCAGACAGGCGGAGAAAACCTTACAGGAAAGTGAAGAGCGCCTGCGTTTGGCTCTTGAAGGAACCACCGACGGCATCTGGGACTGGGATCCCAGGACGGGGCAAGCCTATTTCAGCCCTCGTTATTACACTATGCTGGGTTACGAGCCGGGCGAATTTTCCCCGACTTATGAAAGCTGGCGGCAATTGCTCCACCCGGATGATGCGGTCACGGCTGAACAAGCCGTGCAGCATGCCCTGGCCGAACACACCCCCTTTGCGGTTGAGGCCCGCTTGAAAGCAAAGAATGGGGAATGGCGTTGGATTCTGGGGCGCGGCAAGGTTGTCGAGTTGGATGTGGAGCGGCAGGCAGTCCGTATGACCGGCTCTCATACCGACATCACCGA